>JBLINP010000274.1:0-6436 GCA_047639415.1 Planctomycetota bacterium | reverse complement strand
GGCCGAAGCCTCGCAGCCTCTTCGAACGGGCAATTCATCCGTGCGCTCACTAATTCCCCCATTGAGCGCACGACCACGGGAACTTCAAACTCGAAGTGAGCGGCGATGGCCGCTTCGAGCTTGCGTTCCACGGTCTTCGGTTTGATCGAAGCCTCAAAGATGAGATTACCGCTCTGAACATAGGTTTGCGTTTCGGTGAACCCGAGTTCATCAGCGAGAGTCCGCAGCTCAACCATCGGCACGTTTTTGCGCCCCTTACCATTCGCGCCCACGTTGATGCCCCGCAGAAAAGCGACGAACTGCGTCTTACGTGATTGAGCCATGCTCTCAAGTATACTCGGACACATGAAAACCACCTCCGTTTGGATCTTTGCTCTGACGCTCCTGCTAAGCCCAACAGCCGCATTCGCCCAAAGCGCTAAGCCCCTGCGTCACACCGTCATCGCTGATGGGCATCCGATTGCCGTCTGGGAGAAGAGCGCTTCAAATGCAACCGAAGCGATCCTTCTCATTCATGGTCGCACGTGGAGCGCACTACCCGACTTCGACCTGCAAGTGAAAGGTGAAGAGCTCTCCTTGATGGACGGACTTGTCGAAGCGGGCTACGCCGTTTTCGCCATCGACCTTCGCGGCTATGGCTCGACGCCAAGGGACGCCAGTCAATGGCTTACGCCCAACCGCTCTGCTGATGACGTCGCGGTGGTCGCCGATTGGATCGACTCAAAAAGCAATTGGAGCCACAAGCCGCATCTCTTCGGCTGGTCGATGGGATCCACGATCGCACAACTCACAGTTCAACGACACCCCGATTCCATCGAGTCGCTCATCCTCTTCGGATATTGGTTCGATGAAGATGTCCCACTACCGACCGATCCCGCTGATACCGCGCCGCTTCGGCAAGCCAACACGGCGGAAGCTGCGGCTAGCGACTTCATCACGCCAGGAACGATCAGCGAAAAGGCGGTCAAAGCTTACGTCGCCAGCGCTCTCAAAGCAGATCCGGTTCGTGTCGATGCGAGGGGCTCGGAGCAATACAACTCCCTGGACGCTTCAAGGATAAAGCTGCCTGTTCTCGTCATTGCGGGCGAGCTTGACCCATTCGCGCCGCCGGCACTACAAGCCAAACTCTACGCTCGTTTGGGAAGTTCCCACAAACAGTACCGATCGCTCGCGGGCGCCGACCATGCCGCTTTTCTCGAAACTGCCCGTCCTCAATTCCTAACAGCATTGGTGGGCTTCCTGAAATCAATCCCCCCTCGCAAACAGTAGCTTCAGCCTCGATCACACACTCGGCCGCTTGTCTCGCGGGTAGAGCCATTGATAGAAGATTCGAGTCAACAGCGGCATCACGCCCCACACCATGATTGAGACGGAGACAATCAAAGCGACTAAGAGACGCATGGTCACCGGCAGTTCGACCAACACCGGCTTCAACGCATACTCCATCGTTAGCGAAATGGGGTAAAGCCCCACCAGAATCATGATCGCCGTTTTGTACTGAGGCGGCGGCTCCGACACCGTGCATCCCGGAAGAGTGAACCAACGTTCCATGCCGGTCAGTGACGTGATCTCTTCACGCTCAATCGAAATCGTGCCCAACTTTTCGAGCCACGAGCGGCGCTCATCCGAACACAGCCAACGATCGGCATCCGTTTCCGAATCAAAGTGTGTGATCGCGGTGTATTCCTCGCGACTCGCCGTTGGAACGAGCACCGTCATGCCGCGATAGCCAATAAAGGTCGAAGCTGCTGCCCTCACATCTTTGAGCCACGCTTCATAAAGAGTTTCGGAGCCCTTTTGAACGACGCGCGCAAAGACGGTCGTTATCGGATTGGATTCGTCCATGGCGGGAGTCTAGCAGTCCATGAAGCACGGTGTCAGGCTCGATCTCTCGTACAACTGAGCCTGGTCCGATTGTCCAAAACGAAGAGGCCTCACCGTTTCGCGAACGGTGAGGCCTCTTCGTTTCGGACAATCGGACCAGGCTCAGTTGTACGAGAGATCGAGCCTGACACCGTACTTCTATCGCTTCCCCAGTAGCTCTTCGACTGCAACGGTCATGGCTTGAACGCCGCTGATGATCGAGGGCTTGGGAGCGATGCGGAAGAAGGGCGAATGGTGCGATGCGACGGCCCGGCCACCGGCAGCTTCGGCATCGAGATCGGACTGGAGCGTGCCACCGACGCCGAAGTAGCAACCCGGTACCCGCTCCTCGGTGTTTACGAAGTAAGCGAAATCCTCCGCGCCCATGCCTTCGTAGTTCGATGCATGCAGCCATTCCGGTCCGAGTTCGCGCAGGAACGCTTTGCCGATTCGATCAGCGAGCGGAATGTCGTTGACTGTCGGAGGCGTGGTTTCCACTTTCGAGAAGATCACATCGGGCAGTAGATCCTCGGGCAATCCGTTCGTGCGAGCGACGCCGAGCGCAATGCGCTCGATAGCGGACAGAAGAAGATCGCGGGTCTCCGTGTCGTTTGAGCGAACGGTCAGCTGGAGATGAGCTTCGTCGCTGATGATGTTGTGCTTAGAACCGGAGTGAAAGGCACCGACCGTCACGACGCCCGGACGCAGCGGGGAAAGTTCGCGACTGACAATACCTTGAAGCGCGATGACGATCTGCGAAGCAATGTAAATCGGGTCTTTGCCTTTGTGCGGCGATGCACCGTGAGCCCCGATGCCGTGCACGATAATGTCTACCGAGTCGGAAGATGAGTAAACCGGGCCGCCCTTGACTTCGACCTTGCCCGCGGGATCACCCGCGCCAACATGAAAGGCCAAGGCGAAATCCGGTACGCCAAACCTGGCGTATAGATTGTCTTGAATCATCGCTCGGGCGCCGCTGATGGTTTCCTCAGCAGGCTGCCCCACGAACATCACCGTTCCCGACCAACGGTCTCGCCGCGCTTGAAGTTGGCGCGCCGTTCCAACCAGCGACGTCATGTGAACATCGTGGCCACAAGCGTGCATGACCGGAACTTCGTCGCCCTTGGTGTTGACCTGCATCACTTCGGACTGGTGTTCGGCGCCGCTATTTTCCTTTACCGGCAAGCCGTCCATATCCGCACGCACCAGAACCAAAGGCCCTTCGCCGTTCTTCAGCATGCCGACGATCCCAGTTCCGCCAACCCCTTCGGTCACTTCAACACCTAGCGCGCGAAGCTCAGCCGCCAAACGCGCAGCCGTCTTCACTTCAAGACTCGACAGTTCCGGATTGAGATGAAAGTGAATGAAAAGCTCACGAAGATTCGCCTCGTAATCTGCCGCAATCTCATCGCGAAAACCGGCCTGCGCTTCAAGGTTGGTAACACCGAGAATCAAGGCCGCAAAACTCATCCAAATCAATCGTTTCATTTTCTTATCGATGCTGAAGGATACTGAGGCACTCAGGGAATGTGATTCATTCGCCGTTGCACGAAGTGTACTTCAAACAACCGCTAGAGTATCGATCGCCCCTGACACCCGCGCGCTGCTTTTTCCAATCAACTGTTTGAACCAGCCACTACGCTTCTTAGTTCTCTGCCGTCGCACCGACGAGCAGAAGTGGGCAATGGGCGCCGCTCTCCTGCTAGTTGAGCGCCTTTTACAACTCGCGCCAATCACCAGAGAGGATGAACGCACTCCAGAAGTAGGGGTGGTTCCATTTGTCGGTTGCGGAGAGCGAACGCTGGGCTTTGCGTAGCGCGTCAGTTCGCGACAATCCGGACGTCAAACCTTGATAAAACACGCGCATGAGTTCGGTTGTTGCGTCGTCGGAAACTTTCCACAGGCTCATGACCTGCGACTTCGCTCCAGCAAGTGCGACCGCGCGTCGCAATCCGAACACCCCTGCTCCCGCTGTCACCGTTCCAATGCCTGTTTCGCACGCGCTCATCACGACGAGTTCGGTGCCTTGAAGATCCAAGCCGGACATTTCTAGAGCGGTCATATAACCGTCATCTTGCTCCGTGCCCTGACGGTTGGCTCCCGCTAACACGAGCCCCGAAAGCAGTAAGGGGTTCTCCATCTGCTCCAAAGCTTCGACGAGTTCGCCTTTGGGTTCGATGCCGGTGATGGTTAACCCGCGAGATGCGGAATCTATGCCCCCGGTTTGTGAGCCCAGGAAAAAACCGTGAGTAGCGAGGTGCAAAATGTGCGGAGCCCGTACAGCTTCCAGTGCTGATTCGGAAGCAGCCTTACCCGTGAGCAGGCTAGCCCCCTTCATCATTGCCATGATCGCTTGAGCCTCGCTATCCGTCCCCGGAAGTGGCGTCCATTCGAGTCCGTCGAATCGTCCGGCGGGTCGTTCACTCGGATCCTCTGACTGTGTTCCGTAATCAGGTGCGGCAACGACGATCACGTTTCTGTTCGCAGAAGCCGTAACGGCTTCTTTCGCATCAACTAGGCGACGCCCCGAACTCAAATAGGAAAGCTGGTGCGTCTCAATCATGGCCTGCTTGCCGATCGGTTGCAAGCAATCGAATGGAAGCAAGTTGAGCATGCCATCCGGAGCGAGTAACAACCGCGAGCTGTCGCCTACGGCTTCGGCCAGGGCGCGACTAGTTGAGAGTGAAGCGTTGCAGCGAGGGCTTTGTATTCCCCGAGACTCGATAGTGCGGTCCGCAACGAGGAGATGTTCGCATCAATGACTGAAGCCAACCCTAAATCGAAACCGGCAAGCGTTCCGTCCCGTTGCAAGACATAGACCGCATAGTGCGAATCGCAATAGCTTTGCTGCTTTACATCAAGGGGCTGATAGCGCACGAACTCGACCAGCGCCGCCTTTTCGGGGAGGCCTGCGAATACCTCGTCCAACTGCACGAATTTCGTGATGTCAACTAAGTTGGCCGAGTGCTCCGCCAAGGAACGTTCGAGTCCTTGAATTTCATCCGAGACGGATTGCAAACGGTCCTCATCCGATTCGGAAAGCGAGAGGTACGCGTGCTGTCCGCGCAGCTCGTTGAGCAACGTGAACTGTTCCTTGATCTTTGCGGACACGCTTTCGTCCTGCACAGATCGAAAGGTATCCGCCTGCGCTTCTAAGACCCTGCCTTTGGTTCGGAGAAGCCGCATAAAGGCCATTTCCGCTGCAAGAGCGTTTCCACGCGCTCCATTCAAATGTAGCGACAGCGTCGCGTTGATGTTTTCAACCAGCGCCGCGGCGTACTCCAACCGTTCGACTTCAGTTCCCACAGCCAAAACGGAGTTTTCGAATCGGGCAGATCGATCCGTGCTCTCTTTCCAAAACACAATAGCGCGATCCATATCCCCCATTGCCCAGCAAACTTCACCCAAGTTCGACGCGCTGATCACGAGCTTTGCGCTATTCATCTGCTCCAAAATCCCGTCCGCTCGCTCCTCTAAATATCGCTCGCGAAGTAGCTCCTCGCCAAGCTCGTACTTGCCGCTCCGTAAGTAGAGCCTTCCCAAGGATTGCTTCGCCGCCCACACATGTTCGGGCCATTGCCGATCCGCTTCCACAATGGCGAGCAGTCGCTTGTAAAGGTCTTCTGACTGCGCGTAGTCCTTGCGATACAAGCTATAAAAGCGCGCTTGATCACTCAGGTACATGCGAATCTTAGGATGACCTGCGCCGAACAATTCTTCCGCCAAGCGCAAAGCTCGGCTGTACGCTTCTTCTGCTTCGTCGAGATGACCGACGAGCGCCAAGGCGTTGCCCTTCAATCGGGAAATCCGTGAGCGATAGAAGGTCGTTGCATCACCGGGTTCATGATCCTCAAAGCCCGCGGAAACTTCCTCGTAGATCGCGAGTGCATCCGAGTAGAGGCGCCGTTCGAGCAAATACTCAGCGAGCGCTTGGGCTGACAGCAACGCATCGACGCTGCCCTTGCCCGCGATCTCCTCCTGCTTTACCCACACCTCTTCGAGCAACCCTTGCACCGGGCCCAACTCGCCCTTGGCCCGATAGTAGTAGGCCATATCGTTTAGGAACGTGAGAATCAAAGGGTCGTCGGCACCCTTCAGTTCCTCAATAATTTGCTTCGCTTTGCGAATTGCCGCCAGCGCGCTCTCGTACCTGCCCCAGTCGTAATGGTGCCGCGATTGGTTGTGAAGATTGCGAGCTGTTTTCAATAACTGCGGGATCGGGTGGACCTTTTGTGGAAGCTTAACGGGCGAGGAAAGGCAGGATTGTCGGGTGTAGGGCGGAAGCGAACGCGTCAGCGCGGGGAAATTTGGTGCGCGCGAGTCGCGCTAGTAAGACACCTGGTTGGGGGCCGATTCGTTTACTACGAGAGAGAGGGAAGCATGACTTAAACGGGGGAGTTGGGAGTTGGCGGAGGAGTGTGAAGTTTGGGAAGAGGGCGCGGGGTTGCCAATGGCATTAAGCCCTGCGATGCCCTCTCGGGCCCCACTTTGCCGTTGGCTTGAAGGATCTTCGTTGGTGTGACCTATCTGGTCGCAGCCGGTCACGAGTTGCAAGCATGCGCTGCATGGCGCG
>JBLINP010000273.1:0-6447 GCA_047639415.1 Planctomycetota bacterium | reverse complement strand
CTCTTTTAATTCCGCTCAATCGCTCGATGACTGGGTAGCTGGCGAATTGTTCCAAGAGAACTAAGCTCAATGCCGATCCATCTTGGGTTCCGCGCGAGAGCTGGGGCGACATTCGAGACCAATCTACGTGGAAATTTGCGATTTTCGCGGGCGGAGCGCTGGCGCACGGGTCTTTTGACAGGAGTCTCATTTCTATTCGACCTCTTCTCTATCCGTTCCAACCGCGACATGTTTCAACTTCCTAAGCGCTATCTTCTTTCGAGCCTGATCTGCCTGTTGTCCCCAATTGCAGCTGCTCAATCGCTCAATCCGAGCTCGCTTTCGTCGAGCAAGTACACAGCAACTGATCGAAACGCTCATCACCATTTTGAGCAACTGATTGGTGATGCTGGTCAACTCAACTCAGTCGCTCTGGCGGCCTACATCAAGGCTTCCAATTCCGACAACCAGGATTCGTTCGGGTGGTCCGTCGCAGCTTCCGGGGACACACTCGTGGTCGGGGCTTACTTGGAGAGCGGTGGTGCGTCCGGTATCAACGGCGACCAGAGCGATGACACCGCGACGCAGGCCGGCGCCGTGTATGTCTTCGTGCGCAGCGGTGGCAACTGGACTCAACAGGCTTACATCAAAGCTTCGAATACCGAGCGACTGGACTTCTTCGGATACTCGGTGGCGATCGACGGCGACACCCTGCTTGTAGGCGCGACTGGCGAAGACAGTGAAAGCACCGGTGTCAACAGCTTTCAGAACGGCGTCGATGCTTCTGCGTCGGGTGCCGTCTACGTCTTTGTCCGCTCCGGCACTACCTGGTCACAGCAGGCTTACCTCAAGGCATCCAATACCGAAAATCTCGATGCCTTCGGCTACTCCGTTGCGATCGACGGCGACCTCATCGCTGTTGGGGCTCAAAGCGAAGATGGTAGCGTGGCGGGTGTGAACGGAGATCAGAGTGACAATGGAGCGACATCCTCGGGTGCGGTCTACATGTTCCAGAGAACTGGAACGACGTGGACTCAAGATGCTTACCTGAAAGCTTCGTTTCCCGGCAACGCGGATAATTTCGGAGGCTCCGTTGGGGTTTCGGGCGACCGCGTCGTGGTGGGCGCGGGGCTTGAAGACAGCGTGACCTCCGGCATCAACGGCGATGCGAACAACAACAGCTTCATGCAAACGGGCGCGGCTTACGTCTTCGTTCGAAATGGAATCACTTGGAGTCAGGAGGCCTACCTAAAGGCTTCGAATAACGGCGGCGCGATGCAATTCGGCGGCCAGCGCCGAGTGGCTTTCTCAGGCAACACGATCGTGGTTGGAGCGCCGCACGAAGACGGCGGAGGCACCGGAGTTAATAGTGCTCAGACCGGATCCTTTTCCTCGAACTCGGGTGCGGCCTACGTCTTCGTCCGAAACGGAACAACCTGGAGTCAGCAGGCTTATCTCAAGGCTTCAACCAATGGAGGCGCCGACCGGTTCGGTTTCACGGCCGACATTGATGGAGACACGATCATCGTTGGCGCTTACAACGAAGACAGCGATGCCACTGGCATAGACGGGGACGAAACCAATGACAACGCGAACAATTCAGGCGCGGCTTACGTGTTCACGCGTAACGGCACGACGTGGAATCACGAGGCCTATGTCAAAGCTTCGAATACTGGGACCGGCGATGACTTCGGTATTTCGGTAGCGGTTGGTGGGGCGGGAACGTTGGTCTTCGGAGGAGCTAACGATGAAGACAGCGATGCGATTGGGATTGGCGGCGACCCATTCAACGATGACGGAGATCGCAATGGTGCCGTCTACGCTTATGAAGTTGACGGCGAAACTTTTAGCGGAGATATCGCGAGCCTCTCTCTGAGCACTGGCGGAACACAGGTCTTGTCCCTGACAGGTGGAGCCTCCAGTGCAAACTGGTTCTATTGGATTTTCGGCAGCGTGACCGGCACGGCTCCGGGAATCGACTTTGGCGGCGGAATCATTCTGCCTCTGAATTTCGACGTCTACTTCAACATCACGCTGACAACCCCGACCTTGGGCGCGTTCAATAGTTTCTTCAGTGCCCTCGACGGTTCTGGTAATGCGACGGCTTCCCTGACATTGCCAGCCGGCCTCGATCCTGCATTGGCGGGAGTCACCATGAATCACGCCTACCTAGCCGCCGAAATCTTGGGAGTCCCGAACTTTGCAAGCGAGTCGGTTGCGCTGCTGTTGATTCCGTAGAGCCTGTACTCAACGCGCCGTACGTTAGACAGAAACTCGGCGATAGCGAGTCATGCTCGGTATCGACGTTTCGCAGGCTACCTCGAGATACGCAGTCGTTTGTGGGAACGCCCGTTTCGTCTAGAGCCTATCGGAAAATCAGAATTCATCCGATCCGAGATCGACCGCAAGACCTTGAACTCGCGGTTCTCCGTCAATGTCGGTTTCACCGATAAGCGGTGCGAAGTTGGGATTGCCAGCGTCGATTACGGGGGAGATCGCGCTCAAGTGAAAATCGCCATTGGAGGCGTCCTCGAATTCTGGATCGAGATTGATAAAGCCAGAGCCTGTGATAAGCGTTCCGAATACGTCTGCAACGTCGCGTCGGTGTTGCTGGTGCCTTAGTGCTTTTGCGCGTCAGGGCCCATTGAACGCGACTCGCTCGTGGCAGAGATTAAGGTCGCTGTCAAAACGTCTCAATTAAAACGCGTCAGAGTCCAAGTGACTCCAGAGTTTCCGAGTTCGTAAAGGTATCCATCTTGAGATCTATACTTGCAGCGACACCGCGAAGAGTTGCTCGGACATGTTTCGATAGCAACTCTGCGGATCTTGGGTCACGTTCACGAACGAGTTCAATCAAGTTGCGAGCAGGCTCAACGCTGCCGCGCATAACGTAATGGCTCAGTTCGCCAGCAATGGCTAACATACGAGCACTGTGACTGACATCCCAAATGGTTAGGTCCTCTGCGATATCTTCATCACCGGCTTCAAGGCCGTCATCGATATAGCCGAGGTTCGCGAGCATATCGAGCATGTCGCGTTCTGCCTCTTCGGGCACCGCACGTCCTTTGACTATGGATTTTTCGATCACATAGGAACTGACCCGTTCGATCGGAAATTGCTCTAGATATCCAGGCCGAAGAATTTCGGAAACGATACGGCCGGGCAACTCATCGGAAATTGGCAAACCTGTAAGTGTCATCAGTAGGGGAGCGACGTCCATGATATCGATCATGTCAATCTCGTCGCCGGACGAGTTGATGATGTCGGGGCCCGCTGCCAATAAAATTCCGTCAGCCCGATGGGAGCCACTGAGGACCATGCCTTTGCCTTCGGTGACTTCGTAATCCTCCGTGGCTGGTCCAAACCCGTGATCTGAAACAATGATTAGGTTCGTGTCTTCGCCGCAGCGTTCGACGACTTCACCAATGAAGTCATCTACGTAGCGATAGGCTTCTGGAATGATGTCGCCTAAGAGCTTGATGTTTTCGGGCTCGGCCGCCTCTTTAAAGCCACTTCCGTCAAAGTAGCGCCAAGTTGAGTGGGAACTGTGATCGACGATCCGTAGATAGCTCATGTGCAGATCGACGGGTTGATCCATGAGGCCGAGGGAAGTCTTGCGATAGATCTCGTCGCGTAGAACTACATCGTCAACTCGTCCCGAGACTATCAACGATGCTTTGTGATGAGGGGCATTCGGATCTTTTGCGGCCTCTGGAGAATAATCCCACGGCAAGAAACGATCCAAAATTTCTTGGCGACTAGGCCCATCCATCAACTGAGGCGTAATCACATCGAGCAAGTTAGCGGGCAAAACCGCGCCAGGAATTTTTTGGTAAAAGCGATCGGTGACGACGAATCCGTCGACCTGTTCCGGCGGGTGAGAAACGAAGTAGCCGATCACACCTGTGCGTTTGCCGTACTTTGTTGCGATGTTCCAAATTGCAGGCACATGCCGCATATCGGAACTTACCGGTCGTGCATTCTTGGAAGCGGAGAAAGGGTAAGTGAAGCCCAAGATCCCATGGTCACGAGGAAACCTGCCCGTAGCCATCGTTGTCCAGACGACAGGCGACGAGAATGGCGGAAGCGAAATCAACGGTGCGCGCGATCCACGTTGAATCAGTTTCGCAATGTTCGGTAGTTCGCCGCGCGCGAGCATCGGATCCATCACATCCCACGTCGCTCCATCTATACCGATAAAGACGACTTTAGATCGGGAAGGTGAGAGCTCGGTAGGCTTCGATTTCGACCCACAGGAACCGAGAGCAAGTGCGATTGCGAACCCAATAAAAATCTCGTTAGCTGATCTCATTTTATCAGGGTACTACGGCAACGCGCTGTTTGGGATATAGCAATCCTCCTTCTAGGCACTCGAGTCCCGGGTGCCTTAGTAAATCGATCGTCGATTCGAGTTGGGGGCAGTGCGGTGAGTTTTCAATGACTACGCGTCGCTATATTTTAGAAGCCCGCCCAGTCTGCTGGGCGAACGTCAATGAGGAATCGTCGGTCGAGGAGAACGGAAGCACCGTCGTACACACACCTATGCCTCTAAATGGTGGTCCATCGCTCTCGTTCTACGAAATCCTCGTTCCTCTCGGAGTTGGGGGGATGGGCGAGGTTTATCGCGCGAAGGACACGCGGCTCGAACGCGAAGTGGCGATCAAGGTCTTGCCCGAAGACTTGGCGGGCGACGATGAGCGTTCCCGCCGCTACCCGCTCGCGTTTCGGAACTGCTTCGTCGCGCGTTGTCGAAAGATCCGCGCAGGCGTTTGCGAGATGCCGGTGAAGCGCGCGTTCAGCTTGAACTCGCTCTAGCGGAATCGAGCGGCACTACGGGATTGCGGTTTGAAGTTGAGGATGCACAGCCCGTGCCGGCGCATCGTCCGCTCGCACTGCGACCCGCGGTCTGGCTGTTAGCCGTTCTGGCAACGGCCGTTGGATTCGGGTTGCGGATGACGCTCGAATCCAAAAATGCGGAGTTGGGCAACGACAACACGACGGCCGCTCGCAGCTTGGCGGTGGTGCTAGCGGAGCCTGACGACAACGTACTCGACCTGGAACTCTCGCCGGATGGCAGCCGTTTGGCTTGGACTCAATTCGATGGCGTCTACATCCGTTCCCTTGATGAGTTCGACGTGATCAAAGTCGATTTCGAAGGCACTCAAGCCGCCGGCGAACATCCGGCAAGTTTAACTTGGTCGCCAGACGGTACGCAGATCGCGTTCACATCGCAGGGTGCGCTCTGGCGTATCTCGGCAGAGGGCGAACACGTCACACTTGTAACGCGCGGCGAGATCTCGCTGGACACGCACTCTCAACTCGCCTGGACCAGAGACGGTCAACTCGTTTACTCGGACGGAAAATCGCTGGACCTACTTGGACGCTCCTTTCTGATTGAAAAGACGACGCCCCTGTTTTCCGCCGACGGAGAGACGACCACGCACTTTGACGGGGTTGCCGTTCTGCCGGACGACACCATTCTCGTCGTTCGGCATCGCAAGGGGATTGGCGAACCGGACACGCTTTCGCACTGGCGTGATGGCGAGCTCCGTGACGTGCTCCAGCTTCCCGGTTGGAACATGGCTGGCCCCGCCTATTCCGACGGACACTTGGTGTTCGAGCGGCGCGACAGTAATCCCAATTCGATCTGGACCGTGCCCTTCGATCTGGAGGCCGGTGAAGCCGTCGGTAATCCGCAACCGGTGGTCGATCATGGTGTGCGAGTCAGCCTTAGCGAAGACGGTTCACTGGCTTATGTGCTCCCTTCGGCTCCGGAAGGATATTCGTCGGTCTGGATGGACCTGCAGGGTGGGGTCGTGCCTGTAGGCATCAGCGCTACGCCCATACCGCAGATGCCGGTCATGTCTCGCGACTGCAAACAAGTGCTCATCTCCAATCCCACGGTTGGTGGAACGGTTTGGGCTCACGACATTGCACGGGGAAGACGCGAGGCCGTCGGAGAACTGGAGCTCGGATGGATCGTCCTGCCGGGCGGCACGGCCGATGGGCGGATCTTTGCGATGAATGTCATGGACCCCAAGGCTCTCAAAACCGCGGTTGTCCCGAGCACTGCAGGCGAGCCGCAGGAGCATTTTTATGATGGCGCGATTGTCTGTGTAAGTAGGGACGGCACTTTGGGATTGGGACTCGGGATTCGACGCGCGATTCGTACAGTAAATATGAGTTGGTGGACCTCGTGGGAGGCGGAGCTCCTCAACCGCTAAGCGAGGATTTGGATCTCCTGCACCTTTAGTGGAAGCATGACGGGCGAGGAAAGGCAGGATTGTCGGGTGTAGGGCGGAAGCGAACGCGTCAACGCGGGGAAAATTGGTGCGCGCGAGTAAGACAGCAGGTTGGGGGGCGAATCGTTTACTACGAGAGAGAGGGAAGAATGACTTAAACGGGGGAGTTGGGAGTTGGCGGGGGAGTGTGAAGTTTGGGAGGAGGGCGCGGGGTTGCGGGGTTGGA
>JBLINP010000272.1:0-6461 GCA_047639415.1 Planctomycetota bacterium | reverse complement strand
CCTTCGATGATGACCAAGTCGTATTGCTCGCGAAGCGAATTGAGTGAGGCTTCGACTACATTTGATAAAGAGCGATGACGCGCGTGGTAATCGCTCGCCTCCATTTGCGCGAATGGTTTGCCGGAGACAATCACTTGCGTTTTTCCGCCGGCTTCGGGTTTGAGCAAGACCGGGTTCATGGCGACGGTGGCTTCGATTCCGGCCGCGTCCGCTTGAACGGCTTGCGCGCGTCCGATTTCACCGCCGTCCTTCGTGACGGCGGAATTGAGCGAGAGATTCATTGCTTTGAAGGGCGCCACAGAGATCCCGCGCCGATGAAAGAGCCGACACAGCCCTGTCACGATCAAACTCTTCCCGACGGAGGAAGCGCAGCCTTGCACCATCAGGGTATTTCCGCTCATTGAACCAGCATGCTGGTGAGGCCCAAGAGTTGGCAATGATTAGTCCTGAGTTCACGCATTCTCGAATTGTTCGGCGACTCAGAGCGCAAACATGTCGTTGGTGAAGTGATGCCCTCGCCGGCCGAGGGAGTTCCGCGAGTCGCGGAGGCGCGCTGGCCGACGGGAACGCGAAGCAGATTAATGGTCGAGTCAACGGTCGGCAAATCGTGAGCCTCACGAATTTCGTGAAGCAAGCTCGAGCTCTCGACCTGCTTTCAAGGGGGCTAGAAGGCGATAAACGGGGGATTTTCAAAAATCACGAAGTGTGAAGAACCCAGCGAGGCTCCCGTGCGTCGAATCCCGGGAGTGCAGTTTGCTCTTGCTTGCCCTCATTCCGCTGAAGCTCAACCACGGGGTTCGTAACCTTTTGCCGAGCGTCGATCTAGCGGTTTGAAGCAAGAGTGTTAGCGTTCTTTGTACAGGCGTCCTCAGCACTCAACGCCTCCCGCATGATCCCTCTTGCGGTCCCCTCCGGTCAGATTACTGTTTCACCCATCCCCTCGAGCCGTCAGTCGGTTCGTATCCACTTGATTGCCACCTCATGAGAATTGCACGCACTTTCTGCGGACTAACAGCCCTCCTCGTCCTCTCACTGAACACGTCCGCGCAAAAAGCTCCCACTGAAGCAGAAGCCGGACTGCCTTACTTCGACGCAAGACTTAGCGTCGACGGACCCTTGGACAACGTATCGCGAGCAATCGTCGAAGGACGCAGCGCCGATCAGGCTAGCGCTCGCTTCGAAGCTTTGCAGCGCCTCTCCTCACGAGTGCCAAGTGTTCGCGTCGACAACGATCAGTTCTTCGGAACCCCTCACTTCATCGGTTCATCTCGCGCGCTTTTGACGGAGCCGAATGGTTTCACTCCGCGCGGCGCCGTCAGCAACTTCGTCGGCAGCTACACGGGCTTGTTTGAAATCGCGCCCACCGAGTTGGGCGATGCGCGCATGGAGCGCGAGTTTGTGACCGAGCACAACGGCGTCACACACTTCACCTATCAGCAGCAAATCGATGGGATTGATATTTGGGGCGCTGAACTCAAAGCCAACGTGACCGCAGACGGTGCCTTAATCAATATTTCCAGCACGATGATTCCGCGTCCGGAGGAGGGCTTCGCCACTCCGACAGCTACTTTCGACGCGAGCGATGCGCTGGCAGCCGCAGCCGCAAACGCGGGCATCGAAATGACCGCGGTCCTGCGCCCGGCATCCGAGCCGGTCGGCGTTGCTCTAAAGCAAACTTGGATCAGCACGGAAGACTTCCGAGCGAACAGCACGATCTCGAGTGAGTTGATTTGGTTCGCACTGACGCGCACCCAAGTTCACCCGGCATGGAAAGTTGTGATTCCGGTACCAGGTATCGGTCACACCTACGAAACGATTGTCGATGCGACGAACGGTTCAATCCTGCGTCGCTGGGACGGACTGCACTTCTACCAAAGCACTGAAAATCTCACCGTGAATGTTTGGACGGACGATAGTCCCCAGCCTGGTTCGCCCGGTAATCCGACACCGAACGGCTTTCAGTTTCCGTTGGTGCCGAGGACTTTGGTAACCGTCACGCCCGCGATGATCACAGACGCCTCTCCCGATGGTTGGATCGACGACGGCGACAACGAAACGATTGGCAATAACGTTGAGGCACACACCGATCTTAATGCCGACAACCTTCCGGACCTTCCGCGTCCCACCGGTAGTCCGTATCGCGTCTTCGACTTCGTAGCAAACGTCGGTGTCGACGCTCCGAGCGTGTACGCAGATGCTTCGGTGACCAATCTCTTCTATCTCAGCAACATCTACCATGACCGTCTCTATCGCCTCGGATGGGACGAAGCAGCCAGTAACTTGCAAGACGACAACTTTGGTCTCGGCGGAGTTGGCGGAGATCGATTGATTGCGGATGCGCAAGATGGTTTCGGCACGAACAACGCCAACTTCAGTGGCTCGGGAAGCGACGGCACTTCGGCGCGGATTCAACAATTCGTTTTCGACGGACCCACTCCTGATATCGACGGCGGCTTGGACTCGGACATCGTCTACCACGAAATTTCTCACGGCCTTTCGATTCGCCTTTCTGGCGGCACGGTCTTCGGCAGTCAAGCCGGCGGCATGGGCGAAGGCTGGGGCGACTACTTCGGTATTTCCCTGAATGCGGACGCGTCCGATGATCCCGATGCGGTTTACGCAACGGGCGGCTACGCCACGCATGAGTTTCTCGGAACGACCGAAAACTACTACTGGGGCATCCGTCGTTACCCCTACAGCACGGACCTCTCAAAGAGCCCGCTGACTTATGCGGATATCGATCCCACGCAATTTGTCGTGCCGGTCGGTATTCCGAACAACAGCATCTTCATCGGCAACCCCTCTGACGGAGTTCACAACGCTGGTGAGATTTGGTGCCAAGCTCTGCTCGAGTGCCGTTCAGAAATGTGGGCCAACATGGGCTTCGCCGCCAATGAAGAGCTTATGCAGTTGGTTGTCGACGGTCTCAAGTTGATGCCCAGCACGCCCAACATGTTGCAAGCGCGCGATGCCGTTCTCCAAGCGGATATCATTCGCAACGGCGGCTCAAACCTTGCCGAACTGTGGGCTGGTTTCGCCAAGCGCGGAATGGGCGATAGCGCCACTTCGCCGGCAGGCACGACCGCTATCGGTATCGTCGAAGCCTTCGACATTCCGGCTTTGGTCGCCTTCACTTACCCGTCGGGCCTACCGACTCAGTTGATGCCTTCTGCATCAACGACCATACCGGTCAACATCACGACCTTCGGTACGACCGTGATGACCCCCGGTAGCGGCATGTTGAACTACAACGTCAACGGCGGTTCTGCTCAAACGAGTTCACTCGTCGATCTCGGCGGCGGTAGCTTCGAAGCTGTCCTGCCCGGATTGAATTGCTTTGACACAGTCGACTACTGGGTTTCGATCACCACGAACCAAGGCGCAGCAACAAGTCCTGCGCTTGGAGCAGCGGCGCCTTTCGGAGCCCAAGTCTTCACTTCAATAACCACTCTGTTTAGCGACGACTTCGAATCGAACCTCGGTTGGACCGTTGGCGATGCCAGCGACACGGCAACTACGGGTATTTGGGAACGCGACGATCCGATCGGAACCGCCGCTGCCCCCGAAGACGACAATTCCGACCCCGGGACGCAGTGCTTCCTGACCGGTTTGGGTTACGTCGGCAACTCGCTTGGTTTCGACGACGTGGACGGAGGAGCGACGACGTTGACTTCGCCCGCGATCGATCTCAGCAGTGGCGATGCGGAAATCAGCTATGCGCGTTGGTACAGCAACGACACCGGCGGCGCTCCGAACGCGGACATCTTTAGGGTCGAAGTTAGCAATGGCGGCGCGTTCGTCAATGTCGAAACGGTCGGACCCGCTGGCGCGGGAACTTCGGGTGGCTGGCTTCAGCACACGTTCAACGTGAGCGATTTCGTTACGCCGAATGCCAACATCCAGGTGCGCTTCATCGCTGAAGATGCAGGTACCGGTTCATTGGTTGAAGCGGGCGTGGACGACTTCTTGGTCTTCCGTCGCGAGTGCGATGAAACCTGTCAATTGGACCTCGGCTTCGGCGGTCCTGGCGACTTGGCGTTCAGCATTTGCGGTGCTGATTTGTCCACGGGCAATACGGCAACCTTCTTGATGGAGAACGCGGATCCCTTCGCGCTCTCATTCATTGTGATCGGTGCGACTAACAACCCGACTCCGCTATTCGGCGGTACGCTGGTTCCGATTCCCGCCGTGAAGGTGATTTCAAGAGTGGCCACCGCAATGGGCAAGCTGACCTTCCCGGTCTCAGGCGGCAACGGACCGGCAACGGCTTACTTGCAACTGATGGCTATCAATGGCGCCTTCTCGGGTGGCGTTGAGATCAGTAACGCGATCGAGTTGCAACTGCTGCCGTAGAGTACGGAGTCAGGCAATATTCCGCCGCCCAGCGGCGATACTGTGCCAGGGCAAATTCCACTGCTCAAATAAAAAGGGCGGTTGTACGGAGCCAGGACAAAAACCACCGGCTCAAAACAAAAGGGGAGGCACGCCAAATGGCGTGCCTCCCCTTTTTTTGTACCGGTGGTTTTTGTCCTGGCTCCGTACAACCGCCCTTTTTATTTGAGCAGTGGAATTTGCCCTGGCACAGTATCGCCGCTGGGCGGCGGAATATTGCCTGACTCCGTACTCTACCGAAATGACCTCCTTACCCTACCTCACCGGCTACCCGCCCGAACTCTTGAGCCAAGCGCAGCAGTTGTTGGAAGCTGGGGAACTTAAATCGAATCTCGAGCGCCGCTACCCTGATCGACACGAGGTTCGGAATAACAAGGCGCTGAACACCTACGTGCAGGAGATCAAGGCCAGCTGCATGCGGAAAGCCGCACCGCTCGGCACCGTGGTTTTTGATGACCGATTGCGTTCGGTGCATCAAGCGCTCGGGCTACACACGACCGCCACTCGAACGCATGGTACGAAAACGCGCAAACGCCGCGAGGTTCGCGTGGCGAGCGTTTTCAAGGAAACGCCGCCGGAGTTTTTGCGAATGATCGTCGTGCACGAACTGGCGCACATGAAGCACGCCGATCACGACGAAAAGTTCTACAAGCTGTGCGTCTATATGGAGCCGGAGTACCACCAGTACGAGCTCGATATGCGGCTCTACTTGACCGAACTGGAATGGGAGCCGGCGAGCTAACGCCGACGACTCTTCTTTATCTGGCTGATTCGAATCAGAGATTGCAGCTTAGCCAGCGATTTCTACTGGGCCGGCGATTACTCTTTGCGTGTGATTCCCCAATTCGTACTGGATGACTTGAAGGCCCTGGGCCTCAGCCTCGACGCTCAAGTGCTTGAAAACCTGGCGGCCTATCTAGACCATCTGCTTGAAGCCACTCGACAGGTCAACTTGACGGCCATTCGCGAGCGCGATGAAGCGTGGCGTCGGTTGATCGTCGACAGTCTGACTCCGTTGAAGTTTCTAGCGCTCGAACCGGGGTCGCAAGTCGTCGACATCGGAACGGGTGCGGGCCTTCCGGGTATTCCGCTCGCCATTGCACGGCCGGATCATCAGTTCAGCTTGGTCGATTCAACGGGCAAGAAGATCAAGTTCTTGGAGTCCGTCGTGGAGTTGCTCGGCTTGGAGAACGTTCGACTCTACACGGAGCGCGTTGAAACTCTCGGGCAAGCGGCTACGCTTCGCGAGGCTTACGACCTGGCGATCAGCCGGGCCGTCGGACCGATGCCGATGGTGCTCGAATACTCACTGCCGTTGCTCAAGCTGGGCGGTACGGTATTGGCGATGAAGGGTCCCAAAGCTGCTGAGGAGTTAGAGCAAAGCGTCAAAGCTCTTTCCAAGTTGGGCGGAGGCGAGGTTCGCGTCGATTCGGCTTATCCCGAAACGTTCGATAACGATTTGGTGCTTGTGCGAGTGACCAAGACGCAGGCAACTCCGCGCGCTTACCCCAGATCGCCCGGTACTCCTAAGCGCGATCCGCTTTAGTCGAGGCGCTCGATCTAAAGCTCGGCTCTGCTGTGGAACATCTTGGTGATCAGCCAAGAGCCCAACCCGAGGCCGAGTGCGAGACACGCGAAGGAAGCCATTTTGAATCCGAGCGCAATCATCGTGTCGTGTTGCAACCAGCCTAGCTCGCCAAGCATGTAGTGCCAGTCGTGAATGATGGAGCCTTCACTCACGGGAACGGCGCCCATGCCGGGCGCGACGAGATTGAGTTGAAGCGCGCGCGCGTCTGCTGCGTAGATCGCGATCTCCCAAAAGTTGGTAGCCAGCCAACATGAGCAGACCGCGATGGCAAAGTAGTCGCGCTGCTTCAAGGACAGGACCGCGGAAATCACCGGCGCCATACATTGAGCGATGGTCCCACCCGCGCTGCACATGAATTCACCTAGCCCGAATTATTCATGAACACGCGGACCAAACACCACGAACGACCGGCACTGCCGGTCTATTGGTTCCTGCTGGCACTTTGCAGATACTGGCGTCCTCGACGACCTTACAAGGTCGT
>JBLINP010000271.1:0-6475 GCA_047639415.1 Planctomycetota bacterium | reverse complement strand
GATGTTGATCCGCACGAGCCCGTCTGCCATGTCAGCTACTACGAAGCCGAAGCCTACGCGACCTGGTCGGGTTATCGCTTGCCCACTGAGCAAGAATGGGAGCACGCGGCGCAAGACCCGTCCGTGCCCGGAGCCTTTCTCGAGGACGAAACCTTTCACCCCGTCGCCTTGCTCTCCGCGCCGACCGCCGGCCGACTAGGCCAACAGTTCGGAGACGTGTGGGAGTGGACCGCAAGTCCCTACATGCCCTACCCCGGCTACGTGCCTTTCGGCGGTGGGCTCGGCGAGTACAACGGCAAATTCATGGTCAATCAAATGGTCCTTCGCGGAGGCTGCTGCGTCACTCCGAAAGATCACGTGCGACCGACCTATCGCAACTTCTACTTCCCGCACCAGCGCTGGATGTTCTCGGGATTTCGACTGGCGCGTTAGGCGTGACGATACGGAGCCAAGACAAAACAACCGCCCAATGCAAAGCGGGCGGGCCGTCGCTAATTGTCTTCGAACAGTGTACCTGCGGCCCAGTCATCCACTCCAGGAGCACTTCGTCCAGCACCGCCACTCACCATTGAATAGTATCCGCTCGCGACGTTGCTCCTACCTCCACTTACGGTAGCGGCGATGGAACTCGCATGATTGGTAGCCCCTCCGGTCACCGACGCGGCATAGGCAGAAGCCAAATTGGATGCGCCACCGGTAATGGAGGCGTACAAAGCGGTTGCATCGTTTGTACGACCGCCGGTGACGGATGAGTAATCGCCGGAAGACAAATTGAATCTGCCGCCACTGATCGAAGCTCCGATGCCGGTAACGTTGTTTTCCGATCCGCCACTGATCGAAGAGTTCATGCCGGTGCTGGTGTTTTGCTTGCCTCCACTTACGGTTGAATAGCGACCATCTGCGAGATTCGAGTAGCCACCAAAGATGGAAGCCGCGGTCTCATTTGTAACGTTCAAGATGCCACCGCTAACGGACGAAAAATTGCCCAAGGTGCTGTTGTAAATACCGCCGCCAATCCAACTCCTCGTGCCGGTTGCGGTGTTTTGCTCCCCTCCACTGATCGTTGTATAGATGCCGACCGCCATGTTGGCCCGACCGCCGCTAATGGACGTGAGTATACTGGATGCCACGTTGAGTCCGCCGCCTGAAACGGAGCTTTGCAATCCGCTGGCGGTATTCAGCGTGCCGCCACTTACGGATGCGTAAGTACCAGTAGCAGTGTTATCGGCTCCACCGCTTACAGTGGTTCCGGTTCCGCTCGAGAGGTTTCCTCTCCCACCACTGACAGTGGCGAGGGTCGAAGAGGCGAGGCTATAGCCACCGCCGCTGATTGAGGCGGTCGTACCTGAAGCGGTATTACGTCGCCCGCCACTAACCGTTGCGGAAAAGCCTGTGGCCGTGTTTTGCAAACCGCCGCCAACCGAGGATTTGTAGCCGCTAGCGGCGTTAAAATAACCTCCGCTTACCGAAGCTTGATAGCCGCTCGCAACGTTTCGAAAGCCACCGCTCACAGATGCTTGCAATTCGCTGGCAGTATTTCGACTGCCGCCGCTTACCGAACTCTCGACGGCGAGCGCGAGATTTTCACTACCTCCGCTCACTGAAGCGTGAGCGGCTACGGCCTCGTTCAGTTGCCCGGCGGTGATAGTGGAAAAGGGCCCGGATATGATGTTTTCGCTTCCCGCGACAATGCCGCCAAATTGGGTATAGGTGTTCTTTGTCCCCACAATGATGTTGTGTGAGCCGAGGCGGGAGTCGAAGACTGGATGGCCAAGTTCGTTATAGCCAACGATCAAGTTGCCGACGCTGTTGGTGATACCAGTCAAGTTGGCCGGGTCCGCCGGGTTTCCGTTGGTCGCATTGAGGCCGTTGACAATTTGAAGGTTCGCGCCCGTCACTCGCAACGTTTTGGCCGTACCACTGAACCCGTCGGGGATCTCAACCACGCTCAATAGGTTCAGCACTTCCTTCTGTGCGGGAGTTAGACCAAGCAGCGTGATGAACGGACGTGTCGAACCAATTGGTGCGAGTGATCCCGATCCGATTGTGGCGGCGAGCGGCGTGCTTCCAATCGAGTCGCTTCGCGAAGCGGGCTTTGCGTGGGGAGCTGACCGACCACGGGAACTGAAATTTTCAGTTCCCACTGAACTAGCGCTATCACCGAATTCCGAATTCGTTTCGCCAAATAGGCTCAACGGAAGGAAGCTATCGAGGGTGCTGTTTTCAGGCAGGGACACGGAGACGAAGGGCGTCGATTCGTCACGCAGAAACCCGTTCTCACTACCCCAGAAGAGCACGTCGCCGTTCTGATTGTGAAGGGCCAGATCGAGGATACCGTCTTCGTCAACATGAACGAGCTCCGCCCCGATGCCGGTGTTCTCATCGCTCAACCCGACTTGAAGAGTAGCCTCGGAGAACATGCCCGTACCATCACCAAGCAATACGAGGTTGGCGTGGGAGGTCACTAGGTAGAGGTCGGTGAAACCGTCCCCGTTCAAATCAGCAGCGAGTGCGTCATTGACCAAAGCTCGCGGAAGCAACTGTTCGACGGTTTGAAACACACGCCTGCCAGCATTGAGCGAAACCCTAAGAGTCCCGTCGTCCAAGTTGGTAAGCCGGTCGAGTTTCTGATCTCCATTGAGATCGAGAAGTCGGGTCGTGCCGGTCGTAGCGGGATTTGCAAACAGGAGCGGAGAACCCAGGCAAAACGCCAAAGGCAGCAGGGGGCGAAAAATCATGGTGTCTTTGATTTCGGAGTGGGGCCAGAACGAAGAGTGAAGACTTCCACCCTATTTGACCCTCCTTTGGTCATTGAAGGGGAGCGGAGTTGGAATAATGGCCGCGAGACGGTGAATCTCAAGTCGTCTGCACGATGGCTGTCCTAATCAGGGTGCGGATGAGCTTGGCGCTCGGTCAAAGCGCGAGGTCGTGCACGCCACGCTCGGCGTGCTGATACGGAATCGCTTTGATCTCGAGCAGCGCTTGGATCAAAGGCAGGCGACGACAAATCCTTTCCTAATTAAAATCCCGGGATTCGTGACCCCATTCGGTCTGATTTGTACGCCTTGTTAAATGAGCACTAGCGCCTTATGGTATTCGACATCCCAAGTATCCGGCCCCGATCCCGCGGGGTTGTTCGAACGCCACCCTGCATAGAAAGGTTATCTGAGGAGGAGGAGAGAGATGAATGAGCCAAGCACAGGCTCGGTGCTCGGACGTTCACACTTCTTTGATTTGGCCGCTCGCATGCTCGAGCGTCTATCTCGGAGGGGATCGCCCGAGACTGAGCCACGAATCAAAGCAGTCAAGCCTCATCGCTCCTCCGCAATGGAGGCGACTATCGCGAAACTGGCGCGATTGGATAAGCGTCGCGCGCGGATAGTCGAGTTGCGATTCCTGTTCAACGTGAACATGGCTGACATCGCAAGAATGCTCGATTCCGATGAGCAGCAAGTCGAGTTGGAGTGGCGCTTGGGACGCGCCTGGATCAACCGGGAGCTTGCAAAAACGACCCAGCCCGGCGGAACGGAACCGATGCAATGAGTACGGACCCCGCCTTTCGTCGCATTGCAGAACTTTTCGACGCGGCCAGTGAACTTCCGGAAGCGGAGTGGCAAGCCTATCTCGACGGAGAGTGCCCCGACGATGCGCAAGTCGTCAGCGAGGTGCTCGACTTGCTCAACCAGGACGCGCGCTCCACGGGTCCGATTCTACGTGACCACGAAACCTCGTCGTACCACGACTCACACTCCAGCGAATTCCTCGAGCAACTCTCACGACATCAACAAAAAGAATCTCGCTACCGCATGGAAGGCGAGATTGCGCGCGGCGGCATGGGCGCGATCCTAAAGGTTTGGGACGAGGATGTCGGTCGGCCACTCGCCATGAAGGTCATTCTCGGCCAAGCCGAGCGCGGCGGAGACACGCCCGCCGTTGGCGAGCGCTCACTGCTACGTTTTCTCGAAGAAGCACAAATCACCGGTCAACTCGATCACCCTGGAGTTGTTCCGGTTCACGAGCTCGGCATTGATAAAGAAGGTCGCGTCTACTTCACGATGCGCCTCGTCAAGGGCCGCGATCTGAGCGCGATCTTCCACCTGGTCGAAAAAGCCAAGGAGGGATGGACGCGTACGCGTACGCTGGGCGTCTTGCTCAAAGTATGCGAAGCGATGTCGTACGCGCACACGAAGGGCGTGATCCACCGCGACATCAAGCCGGCCAACATCATGGTCGGTCGGTTCGGCGAGGTTTACGTGATGGATTGGGGGCTGGGCCGTGTGCTCGGCAAGGAGGACCTCAGTGCTGCAAGCACGGACGAGGGCCCCGACCAAGCCACCGTCGACTTCCACACCTACCGCGAAGAATCGGGCGACAAGTCGAGCGCGCGGGCCCTCACCATCGACGGAGTTCCCGTTGGCACGCCCGCCTTCATGTCGCCAGAGCAAGCCAGAGGCGAACACGACGACGTCGGAACCAAGTCCGATATATATGCCGTCGGCGCTGTTCTCTATCAGTTGCTAGCCGGCCACGCGCCCTACGCAAGCGAGCGCAAGCTCGGCCCGCTTCGCCTGATCGAACTCGTCAGCGAAGGCCCGCCAAGTCCAATCCCCCTCGATCGAAACGCAGCACCGGAACTGATCGCGATCTGCGACAAGGCGATGGCGCGCGAACTCGATGATCGGTACTCGGAGATCGAGGAGCTTGGCGATGACCTACGCGCGTTCCTTGAGAACCGCGTCGTGCAAGCACACCGAACAGGCGCGGTAATCGAGTTCAAAAAGTGGGTGTCGCGCAATCGAATGGTCGCAGGGGTTTCATTGGCTTTGGTTGTCGCCGTAGTTTGTGCGGGTTTCCTGTATGCGTATCAACTACGCGGAGCCCTGCAACTCGACCGAATGCAGGACGAGCAAAGTGCCCAGTCGTTGTTCGACGAGTTTGATGAGCTCTATCCGATTCACCCAGACAGTGTTTCGCGAATGGAGCAGTGGCTAATCCGCTCTCGCGAAGTCACGCGCCAGCTGCCGGAAGTGCAAAGCCAGTTTGACAGCGATCGCAAGGAGGCTGAGCGAGTCGGCCACGCAACACCTGTGGCTAGAGAAGAGCACGCGTTATTCAACGATATGCAGAGTGCTCGCGACCTGAGCGAAAGTTTCAAGCAGGGACTTAGGGATTGGGAGGAAGACTACGGGGCTGTGCCCGAAGCTGAACTCTCTTCAGCTCCCCTCGAGTATCGGGAGTACGCTCCGCGAGAATTGGAACACGTGATCTCCAGAGCCGATCGCCTCGAGCAAATCATCGATCGCGATACCATTTGGGATTTCGGAATCGCACGACCCGACCTGGCTTCTACTCAGCAGTACGTTCGCAACCTCGATAATCTCGCGCACGCCGGTGGATTGATCGAGCAAATCGAAGAACGCTTGGCGCTGGCAAAAAGCCTCAAGGACTCGAGCAACGAATCGCAAGCTGCCCAGTGGAGCAATGCGATCGCGGCCATCAAAGCCAACTCAAATTACGAGTCACTCGAACTCTCTCGGCAGATTGGATTGGTTCCGCTGCGCGAGGATCCCGAATCACTACTTTGGGAGTTCTGGCACGTCCTATCCGGCAGTCGACCGGTCCAAGGACCCGACGGGCGCTGGTTAATCACGGAAGACACAGGTCTTGTCCTGGTCTTGATTCCCGGCGGCGCTGCTGACTACGGAAGTAAAGAGCTCGATCCGAATCTTCCGCGGAACCGCGAAGACTACACCAATTACCAAATCACTCTGACTTCAGTCGAACTCGCGCCCTACTTCATATCGAAGTACGAAGTCACCCAGTGGCAGTGGCTCCGAGCAGCTGGCAATAATCCAAGCGGTCACTGGCCAGGCCAGGCAGGTCGTCAAAGGCCGCATGTCATTTCACGAACCAATCCCGTCGAAAATATTTCGTTTGCTGACTGTCAGCAGATCCTGCCGAGGTGGAGTCTTGCCGTACCGACCGACGTGCAGTGGGAGCACGCCGCGCGGGGAGCGACGGAAGGTCCGTGTTGGAACGGAAGCACCGATCTAGGCGGTGGCGCCAATCACAACGACAAGACCGTCACCAAAGAACGCGACGACTTCGATGACGGGCACTTTATCCACGCGTCCGTTGATAGCTACGAGCCCAATCCCTTCGGCCTCTACAACGTTCACGGCAACGTGTCCGAGTGGTGCCAAGACTGGTTCTACCAAAATTGGCCGAAGCTCAACTTCCGCGAAGGCGATGGCCTTTCCTATGTCGGCGAAACGCAGACCCAACAGGAACTAAAAGCCCGCGTACACCGCGGCGGCGGACACCTTCATCTCACGCCTAGCGGCCCTCGTCCCGCCGCCCAAGTTTCATCAGCTGACCTACCACGGAGTGCTGGCCCCCGGCGACCTGTGGCGTGATGAAGTCGTTCCCGTAAAACGCGCCACTCCCCCGCTGACGCTGAACGCCCCCAAGCCAT
>JBLINP010000270.1:0-6490 GCA_047639415.1 Planctomycetota bacterium | reverse complement strand
GGTCATGCCGCCTTGCTCGAACATCCAAATTTCCCAATGAGCAGCGAGTCCGGCCAATTGCCCGTGCGCTCCTACCTGAACTTTACCACCAGCATCGATGAGGTCTTTCGTGATGCTCGCACTGCGCAAGTGGTTGTAATCCTCGAGCGGTGCTTTCGGCCTGCGCCTAGAACGCGGTTCGATGATCGAGCGCGGGACAAAGCTGCGCAGGCGTTCGTGACGCCAAACATCCATCGTGTCGTACCAGTAGTTCTCGCCCCAAATTCCGCCGTAACCAACGACGAGAGTCGGCGTGTAGGCGACGCCGGTTGAACCCCAGAGTTGTTTGACGTCATCGTAGATGCGTTCGACAGGCAAACTGTGTTCGATGCCGGTGTGACCATCGATCACCATGGTCATGTTGTGTTGGAAGAGCGAGCCACCTTCCGGCACGACCATGATTTCCAATTGGCGCGCCGCTTCGAGCACTTGTTGACGTTGATCACGACGCGGTTGGTTGTAGCTCTTGACGGAAATGGCGCCGACAGCTTTCAAGCGTCGAAGGTGACCAAGCGCGTCGTCGAGCGAATCGACTTCGGCTCGAAAGGATCCTTGCGCGCCGTAGAGAATCGTGCCCGTTGAGAAGGTGCGCGGTGAAAGCACAAGTCCGGCTCGCGCGAGTTCGGAGGACGCGAAGATCGAGTTCGTGTCGTTCGACGGATCGTGAATCGTCGTGACGCCAAACGCGAGGTTGGCGTGATGAATCCAGTTCTCTTGCGGGGTCAAACCGTTCATGGCATGGCCGCCGTGCGCGTGAGCATCGACGATGCCCGGCATAATAGTTAGCCCCGCGCAGTCGATCGACGGGACTCCAGGTTCGAAAGCTATTTGGTCGGCAGGCCCAACGGCCGCGATGCGATTGTCGCGAACTACGATTGTGCCGGATTCGATGATTAGATCACCTTGCATGGTGATTAGGCGTGCGCCGGTGAGCGCGTAGGTTCCGCTGGCTTCGACGGTCGGGTGCGCAAAGGCGATGTTGGTGCCCTCGCTAACAGGCTCGGGCAATTCTTCGGGAGCGCCGGTGAGGAAGGCGAAGGCTTCGGTGAGTTCGCGTTCGTAAAGTACGGGTCCGAGGGACCAGTAGAGACTTTTGGAGTCGCCGGAGAACTGCAGGTTTTCACCAGCATCGTGAGAGACGCTGGCAATGGGGAGCGCAGTGGTGGATGGGCTTAACTCGATGTTGCGACCGGTCTTCAGCAGCGGGACGATTGAAGTCTTGTAGCGCTCGGAGAACGCCAGCCACTGACCATCGGGCGAAAGTGCCCATTCGACGGCGTTGGCACTCGAGAAGTGTTCGAACTCGACGCGATCGGAAAGCCGAATGGAGATCAAAGCGTGGCGATCGGAATCCTCTTCGTATTCGTCGCGAACCAGGAACAAGCGCTCGTTGTCATTGCCGAATTGCGGATCGCTACCGTGACGGGTGATGAGTTCCGGCTCGCCGCCGTTTAGATCGATCCGATAAATTCCGGTCTCGTAAGACCACAAGGGAGAGGTGATGTAACCGCCACCGACTTTGTGATAGACGAGGCTATCACCATCGGGTGAGAAAACCGGCGTGATGTAATGGCCCTTTTCGGTCGTCACTTGCTTCGGTTGACTGCCGTCTGCATTGACAATCCAGATGGCTCCCAATTCCTCGTCATCCCATGTAACGTAAGCGATCTTGGATCCATCGCGACTTGTCGAAGGATAGAACTCGAAGCGCTGCTCTTCGTTCGTCAATCGTCGCGGCGTGCCTTCCGGCAAACTGCGCGTCCATAACTTGCCCAGCGCTTGATAAACGACTGCCGCTTCGTCCGGCGACACGGCGACCTCGCGCAAGCACTTCACGTCGAATTGCGTCGGCGCCACATCGACGGCAAACCGAACCGCTTCGCGCACTTCGCGCGTGTCTTTGACGTGGAACGGAATTGGCGTAGTTTTGCCACTAGCGATGTTTACGCGTTGAATCGTGCCTTTGGCATACAACACAATCTGATTGGAATCGGGAGTCCAAGCCATGGTCGGATAGACGCCATGAATAGCCCAGGTTTCCTGCATGTCGCGCTCGAGTGGCGCGAAAACCGGACGAGCTTGACCGGATTCGAGGTCGAGTATGAACAGCGTGGAAATGAAATCAGAGCGACGCACAAAGGCGAGCTTGGTTCCATCCGGTGAAGGCGTCGGTCGACATGCGCCACCGGGACCCGTGACAATCGCGCGGATCTCTCCGGTCTCCGTGTCGAGTCGATCGATCTGATAAATTTGCTTGGTGGAGTCTTTGCTGTATTCGAAAGTCGAACCGGGAGTCGCATCGAAGCTGTAGTAGAGGTACCGGCCATCCGGCGAAAACACTGGTTCACCGAGATCCTTTTGCTTGCCGAGCTTCTCCGTCATTTGGAGCCCATCAGCGCCAGAGCGGTGGTACATCCAAATTTCACCCGCGCCAATCGAACGTCGACTTGAGAAGTGCTTGCGTCCGATAATCGCGCGGCCGTCGGGAGTCCAAGCCGGACTATTTACAAGTCGAAAGCTCTCGCTCGTCACCGCTTCAGGATTCTGACCGTCCCGATCCATAACCCACAAATTGTCGCCGCCCGCGCGGTCACTGGTAAAGGCGATCGACTTCCCATCCGGGCTATAACGAGGCTGCATGTCCCACGCCATTCCGCTGGTTAGCGCTCGCGCTTCGCCGCCGAGGAATGGAATCACGTAGATGTCGCCGAGCAAATCAAAGGCGATCTCTTTTCCATCGGGACTAAGGTCCAGGCTCAACCAAGTTCCCGTGGTCACATCGAGATCGACATGAAGCGCCTCTCCGGGCGGTTGGTCGACGTCCCAATCGGCTACTTCTTCTGTCTCACCGTCATCTTGGACAGCAAAAGCTGGGGTTGCTGTCGCTAGCGCGAAAAAGCCAAACAGCATGCAGCTGGTCGTAATGAATTGAGTGGCGCGGAAAGAAGATTGAGTGGTCATAGCGTTCTTTGAGGGAGGGGCCTGTGAGGCTAACGGCAAATGACAATTTCGCCCAGATCAAGAGCGGGCGAATCGCGAGGCAGGGATTTTACTCAGTAGGGAATGCCAAAAAGCGAATAGGCGATCCCGAGCAAGCTGAATCTGGCGAAGTCGCCAAAACGGACCGCTCGAATGAGCGCTACGCGATAAGATTCAGCGAGGGTTCTAAGCGGAGGTACGATTGCCGCGTTAAGAAGCCTAGTCCGGTATGTACAGGATTCGAATAAATTGGTTGGGGCTCCTCGTATGTGCGCAGTTCGCGTTCTCCTGCGGAACCGGAGGTGGCAGCGCGAGCGAGGCGATAGTCGAACCGGAAGAACCTCCGTCAGCTTCAGCGACGGTGCTGCCCGACTCGTGCCCGAGCGGCTCCGGCAATTTCCCAAACACAACCTGTGTGGTGTTGCGGATTGAGAGCGAGGACACAGGAGCGCTCGACGTCGAAGTTCGGATCATCGAACCCGCCGCTTCAACTCCGCTGATCGGAACCGTGCTGCTGAGTTCTGGAGGGCCCGGCGAACTGTTTTACAGCGAGACAGCGGGAGGAGACCTGTTGATCACCGAGCTATTGGCGGCTGGCCATCGAGTTGTCGACCGACGTTGGAGCGCCGGGTGGTTCTCGACGGGCGAAGGCGTGAAGCAACAGTCCGTTCGATACGCCACGCTGCTGAACTGGGTACACGAAAACGTTCATACGACAGGAACCTTTTGTGCAACGGGGAACTCCGCCGGTGCCGCAGAAATTGCCTACGCGCTGACAACTTGGGATCTAAGCTCAATCCTCGATCGCGTTGTCCTGACGAGCGGACCGCCGTTCTCGCGACTCGACTTTGCCTGCGATATTCCCTCTTCACCCGAATGGCTCAGTATTTGTCCGGCCAACGTCCCCGCAGGCGTCATGGAGTGTGGAGTGCCAGAATGTACGACCGAAAACCAAGTCGCTTGTCAGCAGGTTGTCGTCGATCCAGAACCGGGCGAGTTGGAGGCCAACAGCCTTCTGCATCCCGGTGCAATCCTCGATTATCCCACAACTGATTTTATCATGCTGATTGGCGCTCTCGACTGTACGAACGCAGTGCCGCTTTCGCTGCATTTTTTCAATGCTGTGACGAGCTTCGCTTCACTGGCGTTTATTCCAAACACGCCTCACCTGTTGAGCACTAGCGTCGAAGGACGAAGTGCTATCTCTGACGCGTTGGTGGGCGTATTGCCAACGGCCGAACCCGTGCCTGCGACGCAATTCCAGAGCCACTACAGCTACAGCTATGAGCCGTCAGCGAATTCGGCTGCGCTCAGGGGGGTCGTCTACGATCCGGTAAGAGGCCTCGTTACGCGGCAAGTAATCGTGTACGAGAGCCGTTGACATCTCGAAGTCCGCGGCGCCCTTATCTGTGGTCACTAGTGCGGTTCGAGGGGCTCCACGCGAGGCGCGTCCGAGCCCTCGACAAGGGTGACCCGCGTCCCCGCCTCGACCTCTGTCAGGATGAACTGCCCGCCGGCCGGCCAACGCACGCTTACCTGGCAGGTCTTGGCCCCGGCCAGTCCGATCACGATTTCACGCGACGACGCGCTGAGATAAGACGTGCCGCCCAGAATGCGGTAGGTGCGCGGAGCGACTCCCTTTCGTTCCACCGTGACACGAGCGCCGACCGCGTTGCGATTGCTCTCGCTGCCGACCAATCGCAGAACCACGGGCGCACTGGACTTCGTCTCGTTCCGCATCAATGAAGGAGGCCCGTTCAGGTTGGTGAAGACCAGGTCTTCGCGTCCGTCCCCGTCCAAGTCGCCGCGTGCGAGTCCGCGCGAAACGGCCGACGGAAGACTGGACTCCCACGGAGTCTCGACGGCGCGGAAGGACTGGCCCTGATTCTCGAAGACTTGATTGCTCTGCTCGTAGGTCGTGTTGAGCGGAGTGGCTCCAATGTTTGGAAAGACGTGACCGTTCGCAACCGCGAGGTCGTTGTCTCCGTCCAGGTCGGCGTCGAGAAAGACGCAGCCGAATCCGAGCTCGTGAAAGGACGGTGCGACGAGCCCGGCGCGGCTGCTCACATCCTCGAATAAGCCACGACCCAGATTGTGGTAGAGCGTGTTGTAGTCGTGCGAGAAGTTGGTCATGAATAAATCGCCGAACGCGTCTCCATCCACGTCGCGACAATCGACTCCCATCCCAGCTTGGGCGTTGCCCGAGCGGTCGAACGCTGCACCGGAAATCAGGCCGAGGTCGGTGAAGTGCATGCTGCCGTCGTTCACGAAGAGCGAGTTTGCTTCCGAGTCGTTGGCGACGTAGAGATCGACGTCGCCATCATCGTCGAAGTCGACCGCGACCACGCCCAGAGCGAACGAAGTCGACTCACCCAAACCGGACTCCAGGGTGGCGTCGTCGAAACGCGGCTCGCCGGAGTCGGAGAAACGATTGCGGTACAAGACGTCGGGCGCACCGCGAAAGCCACGGGGGCCCGCTAGCACTTGAGCGCCTCGAAAATTGCCGCCCTTCAACGAGAGCTCGATCGTGGGCTGATCCCAGATGTAGTAGTTGCAAACGAAGAGGTCGAGGTCGCCGTCCCCGTCTAGGTCGGCGAAGGCCACGGACGCAGCATAGCCTTCGTCGTCAACGCCAGCCGCAGCGGAGATGTCCTCGAAGCTGCCGTCGCCGCGATTGCGCAGGAGGACGTTCGCTCCATGTACGCCGACAAAGAGGTCGTCGAACCCATCGTTGTCGATGTCCCCGACCGCAACGCCGGTCGCGTCTCGCCGCAGCTCCAATCCGGCCTTCGCGCTCACGTCCGAGAAGGCAAAGCCGCCGTCGTTCTGAAAGAGTCGGCTCGCACCCGCTTCCGATCCGTCGTGCGCGTCGCCGTTCGCGAAGAAAAGATCCAGGTCGCCGTCCGCGTCGAAGTCGATCATTCCGACACCGCCGCCCATCGATTCGACGAGGTGCAACTTGGCGGTTCCGACACGCCCGTGCGTATCGATGAAATTGATACCACTCGACTCGATGCGCTCGACGAAGCGAATGGGCGGCGGTTCGGCGGGCATGCTTTCTCCACAGGCCGAAAGCGGACTAAGGAGAAGTAGAACCCCGAACGTAGGTCTCATTCGCCGATTTCGGCCGTTACGCGATCGGCCTCGTCGTCGAGGCCCTGCCGACGCAGTAACGCGGACAGTCGATAGCGCGCGGACTTGTTACTCGGTTCGAAACGGAGCGCGTTTCGGTAGTGTTCCAGCGCATCCTCGTGACGGCCGGCGCTCTCATCGATCTCACCAAGCAAAGAGTGCGCGTGCGAGTAATCCGGTCGGTTCGCGATGGAGCGGACGAGGTGCTCCCGAGCCTCGCCCGAGCGATCGAGAAGGTTCAAGACCTGCGCGAGGTTGAAGTGGGAAGCCGGGTTCTCGGGATCGTCTTCGAGCACGCTGCGAAAGACCGCGAGCGCAGTCTCGTGGTCACCGCGCTGCA
>JBLINP010000269.1:0-6491 GCA_047639415.1 Planctomycetota bacterium | reverse complement strand
CTTCTTGGTGACCGTCAACGACTACCTCGCCCGACGTGACGCCAACTGGATGGGCCCGATCTTCGAGTATCTCGGATTGACCTTTGGCTCAATTCAGTCGCAGATGGGACCGCAGGAGCGCCGCGAGCTTTACGCCTGCGACATCGTCTACGGCACGAACAACGAGTTTGGTTTCGACTACTTGCGCGACAACATGAAGACGCGCTTGGACGACCAAGTTCAGAAGAAACTGAAGTACGCGATCATCGACGAAGTCGACTCGATCTTGGTCGACGAGTCGCGAACTCCGCTGATTATTTCAGGTCCCGCCGAGCAGACCGCGAACAAGTATGCGCAGGCCGACCAAGTGGCTCGCCAGCTCAAGGCTGACGAACATTTTGAAGTCAAAGAGAAGGAGCGCCAGGTCTCACTGCTCGAAGAGGGCATCGATGTTGCCGAGAAGTTGATCGGCGTCGGTTCGTTCTACGACGAAGGCAATATGGATTGGCCGCACTACATCGAGAACGCGTTGCGCGCACACAATCTCTACGAGATCGATACCGAGTACGTCGTCGAAGCAGGCGAGATCATCATCGTCGACGAGTTCACCGGTCGAAAGATGAATGGCCGACGTTGGTCGGACGGTTTGCACCAAGCGGTAGAGGTCAAGGAAGGCCTCAAGATTCGCTCGGAAAACCAAACCATGGCGACGATCACCTTCCAGAACTACTTCCGTCTGTACGAGAAGCTGGCTGGAATGACCGGTACCGCGATTACCGAAGCGGGGGAGTTCAGCAAGGTTTACGGCCTTGATGTGATTCAGGTTCCGACGCACTTGCCGATTGCTCGGAAAGATACGAACGACTTGGTCTACCGGACTGAGAAAGAGAAATGGACTGCGATCACGGAAGAGATCAAGGAGTTGCAGGACAAGGGGCAGCCGGTATTGGTCGGTACGACCTCGATTGAAAAGTCCGAACTCTTGTCGGGGCTCTTGAAGCGCAGGGGAGTGAAGCACGAGGTGCTCAACGCTAAGCAGCACGAGCGCGAGGGCCAGGTTGTGGCGCTCGCCGGTCAAAAGGGGGCCGTTACGGTTTCTACCAACATGGCCGGGCGTGGTACCGACATTCGCTTGGGCGGAAACTTCGAGTGGCGATTGAATCAGTCGCTTGAAGAAGCGGGTTTAGTCATCGGCGACGACGAGCACTTAGCCGACATTGACGCGGTTCGCGATCGAGTACGGGCAGAGTGCGACGCGGACGAAGCCGAGGTCAAAGAACTCGGCGGCTTGTACGTGCTCGGAACCGAGCGGCATGAAGCGCGGCGAATTGACAATCAGTTGCGAGGTCGTTCTGGACGGCAGGGTGACCCGGGGGAGACGCGCTTCTTCCTCTCGTTGCAAGACGATTTGATGCGTCGCTTCTATCGCGATTGGGTTACGAACTTCATGGAGAAGCTTGGCATGACCGAAGGCCAGGCGATCGAGTCGCCGATGGTCTCGCGCGCGATTATGAAAGCGCAAAAGAAGGTCGAGGACTACCACTTCGAAATTCGTAAGAGCTTGCTCGAGTACGACGAGGTAATGGACGAACAGCGCAAGACTATTTATGGAGCACGCCAAGAAGTGCTCGAATCAATCGGCTTGAAGGAGAAAACCGTAGAGATGCTGCGTTCGGTGACGGAACGAGCGGCCGCGACTCACACGGGCGATGTTGAAGGCTATTGCGGGTGGATTCAAAAGACTTTCAACATCGAGTTGGATGCCGAGTTGGCCAAAGTCGCGACTGAAAAAGATGGCGATGCTACCAGTGTCATCGAGGCGGTTCTGGCGCGTCATAGTGAACGCGAGCAAGAGCTTGGCGAAGATCTGGCACGTCAGGTCGAGCGCTATCTATTGCTCGAAACGATCGATAGTCGTTGGAAGGATCATCTGTACGCCATCGATCAGTTGAAGGCGGGTATTGGCTTGCGCGGGTATGCGCAAAAGGATCCGAAGAACGAGTACAAGGCGGAGGGCTATCAGCTCTTCCAGAAGTTGTTGGAAGCGGTTGAGGATCAAGTCGCGAGCTTGATCCTTCGCGTTCAGGTGCGCCGTCCCGATGAGGGTGACGCGTCCAACTTTGCTTCACCGCGTCAGGTGATGGGGGGCGGGAAAGCGGTTCATCCTTCGGCCGGTGATGGTCTGCCCGGTCAGGGCTCGACTCGAAGGGGGGCGCCCGCGTCGCAAGCTTTCGATGCCGAGCGTTATAAGCAGATGCTGGCACAGCGTGAACAGCAGAAGAAGGCGGCGGAGGAAGCGGCGCGAGCACGTCAAGCCGAGGCCGAAAACCCAACGCCTAAACCCGACGAGTATGCAGGCGTCGGCCGCAATGATGAATGTCCCTGCGGTAGCGGCAAGAAGTTCAAAAAGTGCCACGCCAAGGCCTAGCAGCCCATTGAAGATCAGCCCACTACGAGAAAGCCGTGTCCGCCGCCCTCGCGTCGGACTCGCCGTGACGTGTCGGGCTGCTCTACAGCGCCGTTTTGGCAATCTCACCTTCCTCCTTGCTGTAGCGAATAGGTCTTCGTTTCGCTGCCGCACATTATCCACGGGCGGCTAGTAGGTCGTGTCGCGAGAATCCGCGCGAGTGACTAGCAAGGCGTTACCTGCGCCAATTTGCAGTGATCCCAATTCGGGTTTGCTGCGTTCGGCCATGCACTTCGGCTACGACATGGCCTGGCTGCTAGCGGCCGTCGTCGGCAGTCCATGGCTGATTTGGAATAGCCTTTTGAATAAGGGCTTTGGCCGCATGGTGATCGCGCGTTCATGGTTCGGACTTCCGCCGAGAGCTCCCGCCAATTCCCGCCAACGAATTCTGCTTCACGGAGTTTCAGTCGGAGAGGTCAAGGTTGCCGTTCCGCTGGTACGCCTCTTAGCTGAGCTCTATCCCGAGTATGAGGTTGTGATCAGCACGACAACGAACACGGGTATGGCGGTTGCTAAATCGGTGCTTCCGGGCATTCAACTGGTGCGTTTTCCAGCCGATATCTCTTGGTGGGTGAAGTCGTTTTTGCAACGCGTAAAACCCTGTTGCGTGGTTTTGATCGAGCTAGAGATTTGGCCGAACTTCCTTCGCGAAGCCAACCGAGCGGGAATTCCTGTGGCCGTCGTCAACGGGCGCATCACGGAGAAGAGTTACGACAAGTACCACTCGTTTCGATTGGCGCTTCCTCAGTTCAATCGTATATCGCTCTTTTGCGTACAGGGCGGCGACTACGCGCGACGATTTCGAGATCTGTATGTCGACGCCGATCGCGTCATTGAAACCGGCAACATCAAAGCGGATGGATTGCAGATTGGACCCGTTGAGCCGGGCGAAGAATTGCGACGTTTCGCGAGCGGACGCCCGGAGCAAATGGTGCTGGTCGCCGGAAGCACTCATTTCCCCGAAGAACTTTGGGTCGCAGAAGCGTGGCGTGAGGCGATGCCGGGTTCGCGGCTGATCTTGGTTCCGCGCCACCCCAAGCGCGTACAAGAAATTCTGCGAGGCCTGTCGACCGTAAAAATCGTTCCCCAGTTGCTCAGCAATTTACGAGCTGGAACCGAACAGCCCGACCCGGATCGGCCCTTAGTGGTCGATACGATTGGTGAACTCGAGCGAATCTATGGACTGGCGGATATTGTCTTCGTCGGCGGGACCCTTGTGGACCACGGCGGACAGAATATGCTCGAGCCAGCGGCCCAGGGCCGTGCCGTGCTCTACGGACCATCGATCGACAACTTCCAGCAGGAGGCCCGCCTATTGGGGCAGGCGGGGGCTTGCCGAGTGGTTGCCAACCAGGCTGAGCTCGCCATTGCCCTAGCTGAGCTGGCAGGGGATCCCGAGCTTTGTGGGCGTATGGCCCACGCAGGTTTAGCCGTGGTCGAGGCCCAGAAGGGGGCGGCACTCGCCACTCTGAAAGCCCTGCACGAGCGCTGCTTGGCTAAAGCTCCCAGGGCATAAACAGGTACAATCCGAGTTTTTTGTTGTTGGATCTCGGGGGAATCCGCACGACGAACCGACATATCCGTAATTCTTGATTCCTCGATTCTAGGCTATGGGATATCTTAATTGGCCGCTCCTTTGAGCGAACCGCCCGGACCCTACCCGCCATCGGTGGAAACGACTTGCGTTTCATCGCGCTCTCCATCCAGACCGGTACTTTTCAAACCCCCACATTCTCGATGTCTAGACTTTTCACTTCCGAATCCGTCTCAATGGGCCACCCCGATAAAGTGGCTGACCAGATCTCTGACGCGATTCTCGACGCCTGCCTTGCTGAAGATCCCGAGAGCCGCGTGGCCTGCGAGACCATGGTTACGACCGGGCTCTGCGTCATCGCCGGTGAGATTACGACCAAGGCCAATCCCGATTACCAAACTCTGGCCCGCAATACGATTAAGCGTATCGGCTACACCGACGACGCCTTTGGCATCAATGGTGATACCTGCGCCGTTCTCGTTTCGGTCGACAAGCAGTCGCCCGACATCAGCCAAGGTGTGACCGAAGGCGAAGGCTTGCATGTTGAGCAAGGCGCTGGCGACCAAGGCTTGATGTTTGGTTTCGCCTGTGATGAAACCGACTGCTTGATGCCTTTCCCGATCTACTACTCTCACCGTTTGGTCGAGAAGATGGCGGATTTGCGTCAAAGCGGCGAAGTCAAATGGCTGCGCCCCGATAGCAAAAGCCAAATCACGGTCGAGTACGAAGGCGATGTTCCGAAGCGCGTTCATACCGTTGTGATCTCGACGCAGCACGATGAAGACGTCGAGCAAGACACGATCACCGAGGTGATTCGCGAGCAAGTCATCAAGGCCGTCATTCCGGCCAAGTATCTCGACGAGAACACGATCTATCACATCAATCCGACCGGCCGTTTCGTTCTCGGTGGTCCCCACGGCGACTGCGGTCTTACCGGCCGAAAAATCATCGTCGATACCTACGGTGGTATGGGCCGCCACGGTGGCGGCGCATTCTCCGGCAAGGATCCGAGTAAGGTCGACCGTTCGGCTGCTTACGCTGCCCGCTGGGTTGCTAAGAACGTTGTTGCCTCCGGTTTGGCCAAGCGCTGTGAGGTTCAACTCTCCTACGCCATCGGCGTGCCGCATCCCTTGTCAGTCCTGGTCGACACATTCGGCACCGGTACGGTTGATGAAGATTTGATCACCGAAGCTGTGCTCTCCGTCTTCGATCTGAGCCCGGCCGCCATCATTCGCGATCTGGGCCTGAAAGCCCCGATCTTCGAGAAAACCGCCTATCACGGTCACTTTGGCCGCGATGACGTGTCTTGGGAAGATACGGGCCGCGCCGCTCAATTGAGCGAAGCAGTCTCTTCAGCGAGCAAATAGCGCGTTTTTCGCATCGATTTCAACTTGGGCGTTGTTCGGCATTGGGTCGAGCAACGCCCGAATTCGTGACCGAGCGCTCTTCGAGTCATATAGTGCTTGTCCGCCGCATCGGTTCACCATTCCAGGCTCCCTCTCCGTCCGCCCATGATCACTGCGTCCGCCCGCCGTACAGCCGCCGTTCTCCGACGGGGCTTCACCTTGATTGAGATCTTGGCCGTGATGGCCATCATCCTGATCTTGACTTGGTTTCTTTTGCCGAACGTGGTCGATGCCTACGACATGGCCGAAGTGCGCGCCTGCTCTTCCAACATGGCGCAGATGTACCAAGGCATGGTGACTTACAAGGCCAAGTACGAGCACATCCAAGAGTCGAGCGGCGTCGCGTTCTTCGCTGAATTGATGGCTCGCGGAGCGATGACCAATACCACGACGAACGCACGCCGACTCACCTGCCCAGCCGTAGATACGGGGTCTCTGGCCATCCGAGATGTTCCAACGGAGGAATGGTGGATGGACCTAGAGTTGCTCGATGGCACTTGGTCGAGTTACGCGGGCCGAGATTTGGACCGATTTCCGATGAGGAAGTTCCCCGGCAACGGCAAAGAACCGCTCATCGGCGACGACAATGATGGAGGCATGAATCATGCCACCACGACCAACGTTCTGTACTCCGATGGCTCGGTGCACACCTTCGAGCTCTTCCAGCTCCGCGAAGAGGGGCTCCTAGGCGAGGAAGAAGCCCTAATGGTAGGTCCGGATTCGCCGATCGAGGATCTGCGTAAGCTGAGCCTGGATTAGTAGGGCTAGAGGGGCACCGCAGGGTAGAGTTTGCCGTCACGACGGTTTAAGGTGCTCGCCAAAGCGGCCGATACAGCCAACTCAGTTCCCGTCCGCATTCCCTGAATGAAACTCCCCGCGCCGATTCGTGCTCTACGACCACATCAGTGGTCGAAAAACATCTTTGTCCTGGCAGCCCTCGGCTTTGCCTATGGCGACAAGAGTTTGGGCGCCGGCGTCGACATCGGCGACTTGCAGCGAGCACTCTTCGCCTTCGCCGCCTTTTGCCTAGGATCGAGCGCAATCTATCTCGTCAACGATGTGATGGATGTGGAAAGCGATCGTCAGCATCCGACCAAACGGTTCC
>JBLINP010000268.1:0-6523 GCA_047639415.1 Planctomycetota bacterium | reverse complement strand
CGGTCAGCCTCTCTTCCTCTTGAAGTCCATCTGATGTTTCGACGAGTTCTCGTCGCCAATCGAGGCGAAATTGCTCAACGCATCATTCGTGCATGCCGCGAATTGGGAGTCGAAACCGTTGCGGTTTACTCCGAAGCGGACGCCGATGCGATCTACCTGCGCCAAGCCGATGAAACCATCTGCATCGGACCGGCGCAGGGGGCCAAGTCTTACTTGGACATACCCTCCATCATTTCGGCAGCGGAGATCGCTGACGTCGATGCGATTGCTCCTGGTTATGGATTTCTAGCCGAGAACGCTCACTTCGCTGAGGTCTGCCGTTCTTGCAACATTCACTTCATTGGTCCGGATCCCGAAACGATCGCTGCGGTGGGAAACAAGGCCAATGCGAGAGCGATGGCCATTCGCGCCGGTGCTCCGGTGGTGCCGGGTTCCGATGGATCCGTCGAGGACGAAGCGACTGCTTTGCGCGTCGCTCATGAGCTTGGCTATCCGGTCATGATCAAAGCCTCTTCGGGGGGCGGCGGTCGCGGAATGCGGATCGCTCGCAATGATCCGAGCTTGGTGCTCGGCTTTCATTCGGCGCGTTCAGAAGCGGAAGCGGCCTTTGGCGACAAGACGGTCTACCTCGAAAAGTTCATCGAGAATCCGCGCCATATCGAAATTCAGATCCTGGGCGACACGCACGGCAATCTGATTTATTTGGGTGAGCGAGACTGCTCCATCCAACGTCGACATCAAAAGTTGATCGAGGAATCGCCCTCGCTCTCCATTGATGACGCGATGCGCAAACGCATGGGGGAGGCGGCTCTCGCCATTTGTCGCGAATCGAACTATCACAATGCGGGTACGGTCGAGTTCTTGCTCGATAGTCATGGCGACTTCTACTTCATCGAAGTTAACGCACGGATTCAGGTCGAGCACACGGTGACCGAAATGGTCACGGGCCTCGACTTGATTCAAGAGCAAATTCTGCTAGCGGCCGGGGAAAAATTGCGCTGGAAACAAGAGGATATTCAGACGCGCGGTCACTGCATCGAATGCCGTATCAACGCCGAAGATCCGGATAACAATTTCCAGCCAGCACCCGGATTGGTCGAGCTATTTGTGCCCCCCGGCGGCCCTGGCGTCCGCGTGGACAGCCACGTCTATTCCGGCTATCGAATTCCGTCACACTACGACTCGATGATCGCCAAGCTACTGACGTGGCGGCCCACGCGAGAAGAGGCCATTCGGACCATGATCCGCGCTCTCGATGAATTCATCATCCAGGGATTGCCAACAACAATCCCGCTTCAGCGACGTATCTTGAGCCATTCAGACTTTAGGGCGGGTACCCACGACACCGGATTTGTGGAGCGCTACTACAGTGGCCAGCCCGCGATTTCGATGAGTTCTCCTCAATGATTGAGATTCAATCCAGCACATTTGGACTGCAGCTATGCAAAGGGCTGCAGGCGGTGAAGGGGCTTTGGCTCATTCCCGTGCTCCTGCTCGTATCTGGATGTCGAACTCAATTGTGGCCCGGTCCGATGGTGAACACCATCGATCCACTACCCAAAGGGGTGGATAGCGACACGCCGGCGGGGCTCGTCGAGGTTTTGGTTTATCGTCACGCCGATCCCGTTCAGGTGCGTCGACCCGAGAGTCCGACAGCCTTCCCGCTGACTTTCTTCCGCAAGAACCGGCGCATGCATTCAGGTGCTTGGGTGCATTGCGGTGCCGGTGGTCGAGCGGAGGTCTTGTGGCCCACTGACGGCGCTCGAGTTCTGATGTACGACGACAGCGTCTGTCGCATCGGTGAACCCTCACGCGGCGAGCCCGCGGTGCGTTTCGAACACTTGACTCGCGCGGAAATCACGCTGTCGCCTGGAGCGATCACTCAACTTCCCGGGGGTGCACAGCTTTCGGGGCCTCCCAATTCCGAGGCTGGTCCGTATCTGGTGCAGCAGGTTTACTCCGAGCTATTGCGAATTTTCAATCAATCTGGCGAGCCAGCCTACCTGCGATTCCGTGAAGACGAAATCGTCATCGGTGCGGGTGAGCGCGTCGATATTCCTCTTCTGGGCGCCGGCGGCTCACCTATTGACCTCGGTGCTTCGCCGCGAGAGATCCGCGTCGGTTGGCGACGAGGGCAGGTCTACGGCGATGTCGAGGTGACCGATGAGAGTGGCAGAATGCGCCTTAGTAGCCCAAGCGGTCGCGGAGTCGTCATGACACAGGGGATTGCCCTGCGCTTGAAAAGAGGGGATTCGGCCCTGCTCCTGGATCTGGGTGAAATTCCTGCGACCACGGTCGAGCCTCCTACTCCTGAAAATCCCGCTCCGGAAGATCCGGATCTCGAAACGACGAATCTTGACGTCGAGTAGCCTGCTTTGCGTCTCGGGGACACTGTAAGAGGTCGTCTTCGGATAAGATTTCGCGCCAGAACACATTTTACTGGGCATAGGTAGCGACTCAGCCCACCTGTTGAGCCGAGATACTCTTCGTCGATCGGTTCCGCGAAGCCTGCCTCCGAGCCCTTACAGTTTTCAATCGCCACGTTCTGAACCCATCCTCAACCCCCTCTACTCAATGTCTCGAAAGCGCGTTTTGATCACCGGCGGTGCCGGATTTCTCGGAAGCCATTTGTGCGAGCGATTCCTGGCCGAAAACTACGAGGTGATCTGTATGGACAACCTCATCACGGGGGACCTCGCGAACATCGAGCACTTGATGCCTCGCGAGGACTTCCAGTTCATGCATCAGGATGTCACCGAGTACATTCACGTTGCAGGCAAATTGGATGCGGTTTTGCACTTCGCCTCTCCCGCGAGCCCGATCGATTACCTCCTGTTGCCGATCCAGACTTTGAAGGTCGGCAGTTTGGGCACGCACAAAGCGTTGGGACTGGCCCACGCAAAGAATGCTAGGTTCTTGCTCGCCTCAACATCGGAGTGTTACGGCGATCCGCTGGTGCATCCCCAAACCGAAGACTATTGGGGCAACGTCAATCCGGTGGGGCCGCGCGGAGTCTATGACGAAGCCAAGCGCTTTGCCGAAGCGATGACGATGGGCTATCACCGCTTTCACGGCGTGGAGTCGCGCATCATTCGCATCTTCAACACGTACGGTCCGCGCATGCGCATGAATGATGGCCGCGCATTGCCGGCGTTCATGAGCCAAGCCTTGCGAGGCGAGCCGATCACCGTATTTGGCGATGGTTCGCAAACGCGTTCTTTCTGTTACGTCGACGACTTGGTCGAAGGCATCTGGCGTTTGCTCAATTCCGACGAGCCGCTGCCGACCAACATTGGCAACCCGAGCGAGATGACTATTCTTCAGTTCGCTGAAAAGGTCGTAAAATTGACTGGAACGAAGTCGACGATCAGCTTCAAAGACTTGCCCGAAGACGATCCCAAGGTCAGGCAGCCCGACATATCAAAAGCGCGTCGTATTTTGGGCTGGGAACCGAAGGTGGGCTTGGACGAAGGCCTAGAAAAAACCTTTGCCTACTTCCGCACGAAGATCGAAGAAGAGCAGCAGGCGTCCGCCGGGGCTTGACTGAATGTGCGGAATCGTTGGAATCTGGTTGAAGGAAGGCTCGGTGGTCGAGTCCATCCTTCAAGGCTTGCGGACGATGGAGTATCGCGGCTACGACTCTTCTGGCATCGGCGTTGTCGATGACGACGGGGTTACGGTCTGGCGTAAGCAAGGTCGGCTGGCAAACCTAGAGACCAAGCTAGCCTCCGCCGATGTGGGGCAGTACGCACTCGGAATCGGCCATACGCGTTGGGCAACGCACGGCGTGCCCTCCGATGAAAATGCTCATCCGCATACCGACGACAAAGGTCGCATCGCGCTGGTTCACAACGGCATCATCGAGAATTACTTGGAGCTGCGTGCCGATCTCGTCAAGGCCGGCATCGAACTCACTTCCGAAACAGATACCGAGGTGCTGGCCAAGACGATTGGACTCGAGCTCGATAAGGGAGCCGATCCGCTGGACGCCGTGCGCACCGTGTTGAAAGGCGTTACCGGGAACTACGCGATCGCAATGATCGTCCAATCGCCCAACCGTCGTTTGATTTGCGCTCGCCACGGACCGCCGTTGTGTGTCGGTAGTTCTCCCGACGGAGTCTTTTTGGGTTCCGACGTCATCGCGCTACTTCCGCATACTCGCGATGTCCAGTATTTGGAGGACGGCGACATTGCCGAGCTTTCGACCTCTGGTATTCGCATCGTCGGGCATGACGGGGAAGCGCGTGAGCGCAAGGTCGAACACGTGGAGTGGGATGCGGAGTCGGCTGAAAAGCTGGGCTATCCGCACTTCATGCTGAAGGAAATTCACGAGCAGCCCGACGTGATTGCGGCGGCTTTCAAAGATCGATTGGATTTTGAAAACGGCGATGTGCTGCTGGACGGAGATAGCTTCAGCGACGAGGCACTCCAGGCTATCGAACGCGTACAAATCGCAGCCTGCGGCACGGCGTTGCATGCTGGTTTGATCGCCAGTTACATGATCGAGAGCTTGGCCCGCGTTCCCGTTGATGTGGACTTCGCCTCGGAGTTTCGATATCGGAACCCCGTGTTGGTTGAAGGCACCTACGTGATTGGCATTTCCCAATCGGGTGAGACGGCCGATACGCTGGAAGCCCTGCGGTTGGCGCGCGATTTGGGCGCTCATCCGATCTGTTTCGTGAATGCTGTCGGTAGCAGCATGGTCCGCGAATGCAAAGGCGTGATTCCGATTTGCGCGGGACCCGAAATTGGAGTGGCAAGTACGAAAGCCTTCGTCGCGATGGTTGTCGCGGCATACCTTTTTGCGGTTCGACTGGGACGCGCGCGCGGAACGATTGATCGCGATCGCGGACGGGGCTTACTTCAGGATTTACGCGAGCTACGTCCCAAGCTCGAGGGCTTATTGAATGAGAAAAGCGTCGCTCACATCGCCGCGATCTCAGAGCAATACCAAAACTCCAAAGGCTTTCTGTTCTTGGGCCGCGGGATCAATTACCCGGTGGCGCTCGAAGGTGCACTCAAGCTCAAGGAAATCTCCTATCTGCATGCGGAAGGTTATCCGGCGGGGGAGATGAAGCACGGTCCGATCGCTTTGATTGAGCCAGGCATGACCACGCTAGCCATTTCTACCGACGGAGTGCTGGCCAAGAAGGTGCGCTCCAATATCGAACAGGTCAAAGCGCGCGGCGGCCAAGTCGTTTGCTTGGGCCACGATCATGCCAGTCGTTCCATTTCGGACTCTGAAATTGATGTTCCGGAGACCAACGAATGGTTGACCCCAATTTTGGAAGTTGTGCCGCTACAACTACTGGCCTATTTCATCGCCGAACTCAAAGGCTGTGATATCGACAAACCCCGCAACCTCGCAAAAAGTGTGACGGTGGAGTGATGGCACGCGTGCTTGTAACCGGCGGTGCCGGCTTTATTGGATCTCATCTCGTGGAGCGATTGCTAACGCGCGGTGATGAGGTTGTGGTCGTCGACAACTTCAACGATTTTTACGAGCCGGCCATCAAGCGGGTGAATGCCGCGGGCCTAGACGGTGCCGAGATCGTCGAGGCTGATATTCGCGATGAAGGAGCCATGGCCCGTTTGTTTGCGGCGAACAAGTTCGATGTCGTTGTGCACTTGGCGGCTATGGCCGGAGTTCGACCCTCGCTGCTCGATCCACTTCATTATCAAGACGTCAATATTCGCGGCACGTTGATCCTCTTGGAGGAGATTCGCAAGCAATCGGGAATCCGCTTTGTCTTCGCTTCTTCATCGAGCGTGTACGGCGCTAACGAGAAGGTGCCCTTCTCCGAAATCGACGACATTCACTGCCCGGTTTCGCCCTACGCGGCCACCAAGCGCGCCGGTGAGTTGCATTGCTTTACGCACCATCATCTCTACGACATTCCGACCACGTGCTTGCGCTTCTTTACCGTTTACGGGCCGAGGCAAAGGCCCGAAATGGCGATTCACAAGTTCGTGCGTCACACGCTTGAAGGACGTCCCATTCCGTTCTTCGGAGACGGCTCGACGCGTCGTGACTACACCTATGTCGATGACATCGTCAGCGGCGTGGTGCAATCCATCGATGCTTGCAAAGGCTATGAGATCGTCAATTTAGGCGAGTCCGAAACCACATCGCTTTCCGAACTGGTGCAGATGATCGGAGAAGCCTGCGGACGCGAGGTCATTCTCGACAAGCAGCCGATGCAGCCCGGCGATGTAATCGTGACCTTTGCGGACGTCACCAAAGCTAAGCAACTACTTGGCTACAAGCCGTCGACAACCGTTCGCGATGGGCTCGCGCAGTTCGTCGAATGGTACAAGGCACGCCTCGTCAAGTGAGATCAGTCGTGTTCCAAATACTTTGTTTACTCACCATTGCGTCGGGCAATTCGGCCCGAACCCATCGATCCGATCGTGAAGCGCAGAAGGACCGCAAAGAGCGGCGTTCTCGCAGATCACGGCATGTTCTAGAAGTCAGAAATTAGCATGAAGGGCGTCATTCTCGCTGGCGGATTGGGAACACGTT
>JBLINP010000267.1:0-6532 GCA_047639415.1 Planctomycetota bacterium | reverse complement strand
GCCGGAGTCGCCTAGCAAGCCGGCGAGGAACTCTACGAGGGCAGACGGTTCCTGTACCTTCCCACGGCAGCCGTTCTGTTCGCGCCTTGGTCGAATCTATCGTTCACTGCCGGAGGCGCAATTTGGAGACTGCTCAACATCCTCCCCTTTGCGTTTGGCACGTGGCATTTTATTCGCCTGGCCTCCGAAAAGGGATTTGCGGTCTCGCCGAAGCCGTACGCGCTGGCCTCACTCTTCGTGGTTGCTCTGTCATGGTCTTCAGCAAGGCATGCCAGATGACGTTGAGCATGGCTGGCCTGATGATGCTGTGCGTCGTCGCCTTGGCACGCGGACATGGTTGGCGCGCCTCCATCTATCTCGCCCTGGCGGTGGCCGCCAAGCCGTTAGCCATTCTGCTCTTTCCCGTGCTCGTTATGCTGCGCATAGGAATGCTGTGGCGAGGCGCCATTGCGCTTTCGTGTGTTGTCGCTATTCCGTTCGCATTTCAAGATGCTTCCTACGTGATGGAGCAGTACTTAACGATTCCCGAAATGCTTCAAAACCACTCGAGCGCCGTTCAAGAGCGGTCAGTTCCCAACGCTCATGGAACACTCAGCACGATGGGATTACAGCTCTCCGACCAAGCGCTCGGGTTTTTCATCGTTGCCTTCGCTGTCCTAATGATGGGCCTCAGTCGTGAGTTCAAACAACGTTTGGGAGAACGCGAAGCCACGCTCTATGTCTTCACCTTCGTCGCTGGCTACATCTTATTGCTCTGCCCCGCCACCGAGAGGAACAGCTACGCCCTCATGGCTCCGATCCTCGGAACGCTTTACGTCTTGGCCTTAGACAGGCAAGCCAAAAGAGTGCAAGCCGGCGTTTTGATGGTCACGCTGGCATGCCTTCTGAGTCACAACCTTCACCGCACCTTTCCCGGTTCCCCATTGAGCATGGCGAAGCCCATCGCTTGCGCTTGCCTGCTCGGAATCGCCGTGTTTTGGGGCTGGCGGAGTCGCGTCGATAAGACGAATACGGTGTCAGGTTCGATCTCTCCTGCAACTGAGCCTGGTTCGATTGTCCAAAACGAAGCGGCTCAGTTGCAGGAGAGATCGAACCTGACACCGTATGAATTACATGACGAGCGTTACGGGTACTGCGTTGCTCGCGAACGAAACCGTTCCAATCACGGGTCCCGCGATGTATGCGTGGTTGAAGATTAAGCCGACCAACGACGAATCTGCAATCGGTGGAAGCGAGAAGGTCGCCATTGCTTGTCCGGCGCTGTCGAGCGTACCTCGGAAGTTGTTGAAGAGACCCAAGCCGGGGCTCTTCAAAGTCAAGAGCAAGTAGACGTCGAGGTTGAGCGGCAGGACGACACCACCACCGAAGTCGATGCCGGGCGTCGTTCCGGTTACGGAACCCAACATGAAGTAGGTCCAACCGGCGCGCGGCGCTTCACCATCGAGCACCAAGACTTGCGAGCCACCTGCGCTATGCGAAATCGATGTGACTTCGCTAGCCAATGCGATCGGAGCGGGTGACTCGAATAAGTAGGCCGAGCCCGACAACGGTTCGTTACCCTCATTTCTAGAAGCACCGATGAGAGTCGTCGATCCGCTGATCGCTACGGCATAACCGAAGAAGTCGGTATTCGAGCCGTCATCCGCAAGCAGTTTGGTGATTTGCGAACCAGTCCTCGTATCGAATAAGTACGCGCTGCCAGCCTGACTACCGTTGGTATTGTCTCCAATTGCACCGACAAGAGCTGTCGTGCCGCTAATGGCCACGGATCCACCAAACCTCAAAGTAGATGTACCGTCATTGGGAATCAATTTTGCGATCTGCAATCCGGTAGCGGTATCGAATAGATAAGCGGAGCCAGAAAAGGAACCATTTGCATCGTTCCCGATTGCACTAATGATCGCCGTCGTTCCGCTGATCGCCACGAATCCGCCGAAGAGATCAGAGCTCGAACCATCTTCAGGAATTAGTTTGGCCGTCTGCAAACCGGTGTTCGCGTCAAACAAGTAGACCGAACCAGACATTGATCCGTTTTCGCTATCTCCCGGCGCACCGACAACGACGGTCGAACCGTAAATCGCGACGGATGTACCGAAGAGGTCTCCACCATCGGCGTCGTCCGGAATCAGTCGCGCGATCTGCGCACCCGTAACCGTGTCGAACAAATATGCTGAACCAGATTGATTGCAATTTTCGGTCAGATTGAGAAGGTCGGTTTCAGCGCATGTGTCGTCATCTCTGGGCGCACCAACCACGACCGTCGTTCCACTGATTGAAACCGACTTGCCGAATTCACCGCCGCACAGGGCGCCAATGGGAACCAATTCCGCGACCTGCATCCCGGTCGCGGTATCAAACAAATACGCTGAGCCGGAGCGGGCACAGGTGACACTTTTCGCGGGCGACCCAACAATCGCCGTCGTCGCGTTGATCGCCACAGAACGGCCGAACTCCTCTAGAATTTCGCCGTTGATGGGAATCAGTTTGATGGTCTCTAAACCGGTGACCGTATCGAAAAGATAGGCTGCCCCCGAGTCGACTGCATTATCGTCATCATACAACGAGCCGATAATCGCCGTCGTACCGCTGAGTGCCACGCTGAATCCGAAGAGGTCGGACATCTCTCCGTCACCAGCAATGAGTTTGTCGACTTGATCTCCGACATCGGCCTGTGCGGTCGCCGTGATGATTAAAAGCGCACTGAACGCCGTTGTGATGATGCGAGGAATTGATTGAGGGTTCTTCAAAAGGGGAGTCTCTCTCGTTGAGCTTCAAAAGCTACTTAGGGCTGCGATTAGGAATGTGAGCTTTGGGCCTGTAGCCGCTCATTTTGTAGATCTGGACACAGCCCTCTCCGAAAACCTGCGCAACCGAGCGGCGCTTCCCCTCAACACCTTTGCCCTCAGTCGCTGCCGAACGAACTTCGTGTATTGCCGATCCGATCACATCCCGATTCAGATTCAGAGAGAACTGTACTCGGTGGCTTGCAGAGCCCTGTGTACCGCCCGCTTCCGTCGACTCGGGACTCTTTGCTCTGAGTGCCCAATTTTTGTGGTTTAGGGGCGGCGAAACGGTCATCAGCAATTAGCCTCGTACTCACTAGCAAATTCGAATACCGTGACCAACAACTGCAATCACAATCGCCCCACTTCCCGCTCAGACACCGCCGAATTGCTTCGCCGGCATGATCGAAAAGGTCCGCGCTACACCAGCTATCCGACCGCAATCGAGTTCAAGAACGACCTTGGACACGAGCAATACTTGGAGTTGCTAACGCGCGCCAACGCGAAGCCCGACGAGCCATTGTCGATGTACATGCACTTGCCCTTTTGCGAGAGCCGGTGCACGTTTTGCGGTTGTAACGTGATCATCACTCCACACCACGAAGTCGCGATTCCTTACATCGAGTTGCTCGAAAAGGAAATCGGCATGCTGGCGGAGAAGTTGCCCGATCGACGCACCTTTTCACAATTGCATCTCGGTGGGGGGACGCCTACATTTCATCCGCCTAAGGATTTGCGCCGCATTTTGGGACGAGTGTTCGAGTTCTTCACACCAACGGAGAACGCTGAACTCGCCGTTGAAGTGGACCCGCGAGTCACCACCGAGGAACACATCAAGGTCTTGGCCGAGCTGGGTTTCAATCGCATCTCAATGGGCGTTCAAGATTTGACGCCAAAGGTTCAAGATGCAATCGGGCGCATTCAAACTCTGGAACAAACCAAAGCCATCGTCGATCAGGCGAGAGCGAATGGCTACACGGGAATCAACGTCGATTTGATTTATGGGCTTCCGCACCAGACCGAAGAATCCTTCGAAACCATGCTCGAATCGGTGCTGTCACTGCGCCCCGATCGAGCTGCTGTCTATTCGTTTGCGTGGGTCCCGGGAATCAAGGGCAATCAGCGCTACATCGACGAAGCCATGCTGCCTTCTGGCGATTTGAAATTTGAACTGTTCGCAATTGCGCGTGAGCAATTCCTAAAGGCGGGCTACGAGCCGATTGGCATGGACCACTTCGCACTTCCCGAAGACGAACTCTCGCACGCCCTTCGCGAAGGCCGTTTGCGTCGAAATTTCCAGGGTTATGCGACCATCCCCGCTGACGATGTCGTCGGTTTGGGCATCTCTTCGATTGGCGATATCTCAGGTTCCTACGTTCAAAACGAGAAGAAGCTCAGCACCTATCGTCAAGCGCTCGACGCAGATCAGTTTCCTGCATTTAGGGGCATCTCGCGCGATGATGACGATGGAATTAGGCGCACACTGATTCACGAATTGATGTGTAACTTTCGCGTCGACAAGCGCGACATCGAGTCCACGTACGGCATCAAGTTTGATGAGTATTTTGCCACCGACTTAATCGAACTCGCCGAGCTCGTCGAGTCCGGACTCGCCAACATCGACGCCGAGTCGATCAGCGCTACCGCCACCGGCGAATTGTTCGTCAGAAACCTAGCCATGTGTTTTGACCGCTACCGACGCGACGGATCTCGCGACGGCAAACAGGTCTTTAGCCGCACCGTCTAAGCAACCCAACGATATCCAGTGAACGGAAAAAGCCATCTCGATCAAGCCGCCGACCCCAGACCGGGTTTGGCTCAAAATCCATTCAGCGGCTACATCAAACGCTCATCCGACATCTACACGGTCGTCGACGAGCAAGGGCGGTTTGTTTTTGTCAATCCAGCCGCGGAAACTTACCTGGGACTCGCTCCGGATGAATGCATTAATCGCAGTGCGTTTGATTTCGTTCATGAGGATGATCGCGTTCGGTCCACCGAAGCCTTCGCGGAGTGGTTAGCTGATCCGAGCCTCAGCGTGTTCAAGCATGAAAACCGGCAGGTGAATGCCAAAACTGGCGACATCTTCCACATGCGTTGGACGGTCATCGGATTGCCTGATGAAGATGGCGTGGTTCGTCATTTCGCATCAAACGCTCGTGATGTTTCCGACCTTCGAAAAATTGAACTCGAACTATCGGAAAGCGATCTTCGCTTACGGACGCTGATGTCGGGAATGCTCGACGGAGTGATCACCATTGATCCCGTCGGAGATATTTTGGAAGCCAGCGATTCCTGCTTTGGAATTTTCGGGTACCAACCCTCTGAACTTTGTGGCACCAACATCAGGCGGTTGATGCCCGAACCCCATCTATCGGCGCACGACAGTTATCTCGAGAACTATCGGCGCACCGGGAAAACGCACATCTTGAATTCGACTCGCGAGTTCGAGGTTGTCCATAAGGACGGACATCATCTTGTTTGCGAACTTTCCGTAGCCCGTATCGATGTGCCCGGAAAGGAAGAGCCGTTCTTTTGCGGAAGCTTCAGAGATGTCACGGCTCGCAAGACTGCCGAAGAATCCTTGCGCGAGAGCGAACGCCGATTTCACGCCGTCTTCGATCAAGAATTTCAATACGTCGGACTACTCCGGACCGACGGAATCCTTCTCGATGTCAATCAAGCCGCGCTTGCATCAGGCAATGTCACTCGTGCCGATGTCATCGGCAAGCCCTTCATCGATACGGCTTGGTGGTCTACTTCCGCTGCCGACCGAAAGCGATTGCAGGAGTCGATTGAACGCGCAGCCAAGGGCGAGTTCGTTCGGTTTGAAGCCGAATACGTTCTCGCGAGCGGTGAATTCCACGCTGTCGATTTCTCTCTAAAGCCGATCTTGAACGAGGGCGAGCAAAGTCCTCAGCTACTCATTGCTGAAGGGCGCGACATCACCGAGATTCGTCAAGCGCAGAAACGCGAGACTTCGATGTTGCGTGCGCTAGCAACAATCGGGGAATCCGCGTCCCTGCTTGCGCACGAAATCAAAAACCCGATAACTGCCGTAAATTCCGCTTTACGTGCCGTTTCCGACCTTTTGGGCGAAGATCAGCAAGAAGTCCTCGATGATCTTGTCACGCGCATGCGGCACCTCGAACACTTGATGCGCCGGACTTTGTCCTTGGCGAAGGCCCATAACTTGCGCCTCATTTCTGTGACCGTCCGGAGTCTCTTCGACAACGTCGTCGCTTCGTTGCGTGAGGAATTTGAAGCGACCAACTCGACGATTTCGATTTCGGTCGCCGATGGGACTCCTTTGGTTATGACCGACGTTATTTTGATCGAAGAAGTCGTCACCAACTTGGTTAAGAACGCGCTCGAAGCCGCTGAATATGGCGGCGAAGTTCACCTCACCGCCAAACCGGACCGCGATGAGATGGTGATGATCGCCGTCGAAGACAACGGGCCCGGAGTTGAAGAGAGCATTCGTGAATCGCTCTTCCAACCCTTCGTAACGACCAAGTCATCCGGTACCGGAATTGGACTTGCACTATCGAAGAAGATCGTCGAGGAGCACGGCGGTAGTATTTCAGTCGAACCCTGCGAACTTGGCGGAGCGTCTTTCCGTTTTTCGTTGCCAGTCGCCACAAAGTAGCCGACCGACCTTCTCCCCAAAGGCGTACTACGTCTCTAGCCCGAATTATTCATGAACACGCGGACCAAACACCACGAACGACCGGCACTGCCGGTCGTTC
>JBLINP010000266.1:0-6595 GCA_047639415.1 Planctomycetota bacterium | reverse complement strand
AAAGCCGGGCTACTTTCTAACCGGACTACTCTCGTACCTGGGGACCTTGCTCGAATGTTCTTTAGCGAGAATTATTGAAGACTTACCACTATCCGCGAACGTTCGCATCGCTCTGCTTTCGAACACGGGTAGCGAAGGCGCGGCTCTCGTTTGCGCAACGGCGTATGAGCAAGGCGATTGGGAGCAGGTCGCCTATCGCGATTTGAGTGCCGAACAATTGCGCTCCACTTACCTAGCAGCGATCCAATGGTCGGAGCGAGCACTGCTCGCTTTGCCGGCCTCTCGGCCGTAGTAAAGTGCGGGATTGACGTATCCGGTTGCGATTGCTGTCCGAGACTTCTAGTTTGACTGTTCCAGGACGCGAACAAATTGCTGATTAACCCCCAGCTTGCCTTCGAGTCTCACCCGAACAATCGTGCGAAGCGCGGCGAAGATCCAGCATGTCCGAATTGAGTAGCAGCAATCATTCCGAGCTCACCGAAATGCCTCCCTTAGAAGTGGAGGGCGTCAATGGGTTTCAGAAAGCGAGGACGAAAATCGTCGCCACCATCGGGCCGGCCACGGAAGATCGCATCGAGGATTTGATCAACGCCGGGATGTCCGTTGCGCGGCTAAACTTCAGCCACGGAGTGCATGCCGAGCATCGCAAGCGCGCGGAATTGATCCGCGAGGCGTCGCACAAAACCGGGCAACCCGTCGCGATCTTGGCGGATATTCAGGGGCCAAAGATGCGCCTCGGATTGTTCGTCGGCGGGAAACTGCGCGTGACTCCGGGCGAACGATTCCGTTTGCTCGAAGGGGGAGGCTTGGCGGAGCACGGCGAAATCTACTTCAACGTCGAAGGCTTTCTCGAGGCGGTTAAGCCAGGTCAGCGAATTTACCTCGCCGATGGCGTGGTGGAGATGGTCGTCGAAGGCTACGGCAAGGATGGGCTAATCGGTGCCGTTCGACGGGGTGGAAACCTGGGCGATAAGAAGGGCGTGCACTTGCCCGACAGCGAGCTCAAAATCAACCTGCCGACAGCCAAGGACATTTTGGACATCGCCTTCATTCGCGAGTTGGAACTGGACATGATCGGGATCAGTTTCGTGGGGTCCGCCGCCGATGTCCGCACGGTTCGCGAATTGGCGCCCGAAATGCAGTTGGTTTCGAAAATCGAGCGCGTGGCCGCACTCGAAGCGATCGACGGAATTCTCGAAGAGACCGATGGAATTATGGTGGCGCGCGGAGACCTCGGAGTGGAGGTTGAGCTGGAACGTCTCCCCATCGTTCAAAAAAGTTTGATCAATGCCGCTTATAAGGCCGGCGTGTTCTCCATCACCGCCACGGAAATGTTGGAGTCGATGGTCGTCTCTTCTCGTCCGACTCGCGCGGAAGTGGCAGATGTCGCCAACGCAATTCTGGACGGTTCGGACGCGGTAATGCTTTCGGCGGAAACGGCGGTGGGACACTTTCCGATCGAGGCGGTGCGGGTGATGCAGCGCGTCGCGCTGTCCGTCGAGAAGAGCTCAGAATTCCGCAAGCGCCCGGACATTACCTTCCGCGATTCCGAGCCGACCTTCTCCAACGCGATCGCTCTGGCGGCTGTGCGCGTCGCGGAATCGATCAGTTTGAGGAAGATCGTATGCTTCACGGAGAGCGGCAATACAGTACGTCAAATCTCCCGTTATCGGCCGCGAGCGGAGGTTATTGCGCTAACTCCGCACGAGCGAACTCAGCGGAGTATGACGATTTTAGCGCACGTTCAAGCCTTTTTGTTGCCACGAGTCGTGGAGCTGGATCAGATGCTCGAAGGCGCTTGTGATTTCTTGGTCGAGCAGGGGCTCGCGAAGGAGGGCGAGGAGATTGTCTTCGTCGCCGGCGTGCCCGCCGGACAAACTCGAACGACAAATCTGATCAAGTTGCACCGCGTCGGCGAGCGCGTTCGGTTGGGGTGAAGTCAAGCAACTTTTTCGGGTTCTATTATTTCCCGTGATTTGCGTTCTTGGTTGAAGCCCATGAACTCACAGTTGAATTCACGATTAGGCAAGTTTCTCGCTAAGCTCTCCAAACTCTGAGGTCAATTCGGTTGACGGATCTGCCTCGGTTCCCATGATACTCGGCGCCTTGAGTCCACCATCGATGATAGATAAAGCCCGTTTTGATCGCCCACGCTTCGGAGCCATCCGTAGGTTGTTTGGTGCGGAGCGTCAGCTTGCGCGTGACCCCAACGCTGGGGCCCGCGTCTTGTGTGTTGCCAGCGGCAAAGGCGGTACGGGCAAGAGCGTCGTGGCGACCAATTTGGCCTCTCTGCGAGCGCAACGCGGCGAGCGTGTGCTTCTGGTGGATTTCGACGCCGGATTGGCAAACGCACACCTTTTGCTGGGACTGGCGCCGCGGTTCGACATGGGGCACGTCATCGCGGGTGAGGTTGAGGCAGAGGACGCCCTCGTTGAAGGCCCTGAGGGGCTGATGCTGCTCTCCGGAGGCGTCGGGCGTCATGCCCTGGCCAATCCGACCCGTCGCGAGCTCGACCGGCTCTTCAAAGCGCTGCAGCCGCTCGAGCAGGAGTTCGACTTGGTGATCATCGATCACGGCGCCGGCTTGGGTTACGGAACCGTGGCTCATCTGGCGGCGACCAGCACACTCTTAATCGTCACCAACGCCGAAGTGACAGCACTTTCGGACAGTTACGCCCTGTACAAGCGCGCGACGATGGTCAATCCGCATGTACGCGCTGGCTTGGTCGTCAATCGCTGCCCGAGCGAGTCGATGGCCAGTGCCGGCTGGGATCGTTTCCGCAGTGCCTCCGAACGTTTCCTTGGGCACAGCCCGGAATACATCGGTTGGGTGCCGTCCGATGACGCGGTTTTGAAGAGCGTGCACGAGCGCCGCCCGGTTTCGTTGACTCGTCCGCGAAGTGAAGCGGCGATCGCGCTGTCGACCGTGTCCGAGTGGGGTCCAATCGATCACGCTCGCACCTCTAAGGCCTTTTACGAGAAGGCGCGTAAAGCGCTGCGCTAGACGAACTCGGTTTCGCCTGGCTTGCGACGCTCCGCAGGTTATCCACGAGTGCGCGCAAACCTCTGTTGGACCCCGAGTTCGCAGCTCTTCTGTATTGCTTCGGCTTCTGCCAATTGCGATAAGGGAGGTCGATGCAGATCCTCGCGCTCGCTAATCAGAAAGGCGGTTGTGGCAAGACGACAGTCGCCATTAACTTGGCCAGCGCTCTAGCCGCGCGGGGCGAGCGCGTACTGCTCGTCGATCTCGATCCTCAAGCTCACGCCTCATTGGGTTTGGGGCAAGCCGATTTCTCAGCCGCTTCCATTGCCGACGTACTTTGCGAGGGCCTTCCGCTCAGCAAGGTCGCGCGCAAGCTAGCGCACGGATTTGAATTAGTTCCGGGCAGTCTGCGCGTGGGCGAGTTTGAAGAGCTTGCGGCGCGACGATTGGGACCGGAACGAGTGCTCGAAGGGGCGCTTCGAGAAGTTGAGGGGATGTACGATTGGGTCATCCTCGATTGCCCGACACGCGCCGATGGCTTGCTGGCGATCAATGCGATTCGAGCGTCAACCCTGGTCGTGCTGGTCGTCGAAACGGGCACCTTCGCGCTGCAAGGCGCGGTTCGAGCGCAACAATTGTTCGTCGATTTGGCCGCCGAATGCGAGCGTGAAATCGATATGTGCGTCCTAGCGACGCTTTTCGATCCAACCCGCGCTTTGGCCCGTGAAATCCTAATTGGGATGCAGGCCAGGTTCGGTGATGCGATGTTCGACACGGTGATCCAAGTCTCCGATGTCGCGCGTGAAGCCACTGCTTACGGGATGCCCGTCGACGCGCTGGCTCCCACTTCTTTGGTGACGCGGCAATTCGCCGCGCTCGCCCACGAGTTTTGTGAATTGAAGGATCAACGGATGAGGGAAATCCCTCGCGGACCGCTCTCCTGGCCCCTACTGGAACCGATAGTCTGATGGACACACTCGCTCTACTTTGCAACCTTCACGGGGATGGTCCGGAAACCCTGCAACGATTGCGTTCAGCCGGTTGGGACACCTTGCGCGAAATCGAGGAAGTCGAATTGCTCGCACTGGCGCGAGCCTTAGGTGACGATAACGATCGCGATCGTGCTCTGCGTTTTCAGCGCGAGGCCGGTTTCCTGCGTGAGCGCCTTGGCGAAGACGTGGGGCAGGAGTCGAGTCCGAGCCACGAAGATTTCACCGAGAAGGAATCGGTGGGAAGTGGTGCTGCTTTGTTGCCCGAGGCGGAAACGCCGAGAGCGCCGGAGCCCAAACGGCGCACGCTCGAGACTCCGCTCAGCAATCGCATTTTGGAAAAGACCCTGGCTACCTCCGGTGCTTCAGTGACGAAGTCGAGCAGCGCGAATTCGGATCACCGCCGCCCCTTCGCGGCTGGACGTTTGAGCGGCAATTCAGGGATTGCTCGACCCGCAAGTTCGGGTGGCGAGTTGGAGGAAGCGAACGGATCCTCGCTGCCGCACGAGAACGCGAATGGAACCAGCAAGCGTTCCGGTGCTCAAGGTGCGTGTGAGCTTGAGTTGCCCGCTCGCGAGGTTTTCATTCCGCGTCCAAGCTCCGTCAATACGCAACCGCCCAAGCCGCCGATCTCTCCGGCTGCATTGAATCCCAAGTGGGAGCAAGCCGCTGAAAACCGCGTGGCGCGGATTGAACCCGGCACGATTGATGGGCTCGATGCGGCGACAAGCGATCAACTCGCGAAAGTGGAGATCAGAAGTTTGACCGAATTGAGTCAGGCGGAGACGCTGGATCTCTCCGAACGCAGCGGCATGGACTACACCGGACTTTTGCGTCTTCAGTTTTTAGCTCGTCGCGAACTTGCCGCGAATCCAGTCGTGGAGCCTCGTTCGCCACAGGTTGAGCCCGAAGCCTCGCCTTTCGACGGCGCGAGCGACGACGGCGTCGCTGGCCCATTTGCCTAGCCCTGATTATTCATGAACCGCGAGGCAAAACGCCTCGAATTGGTTCCTGCTGGCACTTTGCAGATACTTGCCCCCGCAGACGACCTTGTAAGGTCGTCGAGGACGCCCGTATCTGCAAAGTGCCAGCAGGAACCAATAGACCGGCAGTGCCGGTCGTTCGTGGTGTTTGGTCCGCGTGTTCATGAATAATTCGGGCTAGCTGGCGCCTTCGAAAGCTAAAAGACGTAGCGCTCGGGGGGGCTCTCGGGGATTTCCCGTAGAATCGAACCTCGGTAAGGACTAGTCCTCGATGTAAGGGGAACGGCACGGCCTCGGCAGCCATCCCGGGTACCATAGCTGCGCGTGCTTCCCGTTTTTCAATCGACATGCGTTCTCTCCGTCTACTCTGCTTCGTCTTCGTCGCGATATGGATTCCGTTTGGCAGTCCTAGGGCTGCGGTAGCGGCTAGCGACTCGTTGGCTCCCGATGGTCAACCCGGAATCGGAACGGAAGCTTCACCGCGGGATGTGCTCAAGCTGTTTCGAAAGTCCAGCGATGATGAAGACGACCTCATCGCACAATTGCGAACGCTTGAAGCGGATGTAGAACTTTTGGTGCGCGGGACCGAAACGGGTTATCGCGAACGCGGCTACTTCGCATTGCTTGAGGCCTCGCTCGAGCAAAGCTTGACGAGCTTGCACGAAAATTACGGTGGGTTCGCGGCTGAGCCGAGTTCAGTTGGGAATCAAAGGGTTGAGATCGGGAAAGCATTCGCGCGAATGTATTTCGACAAACGATTTCGACTGCGTCGCTGGTTGATCCGGGGTTGCAAGATCGAAATAGCAGAGCTTCGTGACGGGCTCGCAGTGTTCGAAGCGGCTGCGCGTGGTTTGGTCGTTCTGGACGAAGCGCAATCGAACAACCTCGTCAAGCGAATCGATCTGTCGTCAGCTTTGCTGCGTGCAGTTCGCGCCGATCTTGGAATTCTTCGAGAGCCACGCGTCAAAGATGATTCCTCGGAGGCAATCGCTGCGAAACAGGCGGCCTTTTTGGAGTTGCTCAATTACGGCGATCGCAGGCGACGCGAGGAAGGGCTGAAAGCTTTTCAGGCGGAGGCGCAGGGTGCTGAAGACCAGATGCGAGCGGTGCTCTTTAGCGCTCGGTTACGCGAACAGGTTCAGCCCGTTTTGAATTGGCGAGTGAACGCAAACTTGGAAGCTAAAGATCGCCTCGAATTAGCGCGCGAAGCTTCTCCCGATCGCGACGACAAAAATGAGGCACCGCGTGAGGTCGTCAAACTTTCGAAGAGCAAGCGGCGCAAACTCGCTCGAGAATATGCGCTCGAAGGGCTCGCCCTGGATCCTCTCAATGCCGAGCTGGCTTGGCTGGCTGGGATGATGTCGAGTTTAGTTTACGGCGAGCTCGAGACCGGCGCGCACTTCGATCGATTCCTGGTGTTGCGCCGGATCATTTACCGGGATGAGCGCAGCTTTGCCGGGCGCGAGCTCTCCGAGCGGGAAGCGAGCGCGCTCGAATATGTCCAGCAACTCGATGCGCGTGGCGAGGGCGTAGGCGGCAATTAAGCCGGATCAGCGCCCCGTCGATACCGAGCCAGGACAAAATCCACCGCCCAAAACGAGATTAGGGGGAGCTATAGCTCCCCCTAATCTCGTTTTGGGC
>JBLINP010000265.1:0-6604 GCA_047639415.1 Planctomycetota bacterium | reverse complement strand
AGTCACCAACAGCTGCAGTCATCCAGTACGAGGTTCAGAATCTAACCGTCGCAATGCACTGGCACCTTGAAGAACGCGATTGGCAAGTCGCCCAAATCGTGATGCCGATTCCTTCAGCCGGCCCCATAATCGATCGTTTCCTCAAAGCCTGGAACCAATCAGATGTGCACGACATGTCGAGTTTTTTCATTCCTGACTTTCGCGAACGCATGGTCAACTCACTGCAGAACTCGCTTAAAAACAGACAATGGGAAGCGTTCCCAGCTATCGAATCGCGTGAAGTCGTCGAAGTCGGCCAAGAGACCGTGCAACTCCGCCTCAAGACCGATGGCGGCAAAATACGAGCCGATTGGGTCATCTCACCGCAGGGTGGATGGTGCCTGCAGAGAGTGGTTTTCCCCGAGCCTGTCAAAAAGCGTATGAAGCGAACGAGCAAATAGCGGAGAGCGCGATACGAAACAATGAACCAGCGCGTGCAAATCGCACGTGAGCCTGAATTGTTTGGTTCGCCCGCGGTTCAGTAACAGGACAGATCAAGGGCTCCAGCTACTAGTACTCATGAACCTCTTCGATAAGGTCGGCGAACTGCCGCTCGTGATTGACGGCTACGACATCGAGCCGTACGAGCAATTGAATCCCGGTGGCTTTCGCCGCTTGACTTCGGTTGTACAGCTTGAAGGTGGAGGCTGCGTCGGACGTGGCGAAGATACTAGCTACGCTAAATCGGATCATAAAAGCCTTCAGAGAGCCGGTACAAAACAACCACTGGCTGGCCGGTTCACTTTGCAGAGCTTCTCCGAGCATCTCGACGTGTTGGAACTCTGGCCCGATCCGGCGTCATCGGATATGCACGTCAATTATCGACGTTGGGCTTATGAGAGCGCCGCACTCGAGCTGGCTCTTCGCCAGGCGAGGGTAAGTTTGGCGGAAGCACTAGGTCGTAAAGCGAATCCAGCGAGCTTTGTGGTTTCCACGGGCCTTGGAACACCGCCTTCACTACGACGAATTGAAGCCTTGCTCGCCTTTGAACCGCGCTGCCGATTCAAGTTGGACACTTCAAACGATTGGGACGCAAGCTTCGTCTCGAAGCTAGCAGCTCTCGATCGAGTTGACATTGTGGACTTCAAAGGCGCCTATTCCGGCACGGCCGTCGATCAAGTTGCGGATGCCAAACTTTATAGTCGCGTCATCGAAGGGTTACCGCACGCGCTGTTAGAAGATCCGCACAGCGCTCCATCTATTCGAGCGTTGTTGGACGGGCACTGGTCGCGCGTCACTTGGGACGCCGCGATTCACTCCGCCAGTGACGTCGCCGCACTCGATGTTGAACCACAAATCATCAACATCAAACCCTCCCGCTGTGGCACGCTTCGCCAATTGCTTGAACTCTACGAATACTGCGAAGCACGCGGAGTCGGCATGTATGGCGGCGGGCAATTCGAACTCGCAGACGGTCGGCGTCAAATTCAAGAGTTCGCTGGAATCTTCCATCCAGACGGACCCAACGACATCGCTCCGATTGAATTCAATCGGAGCGATCTGATGCGTCCAGTTAGTGACAGGCTACTCAAGTATACGAGCCACTAGCGTTAGCCATTTCGGCTGGAACTCGAAACTCAAGTCGCCAGTGTAATAGTCATTCGCCCCTGAGCGGCTTCCTACCGGTCAGCTAGGCATCCGCGAACCTCGCCGAATTATAGGATTCGACTTTGTTCGCGTGCGCCAATTTGACCGAACTGCGACTGCTCATGAAGCCAAGCGCTTGTCCCGCGAACATCTAGCCCGAATTATTCATGAACACGCGGACCAAACACCACGAACGACCGGCACTGCCGGTCTATTGGTTCCTGCTGGCACTTTGCAGATACTGGCGTCCTCGACGACCTTACAAGGTCGTCTGCGGGGGCAAGTATCTGCAAAGTGCCAGCAGGAACCAATTCGAGGCGTTTTGCCTCGCGGTTCATGAATAATCCGGGCTAGGGAATGAGCATGATTGCTTCAGCATTACTTGCGAAGTCAGCACCGGCAATCGAAGGCGACGCTAGATAGGCGTGATTGAGCGAAATTCCAGCTAAGCTCGGCGCCGACCCCGGGGGCAACTTCAACATCGCTGTCGCGCGGCCCATGCTGTCGAGTTGTCCAATGAAGTTGCTAAAGATGTTCAGGTTCGGGTTCTGCAACGTGAGTCGCATGTAACCGTCCCAATTGAGAGGAAGCACCACTCCATTGCCAAAGTCCAGACCTGGAGTCGCACCCGTCGCACTTCCAAACATCCAGTAGTGCCAATCGGCTCTCGATACTCCGCCGTCGAGGCTGAGCAATTGCATGCCACCTTTTGAAAGTGGGATCGACGTCACATCGCAAACCAAGGCCAATTGAGGACTGCCTTCATAAAGATAGGCGGCCCCAGAAGCGCTTCCGTTTTCATCGTCTTGACGTGCGCCGACAAGGACGTTCGGGCCGCTTACAGCAACGGTGACGCCAAAATTTCCATTCGGGATACCATCATCAGGCAAAAGCTTTGCGGTTTGTAGACCCGTAACGGCGTCGAACAAATAAGCCGAGCCTGAATCTGTACCGAGGTCGTCGTCCTGTCTGGCTCCGACCACGACTGTGGTTCCGCTAATCCCCACAGGCAGACCAAAGCGGTCACCGGCAGCGCCGTCGTTCGGGAGCAATTTAGCAATTTGAAGGCCGTTACTGGTGTTGAACAAGTAGGCCGATCCAGAGTCCGATCCAAAGTCATTGTTCAATCGCGAACCAAGGACAACCGTGCTCCCACTGATTGACGCAGAGACTCCAAATTGATCCCCAGCTGCTCCATCACTTGGAAGCAACTTGACGGTTTGAACTCCCGTGAGCACGTCGAACACATAGGCAGAGCCAGAGTTGGGGCCGAGGTCATCGTCGAGGCGTGCCCCGATCACAGCAACCGTTCCATTGATGGCTACTGAACCAAAACCATCGCCCGCCGCGCCATCATTGGGTACTAACTTCGCAATTTGCATTCCGGTGGTCGTATCGAACAGGTAAGCCGCTCCCGAGTTGGCGCCCAACGGATCGGCGGACGTCGCACCGACGATGGCCGTCGTTCCGCTAATGCCGACAGAAATGCCAAAGTTGTCGAAGGGAAAGCCATCATCCGGAAGCAACTTTGCGAGTTGCGCCCCGGTACTCGTATCAAATAGATATGCGGCCCCTGAATCACAACCGTTTTCTTCAGCACCGTAGGCACCAACAATTGCGATTGGCCCGCTGATAGCGACGGAGAAACCGAAGAAGTCAATGTCGTCTCCATCGTCCGCCAACAACTTGGCAATTTGCAGCCCGGTGCTCATATCAAAGAGATACGCAGACCCCGAATTGAATCCATTGTCGTCATCATATTGAGCACCAATGACTGCAGTCGTGCCGCTGATTGCAACCGAGTTTCCGAATAGATCGAAAAGGGTTCCGTCATTGGCGGAGAGTTTAGCGAGTTGATCACCGAAATCCGCTTGGGCGAAGCCAGCGGTTGCTGCTAAGGCGCATGCGGCGAAAGTAAAAGTGCGAGAGCGGGTGGAAATTTTTCGCATGGAAGGTTCTTTCTTGGAAAGTATCTCTAGAGCTGATTCATTGTTATCTGTTCAGGCACGCCAGTGAAATTTCAATTCTGGTTGGGAGATCGAAATTTCGGCAACCCCAAATGCGTCAAGCACCGGGCTCGTCTTTGACAACAACACCCTACTCCGAAACGATCTCTTTTGGGGGAAAGAGCCGGGTGAGTCCCAATCCTGCCCCCGTGCGGAGTTACCAACCGACAATAACGCCAACTGAGAAGCCAAATTCGTCACCGGTATTGCGCCCATCGAGAACTTCCCATGCTGTGAGAGACATGCCGTACTTCACATCAATTTTGTAGTAAGCGTTGGCTCCTACGCGTGTGGAATCTGCTTCTTGATTCGCGAGCGGAACAAGACCGAAGTCGCCGCCACCGTGAGTATCCAGAATGGAATAAAACGCGGACAACGAAAAATCGGAAGTGACGGGGCAACCGATCGTCGTTGAGAAATAAGTTCGATCATGCGCAACTTCATTGCGTTTGTCGTATCCGAATTCCGAAGCGACGAACATGCCCGATAACAACTTGAACTGTGCGACCAAACGTCCCTGCCAATCCACTTGTTCATCTCCGAAGGCATCCAACCCGACGTCGTCGTGTTCGGCGAGCGGCAACTTCACTCCTGGTTTTGCAAGCAAGCTGAACTCTCCGACGTCCGACTTATGCGTAAGCAGGCGCGCTTTCACAAAAAAGACTAGATCCTTGATGTCGGCACCGCCTTTGATGGCCGGCGTTCCATCCATGTCCACGTACGTCACCGAAAGGCCGACATCGACAGAATCCGAAATCCCGTACTCCCCATAGATGTTGTAAAAGGAGCGCGTGGGACTTCCAAACTCAGCACTAGCGGTACGGGTGGTACCGACCCAAAACTCGTCGTAGGATTCTTGGCCGTAAGTAAGAACTAAGGTGCCTTTCCCCTCCCCACGCAAAAATCCTGAGTCACCTTGCCCAAAAGCCGCTGAGCCACAAAGCGGAGCCGAGGCCAAAAGAAGGCATGAGATTCGAGTACGCAAGTTCGAAGAGTAATTCATCGCTTTTTGATTTAATGGATCAAGGGGAGGTGGCGATATCGCCAGTCGAATAAAAGACTCTATTCGGGAATCGATGACGAACGTGACGTGAATTCAAGACGAGCCCATGCCGTTTGCTACCGAACCGAGAACAAACCGAAACAGTTCAACATTCCTAGCCTGGTCGCCTCACAATCGATCACGGCACGAGATAGTACGCTGCTCACGGGATCCACAAATATCTAGGTCAGCGCAAGCGAGGTTCTCGACCGACCTCAATGACGGCTTCCGCGAAGGCCGATGCGGCGGCTTTGCACTCGGAGAGTTCTCCGGCAAGCCAAGCGGCGGTGTAATTTGTTTCGGTAGGCGGAGTGAAGAGCTTAGCCACTCGAACGTTCGCTTCTTTCAGCGCACGATCAACGCCAATCGTCCCCTCCATCGGCGGCGCAACCAGATAAGCCATCGAGCTCCCGACGGGCAATCCGGATTCCTTGGACAGGTACTGGCCAATAGAGCTGACGACGTGAGGGAAGAGCGCGATCTCGCCAGCTTCATCGCCATGATAAAAGCAGGCATCGTGTTCCAAGCAATTGACGATTGCGCGCAAACCATCGTCGACTTCCGTCGGCCCACTGCCTGCAATGACGCCCAAGATCTCGCCAGACAAACGGCCAGAGGAATAGGCCGCGCCTGCGTAAAAAGAACGAGCAAAGACGACATCAACGGGGGCTTGTTTCGTAGCCTCATCAAGTGCAACAAAAGTACTGTCGTCTTGGTCGACCGTTACTAGGCCTAGCGATGTATGAACCGCGGGATCGGCGCCGTAGCCAAGTAGTATGGATTCGTGCGCGTGACTAATGACGCGCACGGAGAGAATCGTCGGACGAATCGGTTCCAGGATCATTGCTGGACCTCAACCAAGGGCACGCGAGTTTGAGAACCAAACGAAGCGCAATCACTTTGCTCACCATCGAGTGATGAGAGATCGAGGTTCACTCCGGAAGAGCTTTGCTCCAACATAATGCGAGCCATCTGCGCCAGGCGAACACCTGCAAGATCCGGTGACAATCCACGCTCGTGGATATTCGAAATCATGTTTCGCTCACCGTCGGTTTTGCCAATTCTGGGCTGATGCACGAGATAGGCCGACAGCCCATCGCCCGTGCCCAACCCCGGACGTTCACCGAGAATGATGATGGCGACCTTTGCACGTACGACTTCGCCGATTTCGTCTTCCAACCAAACGCGAGCGAAACGTACACCCATCGGCGTCCCCACCGAAAGCCCGACCGCTTCGCACTCTCGCGTCAATCTCGAGAGAACCTTCATTCCCGAATGCTCGCAGGCCCCCGCCGATAACCCATCGGCCAAAATGGGTTGAACATCGACGTCTTTGCGTGCATTCGAATCCAACAGCTGCCAGCTGCGCTCGTCCAATCGCCTGCCAAGATCCGGGCGCATCAAATACTCGCGGTGATTCGTGACTCTCGAATGGAGCGCCAACAAGTCGTTGGACTCAAACCAATCGACAGGCAGCTCGGACTTTACCGCCGCATGCGCGACGGCAAGCTCGGCTTGAAACTGAAGCACAACATTCGTTGCGTAACGCGTCCCGACATGACCAACGCCGACCAAAGCCGGTGTGTGTTTCGACGCCTCCTGTCGATACTCAGAAGACTCAAGTTGTTTCGCAAAGACGCGCTGGGGCGCTGGCGCAAGCGGTAGGGCTTCTACGGCAGGCGGCAACGGAGCGTCTTCGCCAAGCCTACGGCGCAAGCGGGCGACTAGTTCACGTGTGGCGCTCATCGTAGAAGTCCTGGTTTGCCGAAATTTGGACCGGGCGAACTCCCCGACATGATGCCCGTTTGGTTGAGCCAGGCGTCGAACTCGGGCGTTGGGCGCTTCCCCAAAAGTCCTCGTACCGATGCGATGTCGTGATAGGAAGTCGACTGATAATTGAGCATGACGTCATCCCCTACCGGCATCGACA
>JBLINP010000264.1:0-6655 GCA_047639415.1 Planctomycetota bacterium | reverse complement strand
GCTTCTTACGATCTCGACGGCCAAACACACTGATCTCGGCAAAGGTCTTCTCGATCTCGTACTTCCGCTTCAGCACGACCATAAACTCATCCCACTCTCGCAGTGGTTCGCTATCAAGATGCAGATGAGTGCTGTAGTAAGAGCTAAAAACGAAATAGGCCGGAGGATTCTGGTGGAAGGCCTTCAAGAGCATGTTGGCATGATGTCCACGCTTGAAGTGAATCGGTGCCGAACGAAAGAAAGCACTATTAGTATTGGGGTCAGTGAGTAGACCTAGCGACTTGTATCCGAGTACGGGTGCTTTTCGATTCGCCCAATAGTAGGTCGGCCAAGCAGTCCAACCCCAGACCATGATGGTTTCATCTTCCGTCGAGTTCGCAGCAATGTAACGTCCGGCTTCCCGCGCACCTTCAAGCGATACGTTATCACGCCGTACAGCTTGCCCGGTCGCATGCTCATAGGTGTGAAGTCCAAGTGAGTATGCCAGCAACACAAGTATTGCCCATCGAACAACTCGCGAGGCTCGACCTTTGAAGGGACCGCCGCCTAAGTACACGAGCAAGCCCGGACGAGCAGCGAGCAAAGCCAACCCGGGCAACGATTGAATTAGATAGTGCGTGTAGTAACGCGGTCCGCCGAGATTGCCCGCAAACATTGAAACCAAGATGAAAGCCAACTGCGGGCCAAAGGGAACCTTGAGCAGAACCTTCGCCGGGTAACGTCGCTCGTAATAGACCACGGCGAGAGACGCCAAACTCAGAGTAAAAGCGAGAGGAAAGGCTGTGTAGCACTGAACGATGACTAACCAAATCAGCTCAAAGCTCGACAGCGGCGAGTCCATTGCCGCGTAACTTTTGACCGCTTCGACTGGGAAGATCGAGCTCACCAGTTTCAGCAGATGGCCTTCAAAGGCGTAGTAAATGATCAAAGGGATCGCACCACCGAATGCGCCGAACGACCACCAGCCCCAAGTTCCCGCAGTAGCTCCCGCTTGCTTGCGTTTACGCGCGAAGAAAAACAAAGCCGGAAAGAGTGGGATCAACATCACCGCCTGTCGTTTTAACAAGAAGGCAGAAATGGAGCACACGCCAGCAAACAAATGCCAACGTGCTTTGCCGGTACGAAGTCCAACTAATGCAGCGGCCACGGCCCAGATATAGGCCGTAGTCATCCAAGCCGAATAATTCAGATCAAACTGACCTGCCGAACCGAGAAATAACGCTGTGGCAAAGGCACAGTTAAGAATGGCTTCGCGCCCATACAACTGTCGTGCTGCAATCCAGACCGCAATTCCACCGAGCAGTTGCCAGATCAAGAATACGATCCAGAGCGCGACGATGCTGCGGTCAAAGATCCAGAAGACAACCGCAGTAATAAAGAACGTCCCTGGCGCTTTTCCTTCGATACTCCGGATGTAAGGAAGCTCGCCGTTGATCAACAAATCGGCGTTGTAAGTCATTCCCGCAACATCGGCGTTACTGAATTGCCCGGGTGGCAGAGTCAAGCGCCCCCAAAAGAAAAACACCAGTCCGATTACCAAGATGCAGCAGACCGACCATCTCGAACGAGACTCAGCTCGCAAGAACCTTTCGGAAAACGTAGGCACACTCAAACGATGACCCGATTCGTGGGCTTTGGCGCCCATACGAGTGTGGCGATGATCGTTTGGCGTTGCTGCATCAAGTCATTCTAGAGCGTCGGGACGACGTCGATTGAATAGTTGAGCAGTCATTCTACTTCAGCGCCATCACCATAGTTCGCATGTAACTCAAACAACTAGAAATTGCCAACTAGGTCGCAAATCGAGTGCTTGCCCCACCTTCGCTATTTGGCTATCGCCTTTGAATCACGAGCATCGTTGGCCACGCGATACAAGGAACGCAAACATACTGGCAATGCCCCCAACCGTTACCTGCGCGAGCCCAACGAAAGCCATGGCATTGAACTCATTTTCAATTCGCGCTCGCCTTTGTCGCGCACTGAACTATTTGCGTTCCACACCAATCCCGACAACCTGAAAGTGCTACTGGACGGTTGGAAGTCCTCGCAGATCATCAGCACCGAAGGGCACATACGACCCGGCGCTCAAGTCCATGTTCGCGAAAGCATCGGTCCCTTTAGATTTCATTTAATCCTCGAGCATTTCCTCTACGAACAGCCTCATCGTTTTGGCGAGCGAATGGTGAAGGGCATCTTCAAGAAGTTTGAACACATTCACGAGTTCTTCGATGTTGAAGGAGAACCCGGCGTAACAGAGGTTCGCGATCGAATCACGGTCAAATTCCCATGGAGGCTGGCCGGCGCGCTAACCATCAAATTTGTGATGGCTCGCCGACTTCGGAAAATCTTCGAGTTCCGTCGCGACGCGTAGGCATCATTGACGGCTGGTTCGATTGATTAGCACTCCGTGGGACAAAGCATTTGCCACGGGCTGCTTGAGCTCGCGCATTCTAAGCACAGGTTTCTAAGGGAACACCCCACTCGGTAAAGCGGTCGCGAAGAGACTCCCGTATATTTGCGTCCATGATGAGCGCAATTGGACTGAGTTTCTTACTTCAATCGGTAGTCGTATTCGCGGAACCGGATTTCCCGACTCCTAACGTTACGGGAGAACTGCCTGCCGTAAGCGGGGCGTTGGTAGCGAACAATGGGGAGGAATTGTCGCAGCTACTGGGAGATGCTGACCTCCTCGTTTGGCGACATGGGTCTGCCTTCCCTTCCGAATGCTGGGCGCCCTTCGTTTCATTCCTCGAAAGCGGCGGATCCTTGCTTCATCTTGGCGGCGAACCTTTTACGCGTCCCGTTGTTGGCGAACCCGGCGCTCGGGTTATGCAGCCGCGCACGGTTTCACTTCTCAAAGAACTGCGACTCAACCAGAGCTATCGCGTCGACGCATCCGGCTCTCGAATCGTTTACGGACCGGAGAGCAATTTAGAAGCGCGCACATTGAGCTCTGCGTCCTCCGCTTTCGTGTTGGAACCGCGGTTCAGTGACACGAAAGATTTTGAAAAGGAAGACGGAGCGCCGGGCGCACGCGATGCGATTCTGCGTCCACTGAGCTTCTTGCACAAACCCGATGAAGATGTGCGCTTTCCCTTCGCAGCTTCAAGCTACGCGATTGATCGATTAATCGGTCGATTCGCTGGTGGACGCTGGGTGTTTCATTTGACCGACAAAAGACCAACTCCGGCCGAACTTGGTTTCCTTCTGAAACAGGCCAAGCTGCCCGCGAATGACATGCGTGTCGACCCGACATTCGGTTGCTTTCATGAAGGCGAACGCCCTTCGGTCAATGTTCGAATGCATCGACCGCTTACTGAGAAAGTGCAGGAGTTCCAAATCGATCTAAGTGTGACGCGCCCCGACGGGACGAAACTGCGCCAGCAGCACACGATGAAGGTCGGCCAACATGCATCGGAATTGATCCCGCTCGATGTCGGAACCGCCCCGGGCCTCTACCGAGTCAAAGTGCAGAACCCGTCCTTCACCACGCATGAAACGGGCTTTTGGATCATGGATCGCGAGCTCTTCCGCTCCGGCGATGACCTAACGATGGGAGCTTGGGCACTCGAGAGAAACGGAGTTCCTGAACCCGTCATCGGTACGACGCTAATGTCCGGTTCGGTGCATCGCAAGTTTCTGTTTGAACCGAACGCAGCCGAATGGGATGACAGCTTCGCTGAATTGGCGTCCCTCGACATCAACATGGTTCGCACAGGTATGTGGTCCGCCTACAAGAAAATCAGTCTAGATTCGAACGTGGTTGACGAAGCCTTCCTGCGCTCGCTCGAGGCTTACTATCTCAGTGCGCGAAGTCATGGCATCCCAATCATCTTCACCTTCTTCTCTTTCGTCCCCGAAGCCTTCGGCGGAATCAGCCCCTACTTCGACCCGCGGTCCATTGCCGGGCAAAGCGCATACGTTTCCACGATCACGCGTCGGTTCGCGAACACGAAGGAAATGTTGTGGGACCTAATCAACGAACCGTCTTTCGCCAATCCCGACAAGCTGTGGACCTGTAGGCCAAACGGCGACCACTTCGAAAACTCGGCCTTCCAAAATTGGTTAGGCAAGCGCTTTTCCGGCTCGAAAGATGGGCGCAGTTGGCAGGACATCGTGAGGGCGCGTTGGCGTCTCCTTCCGAACGAACCGATCGGAATTCCGACGGACGATGATTTCGCTGAGCGCCATGTGATGGAAAACCATCGTCCCTATCGCGCCAAGGAATACGCGCACTTCGCTCAGGATGCCTTTCGCGACTGGGCTATCAAAATGACGCGCGCCATTCGCGATTCCGGCTCAACCGCCGTCATCACTGTTGGGCAAGACGAAGGCGGTCACTTCGAACGACCCAGCCCGCTCTATCATCACGACGTGGTTGATTTCACTTCGATTCACACTTGGTGGTTCAACGATGCGCTTGTTTGGGACGGACTTATGTCAAAAGCACGTGGCAAACCGTTACTCGTCAGCGAAAGCGGAATCATGCAACGCGAACTATTATCGGGAGTTGCCATCCGCACCCCTGAAACAGCCGCGAATCTTTTGGCTCGTAAAATCACGAGCGCCTTTGCATCCGGAGCATTCGGACTGATCCAGTGGTGCTACCAAGTCAATCCGTACATGGCATCCGATAACGAAGTCGGCATCGGCATCAAACGCGTCGATGGCAGCTACAAACCCGAGCTCGCCGTCCTCGCCGAATTTGCGCGCTTCTTCGCTCGCAACAAGGGCGCCTTTGCGAATTACGTCGAGCCCGACACAGTGCTCGTCTTCCCCTCCTCCGATCACTATTCGCCGCGCGGATTTCAAGTCGAAGCCACCAAACGATTGTTGCGTAAGTTCACCGAGCAACAGATCGCAGTTCAAGTCGTTCCCGAGCACCGCACCTCATCGGATCTCGGTTCACCACGACAAATCTACTTGCCGTCCACGCGCGGAATCTCGGAGACAGCTTGGCAAGACATCTTAAAAGCTGTCGAGAACGGCGCTCATTTATTCACATCGGGGTATTTTGAAACCGACGACGCTGGCCTACCCGCGGAACGACTTGGTGTCGATTGGAGTCCTCTGGCCCAAATTGAATTCCGAAGCGACACCGACGATGAACGCAATCGGCTCGTTCGCTTTGCTCGCGAAGTGTTCGAGTCTTGGGGGCGAGCAGCGAACGAGAAGGACGATGTGACGAACAAACCTCTTGCCTGGGGAGCGGGATGGATTAGCCATAACGCGCTACCCATCGATTGGACTCTCGAGTTCGCTCCCTGGGGGCCCATTTCGAGAGAGGCGCAGTCATCGACGCCGCTAACTCACCGCGTCCTTCGTTTCGGCCCATATGTACTTCACGCGCTCATCAACGACAGCTCGAAGCCACTTACAAGCTGGGCCAAACTCGAAGCTCAGTCGACCCGCCTAGTACTCAGTCTTACGTCCTCGGACAAGGTCATCGATTCAACTCGATAAAGGCGGATTCTCAGGCCACCGCGCGCAAACTATCTTCCGATTCTTCGAGCCGGGCCTTGTTGTCTTCACGCATTGGCAAACTGACTTCGTTAGCCAGGTCACATAGGTCGTTCAACTGATCACCCTTGCGCAACTTGCAAGCTGCGGTGCGTTCTCCGCGCAGAACGTTTTCGAAAAAGGTAGTGATGCTGTGAACCGGCCCAGCGATTCTAAAGGTCGCAAGAATTCCAGCCATCCCCGCCAACGGCAGCACGATGACTAACGAGAGGAAGAAAACCTCGTGATAGGCTTCGCTTACGAGCGCATGGTTTTTGTCCACATCGCCGGGCAACTTGAGCGCGTACTCCGACATCGAGATGATCACCAAGTAGTACTGCACGACGAGCGCGAGGCCGCCGATGCAGGCAAACCAAACGGCCAGTCGGAGCTGCAGACCGGGGCGTATCAAATTGCTGATTCTCATTGCGAAATTTTGCCAGGCGTTGGCTTGCTTGAAGTCGGAGCGTATCTTCGAATCGTAGGTCAACGCACTCTTCGACAGAATGGACGCTTCGCTAAAGCCAGGCGACCGACCCTGGTCCCGAGGCTCCGGAGACGCTTTATTCGCGCTCTTTGAGAAATCGGCCGTGTGCTAAAAAGCGAACAACGGCATCCATCACAATTGGATCATTCATGACGATCGTGTGATAGCTCTTCACTTTTAAGAAGTCCGCAGCACCCGCCAACATCGTCTCCTTCACCGAGACTATTCCGTCGTCATCACCTTGGACCAGAGGATTCAAACCGCTCTTGTTGTCGCGCGAAGCGGCCACGATCCCGAACGGGCACGGCGGCGCCGGAATGTAGTCTAGCTTCTGCTGAAGATCTTCGCCCGCGGGTCCAGCGATGGTGCGGAATGGAGAAAAAGTGGCGAGTTCGCGTGCTAACTCAGATCCCTGGTTCGGCGGTGCAAGCATAACTACGCGATCGAGTTGAATGCGCTTTCGCCACTCCGACTCTGCCTTCGATAGCGCAACTCTCACAACAATGCCACCCAAACTGTGCGTAACGAATGAAAGTTTGGTCGTGTCGTCGAGACCGTTTAGCAACAGATTCAAACCGGCCGCGTGCTCCGCAATCGAACGCCTCGTGCTCGGGTAACCAACGGAAGCCACCGCATACCCGGCGAACCTGAGTTTCGTACGAAGCTCAT
>JBLINP010000263.1:0-6666 GCA_047639415.1 Planctomycetota bacterium | reverse complement strand
GAAAAGCGCCGCGACCTCTGGTTTCGCGATCTCTTTGTGGTCCAAGCAATGCGGCACGATGTACTGCCCCGGTGGGACACTGCCCAAGGCTTCCCGCGCACCCGTTTCATCGGGCAACTTGCGATAGTCCGGAGTGTGCATCTGAAGCACCATGTGAATCACTGAACTCGCGACGAAAACCAATGCGACCGAAACCGCAATCGGAATCAAAAGGGCTGACCACTCGACCATTGAAGATCCTCTCGGGATACAAGACTTGAAGGGGGCGAATACTTCTCGCGGTCTAGCCGGCTGTTCGACCAGGACGGCGCAAAATTTCGACGACGAATTGTGGCACAGCTCGCTGGTAATGGTCGATTTAGCTGGGGAACAGCAAAACCGAATACTTCGATCAGATCTGAAATTACGCTACGCCCTTGTTTGAGCTAGCATAGGCGCATGAGGCTTTTGAAACCATCGCTCGTGTTGCTTCTCGCCGGCGTAGCAACCGGATTAGCTGCGGGTTGCGCCGCGACTGATCAGAGCAAAAATATCGAGCAGATCGAATCGGTGGACTTCGGTCTCAATTGGGAACATTTCGACGCGTGGCGCTCACACCTAGTCGCCGGCGAGGAAGCGTGGTTGGACATTCCGTGGCACGCGAGCTATCGCGAAGGACTTCTCGCGGCTTCTAAAGCGAATCGGCCGGTACTGCTTTGGGTTATGAACGGGCATCCACTCGGGCCGACATGAGGGAACGGAGTAGCGGGCCGTGAGTCCGTTTGGTCAGATTCGCGAATCATCGAGTTAGCCAAGGATTTCGTACCCACAACTGATGAAGTGTGGCGCTTGCAACGTGGCGTCGGAGTCGAAGCCAGTCACTTCTCAAAGATGGCGAAAGTCGGCCACTACCAAGGCGCTGGCGGAACGCGACAAGGCATCTACGTCTGTACTCCTAACGGTCGCATGCTCAAATCTTGCAATAGCCTCAATGCCGATACGGTACTGGCCATGATGAAGGAAGGGTTGGCGGCTTGGGAGCAATCCGACGAAACGGAGGGGCAGTTGACCGACGAAGACGCCATGCAAAGCGATCCTCGTTGGGAGTGGAGGTTCCCCGAAGAAGGACTCGTACTTCGATCGACTCAGCGCGATTTACCAACCAGTGGTTCGCCCCTCGATGAACGATTGCCTCGTTTCAATGCGGATCACGTTTGGATCCAAAAGGACGAAGCGCGCGGATTCCTTCCGGAAGACCTGACCATCGGAGCGACTCGCACCGTCTCCAACTTGCTTACCGAACGTTTGGCGCGCTTTCATGTAGTCGACAACGTTCGCGGACAAACGCTGCCGTTCAGCCCACGCGAAGTTGCTGCATCCAAGCTCGCGTCGGAAATTACCGCCATCGACGAAGACCTTGTCTCCCTGCAGGTAACGGGTACTTTGCGAGCAAACTCAGATGGCATTTGGGATATGGGTGACAACATTTGGAAGCCCAATGGCGAGTGGCCCCGCTCCATCGAAACGCAAGTCCTTGGGCGTGCAACTTATTCCACGAGTGAGGAGCGGTTCAAAAGTTTTGAACTCTTAGCTCTTGGCGAACGCACCGGACGCACTCAACTCAATGGCCGGAGAGACGAATTCGGAACGATTGGCTTCTCGTTCGTACTCGCTGGCGATTCCCCCAGTGATCGCGTGGCTCCGGGATTCATTCACGTGTACGACGCACCGTGGATCGAGCCGATCGCAGATACGGGCTCGCGCTAAGACACAAGTCGAATCGATTTTTAGCGAGCTACCCGCAAGCGTGTCCTAGTGAGTTGAAGCAAGCTTCGTCGCGGCCGACAGTCTTGCGGATGCTAATTTTAGCTATCTAGAATTTCACGAAGCGCCCGAACTTCAAGAAGACTCGTTCGCCGAATCGACGGACTGCCGTCGGACACCTCGCAAAAGCTAACGCGCCCTGGAATCACGCGATCGTTCGTGGCCTCGAGTTTTGCTGCGCTTCCATGAACATGTCGAACGCCTGTTCGTTCCAATAGCTCTCTGAGATTCGTCGATCGAACCCCAGCCCCAGCCATGATTGAGATTTCGGATGGCGCTTGCTCGTGCATGATTGCCAATTCGCTGGCGCCTTCAATCGCGGTACTCGCCCCACCGGATGAAAGCACACGTTGAATCCCCAAATCCGCCAGTCGCTGAACCGCACTGCTGGGCGACTCAAGGCAATCGATGGCACGATGAAAGCTGACGTGCGAATCGCCAGCGGAACTCACTAGCTGCTCGACGAAATCGTAATCAACTTCGCCAGCTGCGGTCAGAGCGCCAACAACCACGCCGTCGGCTCCAAGTGCGAGAAGTCCCTGAATATCGCGAAGCATGAGTTCGCGTTCAGGAGCGGAGTAAACGAACCCTCCCGATCGAGGGCGAATCATGACGTGCAATGGCAGGTCGGTAGTCTCTCGCAACCAGGACACGAAACTGGAAGCGGGCGTCAATCCCCCCGCCTGAAGCGCCGAGCAAACCTCAAGGCGATCGGCACCTCCGAGCAGTGCGGCTTTTGCTGATTCCGGTTCGTCGACGCAGATCTCCAACTCGCGTCGCGATTCGTTACTTGGCTCGTTCTTCAATTTGAGGGATCGTCCTTGAATTGGCGAAGCCGGCGCGCGCTCGCGAGTCCCGCTCATCCTTTGAACCCGCTCATTCTGCACAGTTCGCCTGTAATTGCTTCGGTGTTAAGGCCGAGAACCCGATGATTCTCCCTTCGATCGGTTTCTAATCCAAGACTCTCCGTTACTGGCGCAAAAAATCGGCCAGAGCTGAGACTGCGCAATCGATCGACGTAAAATAACGACATGCATCAACTCGCCCGCCCCAGCTTCACCCGGCGTATCCAATTCGCCACCTTCAGCTCCTTCCTGGGACTCACGCTTACCAGTTGCGGCTCGGGTGATGGGGCCGAGCCGTACAGCGTTACCGAATACTCCTCGGTGGAAGTTGGGCAGCTGTGGGAAACCGCGATTCAGTCGATCAGCAACCCCGATGAGTGCCCCCTCTATAACGGCCTCGAAATGACACCAATCGAGGGATTGGTTCCCCTGGGTCGCGATCCCTATTCGAACTTGTGGGAGTTTGGGCACACGCGGACGGGAAAGTTGGCCACGCGCCCGCGGGGCGCCGGAGTGCTCGAGTTAACCGAAGCAACCGGACTCGTCTTCGTCCTCATTCCCGGCGGTTCCTTTTGGATGGGTTCACAGCGCACCGATCCCGATGGCATCAACTTTGATCCACGTGCACAACCGGTAGAGCAACCCGTTCACGAAGTGAGCTTGTCGCCCTTCTTCATCTCGAAGTACGAAATGACGCAAGCTCAGTGGCTCACAATCAACAGCGTCAACACAAGCTACTATCCACCCGGATCCAACGTGCTCATCGGCGTCCACTTGCTGCATCCGATTGAGGGCAACAGCTGGAACGAATGCATTGAAGCTTTCAAAACAACCGACCTATTGCTCCCCACCGAAGCACAGTGGGAATACGCGGCGCGCGCCGGAACGGATACGCCGTGGTCGACCGGCCGTATCGATACCGACCTAATCGACGTGGCCAATCTTGCAGACATCAAGGCTCCAGCCGGCGGTGGCCCCAAGGATTGGGATTACGTCACGTGGGCTGATCCGTGGGCAATGCATGCGCCAGTCGGACAATTGCAGCCCAATGCATTCGGCCTGCACGACATTCACGGCAACCTGTGGGAGTGGTGTCGCGACGCTTACCTGGACGATTTCTATTCGAAGAGCGAAGCCAAGGATCCGTTCTGCGACGTCGAAGGTGAGCCCTATCGCGTGCGGCGCGGCGGTGGATTCAATGGTTCAGATCGTGGAGCGCGAAGCGCCAATCGACGTGACCGCCATCCGGATGGAGACGGTCGTGCTTTGGGATGTCGACCTGTTATCGAATTCGACTTTCACTGATTCGGAAGGCTCGCAAGAGCTGCATCGATCCGTTCGAGCGCAAGAGTCACGTCCGCTTCAGTAATGACGAAGGGCGGGAGCAATCGAAGCACGTCCGGAGTTGCCGTTAACGCCAGCATGCCGCTCGAATAAAGGGTTTTGCGAACCTCGGCAGCTCGGTTTGGAATCGAGAGTCCTTGCATCAGCCCCCGCCCGCGGCGTTCCGCTACGCAACTGTACTTTTCGGCGAAGACATTCAAGCCCGCTTCGAGTTGAGCGCCGCGTAGCTGTACCGCGTCACTCAATCCATGCTCGTATTGTTGCAGGAAGACTTGGGCCGCGCGCAAGGCCAGCGGTCCTCCGCCAAAAGTTGAACCATGATCGCCAACGGCTAATACGTCGGTTAAACCTTCACGAACAATCGTCGCTCCGATCGGTACGCCCGCTCCCAATGGTTTAGCGAGCGTCACGATGTCGGGCTGAATGCCTGCCTGACTCGAAGCCAAAAACGAGCCGGTACGACCACAACCCGTTTGAACTTCATCGCAGATCAGGAGCGTGCCGGTCTCGTCACACAACTCGCGCGCACTCACGAGGAACTCTGAACTCAAAACATTCAAACCGCCCTCGCCCTGCACGACTTCCAAAATCAACGCGGCTGGTTTCCTTTCAAGAGCGGTACGGAGAGCGGCTTGGTCCTCGCACTCAACGAATGTCGTTTCACGCAGCGGACCGAACGGAAGTCGGTAGTTAGGGTTGGCCGTTACTGCAAGCGCTCCCAAAGTGCGCCCGTGAAAACCATCTTGAAGTGCTACGAACGACGAGCGATCGTCACTCTTCAAGTAGTGATACTTGCAGGCGATTTTCAACGCGGCTTCGTTCGCTTCTGCCCCACTGTTGCAGAAGAACACGCCCGCCAATCCCGTAAGCCTCGTCAATCGAGCGGCCACATCTTCCGTCAGCGGATGTCGCCACAGGTTTGACGTGTGAAGCACTTCACCGACTTGATGCTGCAACGCTTCGATCAGCGCCGGATGCCCATGCCCCAGGGCAGAAACGCCCAGTCCGGAAGCGAAATCGAGCCACCCCGCGCCTGATTCATCGAAGAGCCACGCGCCCTCGCCGCGAACGAAAACCTCTTCCTCGCGAGCGTATGTGTGTAGCGTGAACTCATCCACGCGCTTTGTTCTCCAGTCCTTGGCATTCGGGCTCGCACGCTCGAACGTCACAATTCGCGGTGCTCTTGATGAGTGAGTCGAACCTGTGGTGATTCGATCGATTCGATTGCTGGAGAACGGGGGATTGCATCGCGGGCTTCAATCCTGGCATTTTCGCCCAGTGGGAGCACCTACAAGCGTGCTGGATCTCGAAAACTCGAGTTGAGCGGGAGCTTTGCCCAAAGAGGTGCGTGGGAGAGCGATGGGGCCCACGATTGAAACCAAAGCCAGAACTTCTCGAAGCTAGCCAATAAACCCCAGCTATCCGCTCAATGAATCAGGGCTTTGGGTCGATTCTTGGGGACGATGACCTCCAGTAAAGCAATCTTTAGGAAGCTCCAGTACGAGATCAAAAGCATCGCGGCGCTCGGAAAGTTCTACGTCAAGAAGAACTCACTATTGGAGCAGATGAGCGTTTCGATGCCGATGCTCTCGATCGAGCCGACGAATATCTGCAACGCGAATTGCACCTTCTGCGCGTATCAATATCAGGAGCGTCCCACCGGCATCATGTCGATGGAGTTCTTCAAGAAGGTCGTTGACGAATACTGCGAATGCGGCGGCGGACCGCTCGGGATGACGCCCACGGTCGGCGAGCCCTTCGTCGATCCGCACTTGATCGAGCGCATCACCTACGCACGCGCTTGCCCAGAAATCACGACGATCGGTATCTACAGCAACATGATTAGCCTCGATCGTGTTGGAGCGGACGCGCTGGTTAATAGCGGGCTCGATTACCTCACGGTTTCAACGTCGGGTTTCGATGCCGAGATGTATGAGCGCGTTTACCGTTCGACGCGCTATACCCAGGTAATCGCGAACATCTTGGACTTTGCAGAGACCAACAACGCTGCCGGCAGACCGGTCGACTACAAGATCGATATGCGTATCGATCGCCCGTGGGAAGAAGTCATCGCAACCGCTGACTACGCGCGCGTGGCGGAAGCGGTCGGCGAAGAGAACATCATTCACAAGTTCCGCTACGACAGCTGGGCTGGCAAGATCGAAGAAGCTGACTTGAGCGGCAACATGAAGCTGCGCAAACCCAACGCGCTTCGTCGTCCACGCATTTCACCCTGCTCCGAACTCTACAGCGGACCGATGGTTTACTGGGACGGACGCGTTGGCGCTTGTGGTTGCCGAGACGTGAACGCTTCGGAGCTCATCATCGGCGATGCCAACAAAGAACATCTCGCCAGTATTTGGATGGGCAATAAACTGCGACAAATTCGCGAAGAGTTCCTCACCGATAAGGTTCGTGATATTTGCAAGCAATGCACTCACTACAACAACCTCTCGCATTTGCTGCGTCCGGACGCAGCCGAAGCCTTCGAGAGCATCACGCGCCCCATCAAGGTCGATCCGACTGTCATCGCTAAGAGCTAGCCCGGATTATTCATGAACCGCGAGGCAAAACGCCTCGAATTGTTTCCTGCTGGCACTTTGCAGATACTTGCCCCCGCAGACGACCTTGTAAGGTCGTCGAGGACGCCAGTATCTGCCAAGTGCCAGCAGGA
>JBLINP010000262.1:0-6667 GCA_047639415.1 Planctomycetota bacterium | reverse complement strand
GAGATGGCATCGCGCAAGCGATTGACGACCGCCGTCGAATCCACTTTGCCGGTGTAGGGCAGTACGATTCCAAATTCGTCGCCGCCCAATCGGCCAGCCACATCTTCCGTACGCAGAGCGTGCCGAATGGCTTCGCCTACCTTTTGAATGATGCGATCACCAACCACGTGATTGTGCTGCTTGTTCACGATGCCGAAGTCATCGAGGTCGAGTAGCACCAAAGCCATCTCGAAATGGTGACGCTGCGCAGCGGAAAAGTGCTCGGAGAGTCGCTCTTGAAAAGAGTCTTTGCGCAGTAAGCCAGTCAGAGCATCGTGCGATGCGCGATGGGCCAACTCCGACATGTGCGTGGCTTGCTGGCAACCAGCGCGCAATCGATCGAGGCGCAGTTGCCATTCCTCGAGTGGAGCGTCGCGACGAATCACATCCCAGGGGCCACCGGCGAGCGGGTCCTCGCCGCTGACTCGCGGCAAATCGCCATCGGCCACAATCAGGAAGCCGATGGGGGCGATGGTCGGTTGAACCGAAGCTCCGTTTGCCGATTGCGAAGCCTGATTTTTGACCACCGTTTGGCGCGCGTTGTCGAGAGCGCGCAATTCGACCAATCCCTGGCGAGCCAGCGAGTCGACAATCACGATGCTCGGTTCCATGGTCATCAAACTTTCAAGCGATTGACGCAGAAAGCGCGTGCCGACGACGTCTTGGCCAAGGTCCTTTAAAACCTGGAGGATCGCTTCCGAATGCTCTCCGCGATGATCGCAGAAGAGAATCGGAGTGGCCTTAGACTTGGTGTTGATGGTTTGGTGCGTAGGCGAGAGGTTGACTGACGAAACGGCTCGGGCGCTGGAATGTTCCGAGCGAATGCGCAGGGAACGAGCTGCTCGAGGCGGGTGCTCCTTTCGCTGATGCGGCTGAACCTCATCCAGCTGCTGCGAACCCGCCTTCGAACAGGGCACCGAGCCCTTCTCTGCAATTATGCTAGGAAGTCGCACCTCGGGCTGCTCGCGAGTGAGATTTTTCGATATAGGAGCCATCAAAGCCTCGTTTTCGAGATTCGACCCGTTCGAAGCGACCTCTTGGGGCGTGGGGGACGGGGCTTGATGGGCGGGCGTTTGCGACGACAGCTTCAAAGGAAGCAGGAAACGCTCAATAGTCGACCGAAATGTGTGCGTCATTTGATGAAAGGGCCACTAGAATCTCGTCCTGCATTTCCCCCCAGTGGGGATTGAGCCTGTGCCAGGATGAATCCTAGCGCAGCACCGGCCACCGTTTTCAATAATCCTTGCGATTTCCAATGTGGAAGCCTGCGGGAGGAAGCGGTGTCTTCCTTTTTAAACCATTACAAATCAAGAGAAACTGCTGGGCTCGGGACCATGTGGTCGCCGTCCGGCTTTGCTCATGTCAAATCTAAATATTCAGACCTTGCTTGATGCAAGTGTGCACTTTGGATGTCGCGTGTCGCGATGGAATCCGAAGATGGCGCCGTATCTACACGGACGACGTGGCTCGATCCACATCATCGACCTTCGTCAAACGATTCGCGGCCTTTTGCGGGCTCAAAACTTCCTCTATCACTTGGTCGCCGAGGGTCAGCAGATCCTCTGGGTTGGAACCAAGCGCCAAGTCAAGGGCGTGATTCGCGAAGCTGGTGAGCGCACCGGTATGCCGATCGTGACCGAGCGTTGGATCGGTGGAACACTTACAAACTTCTCGGTGATCCGCAGTCGACTGCGCCGTCTCGAAGAGTTGGAGACGATGGAAGAGGACGGCAAAATGGCCGCTCACTCCAAGAAGATGATCGCAACGCTGCGTCGCGAGCGTCGCAAAATTACGCGGAACTTGGCCGGTATTCGCGATATGGGCGGTGTTCCCGGCGCGATGATCGTCGTCGATCCGCAACGTGAGTACAACGCTGTTCGCGAAGCCCGCAAGTTGGGCGTAGCGGTTATCGGTCTGTGTGATACGGACTGCGACCCGAGCCAAGTGGACATTGTCATCCCCGGCAACGACGACGCACTCAAGTCCGTGCGCGTGTTGATCGAGACGTTGAGTTCATCGGTTGAAGAAGGTGCTGCGAATCATCGCGAGCGCATGGCTCACACCGATTCGGCACAGCGCTCTGGCGCCGACGATATGCCTGTGGGAGACGAACCTCGTCCGACGCGCGGCAAGAAGTTGCCTCCGAAGAAGGGCGCAGCGACCGAAGCTGCCGCTGATTCAACAGCCGTAGAAGCTCCGGCCGCAGAAGCTCCGGCCGCAGAAGCTCCGGCAGCAGAAGCTCCGGCAGCAGAAGCTCCGGCAGCAGAAGCGGCTCCGGCAGCAGAAGTTGCTCCGGTCGCTCCCGCCGCAGAAGTTCCGGTCACCGGCGACGCTGCAGCAACGACGACGCCCGGCGACAAGGCTTAGTTTTCGGGTGGAGAACAGGGGCTTTCGCTAGGGAAGCCACTGACTCCGGCCGGGATCAGCCGATGGCTGGCACGGCTACAGGAACAGGCAAAGACAAATAAGGACGCGCTCGACGGCCTAGCCGGCGAGCGCATTTCGACCAAATAGGGAGTGGGTTCAATGCCTTGAGCCCTCCCGACTCACAGTTTCGGTGGGTATTCGTCCGCCGAACCCCAATAAATGTCGCCCGTAGAGATCGGGCACCAGGTTTGAGTTAGAGGTGAAGCTATGGATATCACGGCATCAATGGTTCGCGAACTTCGCGAGAAAAGTGGCGCAGGCATGATGGCTTGCAAAAAGGCGCTCTCCGAGACGAGTGGCGACATGGAGCAAGCCTTCGACTTTCTGCGCAAAGCAGGACTCAAGTCGGCCGAGAAGAAGGCTTCTCGCGAAATGGGTGAGGGGCGCGTGAACAGCATCAGCACCGGTCAATCCGGGGCCATGGTTGCGATCACCTGCGAGACCGATTTCGCGGTGAAAACGCCCGATTTCGAGTCCTTCATGGACGATTTGACCGCTCACGTTCAGAGCAACAATTCCAATGACCCTTCCAGCGTGATTGCCGAGCCCTGGTCGAAGACCGGCGGAACCGTCGAGGATGCCGTCAAAGGCGTCGTGGCTTCGATCGGCGAGAACATTTCGGTTGCGCGCGTCGCGGCTTACGAAAATGCGGACGGCGTTGTCGGTGCCTACATTCACCACAACAACAAAGTGGGCGTTTTGGTTTCGGTGACCACGAAGAGCACCGACACCGAGAGCGCTCTCAAAGACCTATGTTTGCACATCGCTGCGATGAAGCCGGAATTCCTAAGCCGCGATGAGGTCACGGAAGATGTGATCGCCCGTGAAAAGGAAGTCTACATGGCCGAAGTTGCGGGCAAGCCGGAGAACATTCAGGAGAAGATCCTGAGTGGTAAGCTCGAGAAGTTTTTCGCCGGTTGCGTGCTCCCCAATCAAATGTGGGTGAAGGACGACAAGCTGACTGTGCAAAAGGCACTCGAAGCCCAACTCGGTGAAGGCACCGTGATCGCTGCATTCTCGCGCTTCCAAATCGGCAACTAGCCGACGATCGATTCACTCTGATCTCATCATCGTCGCAGGTTCTTTGCGGCGGTTGATAGTCTCCAAGCACAGATGGGGATACCATGGGCGCGAACCCAGGTATCCCCTCTATGGCTTACAAGCGAATCCTTCTCAAGCTCTCCGGCGAGTCTCTAGGAGACCCCGATTCTGGTCACGGCATCGACCCCGATTCAGTCAACCGGGTGGCTCGCCAAGTTGTTGCTGTTGTGAAAACGGGTGTGGAAGTCGCAGTTGTCGTGGGCGGCGGCAATATTTTGCGCGGCGCACAATTCAGCAAGATTGGTGCGAACCGAGCAGCGGCCGACACGATGGGCATGCTGGGAACTTTGATCAACGCTCTGGCACTCTCCGAGGCCATTGAGCGAGAGGGCGGTCGCCCGCGAGTGCTCTCCGCTCTGGACGTCCACACGGTGGCTGAGCCGTTCGTGAGGCGTCGTGCGCTGTCCCACCTCGATGCCGGAAAAGTCGTCATTCTTGCCGCTGGAACCGGCAATCCCTACTTTACGACAGATACGGCGGCCGCCCTGCGAGCCACCGAGCTCGACTGCGAAGTGCTGTTGAAGGCCACCAAAGTCGACGGTGTTTACACTGCAGATCCGAAGGTCGATCCGACGGCAACTCGGATCGAAGAACTGACCTACATGGACGTTCTCTCCAATAACTTGTCGGTGATGGACGGGACTGCAATCACTCTGTGCAAGGACCACAATCTTCCGGTCGTGGTCTTCGATATGTTTTGCGATGGAAATATTGAACGCGTAGTTCGCGGCGAAAAACTGGGAACCACTATTAGGAGCGACTCATGAGCTACGACACGATTACGAAGGACATGGGAAAGAAGTTCGAGAAGGCAATCGAGCACCTGCAGCATCAGCTAAAGGGAATTCGGACGGGCCGAGCATCCGCAAGTTTGATCGACAACATCAAAGTCGATTACTACGGGACGCCGACGCCCATCGCTCAAGTGGCACAAATCTCGGTGCCCGAAGCGCGTCAGCTCATCATCAAGCCCTTTGATATTTCGCTTTTGAAGGAGGTCGGCAAGGCTCTGCAGAAGTCGGACCTGGGCGTTTCTCCCCAGGACGACGGCAAAGTCGTCCGACTGAATCTGCCACCGCTATCGGGCGAGCAACGGGCGAAGTACGCAGCTAAGGTCAAGGACATCTGCGAGGAAGCGCGTGTTTCGATGCGCAACGGACGCCGTGAGTTGAACAAGCAGTCCGATGCGATGCTGAAAAGCAGTGAAATCACCGAAGACGAGAACAAGAAACTCCATACGGTGATTCAGGATGGCCTCAAGAAATATGAGGGCAAAGTAGGGGAGATTCAGAAGAAGAAGACGACGGAAATCCTCGACGGTTGACCGGTCTTTTTGGGTTTGGATTCGGGAGTAATTGCCGAGTCGAAGCCGAGGCTCGCGAGCTTCCGATCGAGCGATGTGAAATTGAGAGCAAAGCTCATCGGATTCATGCGGATCCGCTCTTGTTCCGCGCGCTCATTTCAGTATGCTTCCGGCCTTGCAAGGGCGCATAGCTCAGTTGGTAGAGCAACTGGCTTTTAACCAGTAGGTCCCAGGTTCAAGTCCTGGTGCGCTCACCACTCCTCCGGCCGATGGCGGTCGGACGAAACCCGCAGAAGCGGGTCCTGCTCGGCAATCACTGGTTACCTGTCACGAATGGACAGGTTGCTGCCGGGTCAGAACTGCTGCCGAGTCAGAACTTCCGCAGAGTCAGAACTTCCGCAGAGCAATCAATGCTGCGAGTAGATACTGCTGGCGAGAAAGTACTGCTGGCGAGAAAGTACACGGCGCAGTCAGCACTGCGCCGTGCGAGCACGAATTCGATTCGTGCAGCTCGTCCGAAAAGTTTAGACGTTCAGTTTGGATTCGTTTTTGGCGGTTTGAAGACCACCGAGACCTTCATACGTGGAGGCCCAGTATCCCGCTCGCATTACGCCGAAGAAGCCGAGTAGAAGCCAATCAGCCGTGAGGCTGGAGAAGCTGAAGGCTCGGTGCAGGTGCAGCAACATGGCGAGCAGAGACAACTGCAACATCAAGTCCACCAAACCGGCGCGTGTGGTGCCCCAGGGACTGTTGCGCACCATGCGCCATGCGTGAGTCAAGGCGGATGCAAAGCCGCGACGATTGCGAGCCAAGCTGTGGAGGGCCAACTGCAAAAGGACTTGAAGCACGAAGCCATAGGCGATCGCAATCAAGCCGACGGGCGTGACCAAGATGGCGAGCAGAGACGTGAACTGACTGAGCGAACTGAAGATCGTGAGGAGCAGAACGATCGGGCCGAGTAGGAACAGTACGGCGATAACGGAGAGTGCCGGGAAGGTGAGCATCAAGCCCAGCGTGGAGAGCGAGAGGCCCGCTCCGGCTTTCCAAACTTCGGGCAGACTCGGTGTGCGTCCGTCCTTAGCGTGACTGGACCATTTGCTGGACTCGGAGAGTTGCGCCAAGCCGACGGTGAGTCGCGCGATGATGAGGCCCACCGGAAGGAGCAGAATCAGAGAGATCCAGGTCGAGGGAAGGAGCTGCGGGCTGAGGGCGGAGAGAATCGTGGGCTGAAGTGTCAGCGGGTCCACATTCCACTGACTTAGGAGTTCGGTGACGCGCTCGCCGAAACCACGAAATTCCAATCCCGTGCTGTCTTCCAGGAGCGCCAGAATCGGTCCGATCACTCCGAAGCCCAGCGTGAGGCTGGGATAGACAACACCAGCCAACCATATCAACGCCGGAAAGCCCGCGCGTCGCGCCGATGCGACCATCGCATCGACCGCGCGCGAAAGCGGCCAACGCTCTCCTTCAGTCCCGAACAAACTGCTCATATGGGGCCGATTTAACGCGCGTTTTCCAGCACCGACCCGCGACAGGCCGCTTCGACGTCATCGATCTCTTTCGGGATCGCCGCGGTCAGGTTTTCGTTGCCGCCCGCGGTTATCAAAATGTCGTCTTCGATCCGAATGCCGATGCCGCGCCAGCGAGCCTCGACGGTTTCTTCATTCGCGGCCACGTACAGGCCGGGCTCCACGGTGGTGACCATGCCCGGTTCGAGCAGACGCGATTCCCCGTCGATGTAGTAGGTGCCGCAATCGTGAACGTCCAGTCCGAGCCAGTGCCCGGTCTTGTGCATGA
>JBLINP010000261.1:0-6689 GCA_047639415.1 Planctomycetota bacterium | reverse complement strand
GGGAGACCGGTCGGATTAAGTTCTAGAGGTCGCCCGTTCCCGACCCCGTTCGCGTTCCGGAAGTCGTCTACTCGTCTACCAGCATGCTACGAGCGGTAATCCTCATGGCCTCTCGCACTTCAGCTTCAAGTGAGTCCGATGCGTCGATCTTGTCGAGAACGGACTGAAGAGAGGTGTCCTCATCGATCATTGCCGCCAATTGCTTGTGCCCCGCTACGAACTTGGCGTCCTCTCGCGCTTGATCGAGATTTGACTCCCAAATCGTTAGCGTGTCGTCGCAAATTGCATACAGCCGGTCACTGGTCGAATCGAAAATTGCATCCTCGACTCCTTCGAGTTTAAAAGACACGAGGAGATCTTTTGTTGTCGGATTCCAAATGTTGACGCGGCCTTCGGAGCCTGTCGTCACCATTCGCTGTCCATCCGAATTGAACGCGATGGATTGAATCTCGTCTTTAGCGCTAGTTGTCCTCTCAACGTACTCACCGGTTTCCAGGTCCCAGAATCGAAGCGCATTTCCTGATGCACTAATCAGAAGCTCGCCATTGGGAGAAAACACCAGTTCATCAATTCCCTTCTTTTGAGTACTGAATTTGCGCACCAACTCCCCGGATGTGCCGTTCACCAGTACGAGGTTTCCATCTCTATCGCCAATTGCCAAAAACGATCCTCCTTGGTTGAATTTGATCGCAGTGGTCCCGTTGAGGTCAAACCTCAGACGTCGACGATCTTTCGTTTCAAGGTCGTACAAATAGGGCTGAATACTGAAGCTGCCAACCGCAAGCGAGTTTCCGGAAATGTCCCCTATCTGTCCTTGCGAAGTAGAGTTTCCGGATTGCGGAACCACTAATTCCGGAAACTCAACTGTTCCGGTTTCGTTCACAGGGATCAATCCCACTCGAAGCGTACCATCAGTCCGATACTCAAGCCTCTCGAGATCAGTGCTGCCTTCTGGACCGAGAAAAACCACCTCGCGACGATTTCCTTTTCGGATTCCGAAATTCGAAGAAAACTCCTTATCTCCATCGCTATCCAATGGATAGAGATTCGATTCATACATGCCGAATGCTCCTCTGGCACGAACCGCAAAGGGACTAATTACGTGCGCACTATGACGAAACAACCCCTGATCGGTATCGAGCGAATCTCCTGGCAAGACATACTCCTGAACAGAGTTAGCTTCGGAGACTTTCCAGATCTGAACGGTGCCGCTCGAATCCCCGGAAGCGAGAAAGCTCTCGTCTGGGCTAACAGAGGCGGTCAGTATGCCATGCGAATGTCCAGAAAGTCGCTCAAGCTTTTCGCCCATTAACGCGTCTATCACATCAAGTTCGAGCCCGTGCGCCACAAGAAGTCGTTGTCCATCAGGAAAGAATTCGAGAGGTGCCCCCACGTCCCGCGAATCAAATGAGTCTAAACCCGAGGCGCGACTCCACGAAAGATCCTCGCCGCTCTCCAGATCCCAGACATACACCATATTGGAAGATTGGTTAAATGCTGCCAGTAATGTTTCACTCGGATTCAGAGCAAGATTAAGCACCTCATCGTCATCGTTCTCGCCATCGAGAGTTAGAGCTAATGAATAGATTTCTTGATTCTGTTCCAAGTCCCAGATTGTGACCCGACTTTCGTTTGAGCCGAACGCCACCCAATTCTTTTCCGCAAATGAGACGATAGGCTTCACACCAGAAAGCATACTTATAAATGGAAATGTCTCAGCAAGGTCTTCTCCAATCAAACGCGGTTCATGGGCTGTCGTCGTTTCCCATTCGTAGGCGCCAAAATACGTAGTGAAGCTAAAGACTTTTTGTTCATCACCAGCAAACGCAACGGCCAGGGCATTTCGTTCGTCCCAGGCAAACGGTAGGTCGTTTCCGCCTTCCTCTAAATCCCACGAGGAAAGTACGTTCATGTTGATCAAATCAATAGCACGCAACCAACCCCTTCCGCCGGCCGCGAGCATCGAATCATCTCGATTGAATGCAAGGGCCGTTGAAAAGCCCCCCCTAGGCAATCGGAGCGTACTCCGATTAGTTTTCCAAGTCCGCGTATCGAGCAAACTGACCCTACCTAGTAAATCTAATAAGACTACTCGCTCACCCTTACGGTCGAGGATTGCGGTTAATCCGACTTGTCGACTAGTACGGTGAATTAGGCTCCCACTCTGATGGTCCCAAATGGCAACCGTCCCATTATTCGAGGCTGACAATAGCCACCGCCCCAATGGATCAAACTTGATATAAGTGACAGGGCCGTCGTGAGCGGCAATCCGGTGCACTGCCCTATTTGAGGTTAGTTCAAGATGCCTCCACTCCCAACCTCGAAGGTCTTCAGGGCAATCATTGAGCATCGATCTTGCAGTAACATAATCCGATTCCTCCAAGGCCTTTTGCACCCGTGCCAACGCTAAGCGATAAACGGTATGAGCCGACTTGTCTCTCTCCATATTTAGAGTCGAGAAGGCGTTTTCCAAACTTACGTTTGCCTTCTCTTTCTCCACTAACGCGTCGGCTAGTTTAGAGTTTGCGACCTTCGTTCTCTGATTCGACGCTTGGGCGTCTGCTTTCGCAAAATACGCTTCATTCAACAACCAAAGAACAAGCACCATCGCAACCGCCGTGATTGAAACGCCGACAGAAACTGCGGGATTGCGTTTTACCCACTTAGCTGCTTTCTGAAGCAGCGACGGTGGCTGCGCTAGAATTGGCTTGTTCTCTAAGTGCCTTCTCAGATCTGCTGCAAACTCCGCCATCGATTGGTAGCGGCTCTTTGGATCCTTCTCTAACGCCTTATTCGCAATCGTCGCCAACTCGCGAGGGCATTGCGAACGCACAACTGACGACAGCGGGGGGTCGTGCGTGATGATCTCGGCGGCGATCTGTTGCGATGTATCGCCTTCGAACGGGCGTCGAAGGGTGAGCATTTCGTAGAACACGATTCCTAGACTGAAGATATCGGTGCGCGCGTCGAGGCCCATGCGCTTGGCGGTTACTTGCTCGGGACTCATGTAGTAGTAAGTCCCCGCAAAATCGCCGTCTTGTGAGAGAAAGGAATCGTCTTTCACTCGCGCTAATCCGAAGTCGGTCAACTTGGGTGTGTCATCGACCGTGATCAAGATGTTGCTGGGCTTTACATCGCGATGAATGACGCCCGCGTCGTGCGCGGCCTGCAATCCATCGGCGAGTTGCGCGATGAAATCGGCGACTCGCTTGTAGTAGCCCGGTGGAGCCTCGTCGGTGGCTCGAATGTCCGTCAGAAAGTTCTGAACGGTAAAGGAGCCGTCGATTAACTCTTGAGCGATCCATGTGAAACCGTCGTCTTCGCCGTAGGCCAGAGTTGTGACGATGTTGATGTGATTGGATCGTCCACCGGCGCGTGCCTCGCGAGCGAATTTTTCTAACGCGTCGGTGTTGAGACGATCGGGCAACACGAACTTCAACGCGACATTGCGACGTAGACTTTCGTCCCAGGCTTCCCAGACAACGCCCATTCCGCCTTGGGCGATGTAACTCACCAGACGAAAGCTGCCAATGACCTGACCAGCGCGCAGGGATTCAGTTCCGGTCGGACCTTCGCGCTCTTGTTTCTTTTCGCCACGCTCGGAGCCGTGACGAAAGAATCGACTTTCCGTCGGGCGGTCTTCCCACTCCGCCAAGATTTCTCTCGTGTGAACTGCCGCTTCAAAAACAGAGCGCACTCTGCTGAGCAAATCACTGTCGTCATGAAGCTCCGGTTGCTCGCTAGCCCACAACTCAAAATCAGCAACTGTCCCGTCAGGCTTAGCTGCTAGAAATTGCTCGAGCAGCCGCTTCTCCTCTGGGCTCTCCGATTCCGAATCATTCATAGCTCGAATCCATGCATTGCGAGTTCTCGAACACTATAGGCGCGAAGCACTGACTCAGTCGCCCGATTTCTTCATGCTCCCGATCACCTCAGTCAGCTTAATGATTGCGCGCGCGTGCAACTGCCTAGCTGCGTCCTTCGAGGGCAAACCCATCTTCTCTGCAATCTCGGACCACTTGGCTTTTGAATAGGTTCGGTGGACGACGACGGTTCGGTATTCAGGCTTGAGGGATTTCAGAGCGAGCTTCAATTGCTCCTTCGTCTCCGCATTTTCGATCACGGAGATGGGCGAGGGTTCGTCCGTTACCGGCTCGAGCACGCCACCGCCCTCGTCTACCGACTCGCCAAGGAATTTCAAAGCGCGCTTGCGGCGGATGTCTCGCTTTTCGGCGTGAACGTAACGGCCCAGGCCGCGAATTCTGTTTTCCGCAATCGTCGCCAACCAATTGATCATGCTGGCGTCATCGCGCACTTCGAAGTTGTCGAAGTTCTTGACCGCGATTTGAAACGTCTCTTGCATGATGTCGACCGAGTCGCATTCAAGGCGCAGTTCCCTGCCGAGCCTTTGCCGAACAATGGCACGCACCCGAACGTAGTAACGGGATAGCAACCGGCCCAAGGCTTCTTGCTCTCCACTCTGAGCCTTTCGAACCAGAATGAACGTTTCATTCATCTCGTCAGTCATGATTGCAATCTTCTCGTAGCTGCGCCGATTGTGAAAGAGGGATTCGGCCTCCCTCGCACCATTAGATTCAGATCGGGACGAATAACTCGTACTGATCATAGCCAGTGCCTCAAATCTCCAATTCGCCCTTCCGCGACTGGTCCGGCAGTTCGCGTGGATACGAACTCCTCAACTTGACCGTCGAACTCTCGGTGCTGTCTCACTGTGTCCATAAACGGGGGAGTGCTTTCCGATTCACATACGAACGATGGAATCGATACTTTTGCGCTTCCCCTCGATACACGCCGTGTAATCCCAGTTTGGATTCGCAGGAAAGTCAATCGCCGGGAACCTCGCAAGCCAGCGAACTCAGGCCAAATCGAGCACATGCACGACCGTTTTGCCCGGATCGATATCCAGTCCGGGATAAAACATTTCGCGGGACAACTCTTTGAATCCCATCCGAGCTTGAAGCGCGAGCGATGCGCGATTTGTCGTGTTGAGCACCAAATAAATTTTGGAGGCGCGCTTCGCGGCCCATTCGATTCGCCGCTCGGTTAGGAGCTTCGCGATTCCCAAATGCCTTCGCGAAGGTGCGACAATGACACCCGACAAGTAGTAGCCCTCTGGCGCACAATTCGGAGGTGCATCATCCGGATGCTGAAACAACCTGGCGCGAGCGAACGCAACCACCTCGTCTTCATGCTCGGCCACGAGCAAATGATCGATGTCCGTTCCAGCGTAGAGCTCCACCTCGCGCTCAAATCCCGACTCGTACTTGGCGGGCTCACCGCCTTCGTAAACCGCAACTAGTTTGGCGAGCCCCAACACATCTCGTTGCTCAGCTTCACGAATCGCGACTGTTGCAAGTTCACGATCAAGCGGCCGTTCAGTCTCGTACTATGCAAAGTGCGACACGCCAGCAGCAGAACGAATATGAACCGAAAAGTGAAGTCCTAGGCGCAATTACTCATTCAGTCCACGGTGACGTCATTGAGCGTTGCGAAGGCTTTCGCGTAGTTTGCGTTTTTGAATGTGTACTTAACCTGATTCCCCTCACGGATGGCTTGCAGTGGCGAACGGCGAGAATAGTGCACAAGCAGTAACGGAATTGAGAGCGCTGCCTGTAAGCCGATGAAAGTTTTGGGATCCCAGCCACGGTCGTCGATTACGAAAAGCAATATGACCGTGATAACTACAGCAGCAGCCATGTAAGTCATGTCGAAAACAGTTCTAGCCGACTGCGAGCGACCGTGGAGGTAGGCACATGACTTGCAAACTGGCGCCGAACACTCGAATCGCTTCTCTACATTTCTTGAAAATGGACCATTCCCAAACGTAGAGCTAATCGCGAGATCGGACGTAATTTCTCGCGTCGCGTTTAACCGGAAGCAACTAACGCAATTCTCGGGAAAGCGAGGATTTCCAAAATGTTGCAGGCTGACGCGATGCCTCTTTGCAAACCTCGTGAGTCGATCGAGCCTCACGGAACTTGGTTTTGCAGCGTCCTTGTTGCCGATTGATCCGTACCTTCAGCTTGGAACAGCACGAAGTGTAGGTGAGCTAAGGCTCGGTTTAGATCCGGGGTTTCGATTTGCCAAGACTGGCTGCGTTCGTGAGCGCCGACGTCGATCGCTTGCGCTGGAATCGACTCCGCTTGCAGGCAATTCTCGATTTGCGTCCGAACTGTGGAGTCTTCGCCGATGTTCGATCCGAGCACCGAAACGATGGAATGGTTTGGTTCGGACGGACGATGTACGAGCGCGAGCGGGCCCGCTTGCGTCGCGCTCCTCACGACGCGCGTTCCGTGAAAATCGGGCTTCGACACGTCGAGCAGCCTGAGTGCGACGTTGGCGCGTTTCGCCTCGAGCGCCGCGCCGCTGTGCAGAACGCGCGCGCCTAAGCGCGCCAATTCTATCGCTTCGTCGTAGCCGATCTCATTGATCGTTTGGGCGTGCGGGACAAGCTTCGGATCCGCCGTTTGAATTCCGGCCACGCACTTCCACAGTTGAACCTCTTCGGCGTCGATCGCTTCGGCGACGAAGAGCGCCGTTAGGTCGGAACCGTTGCTTCCGAGCGTTGTCAGATTCCCGCGTTCGTCGGCTGCGAGAAAGCCCGTGACGACGGGGATGCCCGGAACTTCGTCGATTGCGATTCGCACGTTGCTGGCGGCGCTCGGCAG
>JBLINP010000260.1:0-6760 GCA_047639415.1 Planctomycetota bacterium | reverse complement strand
TCTAAACAATCAGCCGCTACTCTCCCGCTCGAAAGGGGTCCGAGAACCTGGTTTCCGGTCCCGAAACCTACAGCATTCCGTAACCAACTCCGATAGGAACAGTATTACTGCTAGATGAAACCAATGAAAAACACCAACACATACCTCTGCCCCAGGTGCGACTTCGCCCTGATCCCCGTTCATGCCGTCGAAGGCAAAGCTCGCCGCGTGATCGCGCTGACTTGCCCCGAGCCGTACTGCGACCACATGCAATTGGTCACGCGATCTGAAGCCCGCAAGCTCGACGCACGCCGCATGAGCAATCTGCAGCCCACACGTCAAGCGAACTAAAACTCAAACTCTAAAACGGACGGATCGACCTCGACTTCGAGAGACATCTACTGCTAAAGCGACGCATTGGTCGCCTGCCTGAATTGAACTTTTGAAAAGCCGGCGAGCCTTTGCTCAAGCCGGCGCTTTCGAAAACCTGGTCCGATACCAGTCGACGGTTTCAACTAAACCGTCCTGCCATGAGACCTTGGGTGCATAACCCAGTTTGCTCGTCGCCTTCGCCACTGCGGCGAGGCTGTGGAGAATATCTCCCTGGCGAGCGGGTTGGTAATTGGGCTTCAAATCGGATCCAAGCAACTCCGCCATTCGGGCGTAGAGTTGATTCACCGAAACCTGGACGCCGGTTCCTACATTGAAAACGGAGCCGGGTTCTACCTCCGCTTCGAGCGCCAACAGATTCGCTTGAACGACATTACTCACATGCGTGAAGTCGCGAGTTTGCTCTCCATCTCCGTAAATACTCACGGCATTGCCCGTGAAGAGCGCGCGCGCAAACAACGCAATCACGCCGGTGTAAGGACTGTCATCGGCTTGCCGCGGACCGAAGATGTTGAAGTAGCGCAGGGCTACCGTTCGCATGCCATAACAGCGGCCAAACACGCGCAGCAATTCTTCGGCGGCCAATTTGCCCGTTCCATAGGGCGAAACCGGATCGGGCGTCATCTTTTCATGCTTGGGCAGATCCACTGAATCTCCATAAGCAGCTGAAGACGCGGCGAATACAAAACGTTCCACTCCGGCACGACGCGCACCATCGAGAACCATCAAAGTTCCGGTGACGTTGATCCCGTAACTCTCAACTGGATTCTCAAGACTCTGCGGAACGGAGACCTGCGCGGCTTCGTGAAAAACACCGCGAACTCCCTCGCACGCAGCCTTCACGTCCGCGGCATTCGTCACGCTGCCATGAATCATTTCGACTGGCGCACCGCTTCCGAGTTCACCGACTTCAAGGTGAGCAAGATTGGCTTCATCACCCGTCGACAAGTTGTCGAGCACGCGCACCTGGTCTCCTCTTTCAACGAGGGCCGAGGTGATATGGGATCCGATAAAGCCGGCGCCGCCGGTGACGAGATATTTGGACACGTTCAAAAAGTTGAGGGTTGCAGTTGGGGTACGAGCGAGTGGTGGTGACGAGCACCGGCCGGCTTGGATGGGCTTGCGCCGAAAAACTTCCCGGCGGTTGCCGCATCACGCGGAGAGCCTAACTCTATGGGGCCCGAGGGCGCCCGAACAGATTTCGGAGTGGAGCCCGGCGCAACCGGTCTAAAAACTCGCTTTTCGCGATGAATTCCGCTCGATCGGAGCCGCTGTTAAAACTCCGGACGCTGAAATTGATTCTCTGCGACCCTCGAACGGAGCCCAGGAGGAGGCGCCGGGCCGGGCAGAGAGAGCTATTTCGCGCTCGCGGCTCTGAAGGGCAGCCCTTAACGACAGGAAGCCCCGGCTCGCCTACCAGGGCTTCTCATCAGAGAGTGTCCAAACTTCAGGAGAATGGGATGAACGGATTGAGAAGCTCTACGCTGTCCCATCCGGTTTGTTTGCAGTTGATGGAGAAAGTGGCGCAGACCCATGTTTTCGTGGGCCCACGCCGCCCCATCACAGTCCAAGAAAGGGAGAATCTCGCTTGAACCAAGGTTCCTTTGGCCCGAAACGGCTGGAAATCACCCCCCCAAACAGACTTTCTGAACTGACTGGCAACCGTGTTGTTCGGTCGAAGCTAAGTCCCGGTCGGGTATGGGCCTGCCGAGGTTTTGCAGGGTCGCAGGGCCTCAATCAACGAATCCGCTTCTAAGCGGCGGAGCGGAAGTTGTTTAGCTCGCGGGAACAACACGGATGCCAGTCAGTTCGCCGATTGCCCGGTTCCAGCGGTTTGGGGCTCGGCGCTCTCGAGTCTTTAAAGACCCTGAAATCGCAACTCAGAATTGTCCCGATACACTGGCGCGCCCCGAGCCCCCTCGCGCCCCCATGCCCAAGCCCAGCCCCTCCCCGACCGACTCAACTTCTGACGTTGGCGCCTCCAAAACAAGCGGATCCAGCAAGCCGCGCGGAGGCAAGGCCAAGCGCCCGAAGACCGGGATGATGGATCAGTACTGGGCTGCCAAGAAGGAACAGCCCGGTGCGATGCTGTTCTTTCGGATGGGTGACTTTTACGAGTTGTTCCACGATGACGCGGTGGAGGCCTCGCGTCGACTCGGGATCACACTGACTTCCAGGTCCAAGGGCGAAAACCCGGTTCCGATGGCGGGCTTTCCCGTAAAGGCGGCCGAGGGCTATCTGCTCAAACTGGTTCGCATGGGCGTCAAGGTTGCGATTTGCGAGCAACTGACCGATCCGCGCAAAACCAAAGGTATCGTCGATCGCGGCATTGTGCGCGTCGTTACGCCGGGCACGTTGACGGAGGAGCATGCGCTCGATGCCCGCGCCAACAACTACTTGGCTAGTCTTTGGCCTGGCGGCGATCGCAAGAAGGGCGAGTCTATGGCGGGCTTGGCTTGGATCGACCTTTCAACGGGCCGCTTCCAAGTCTGTCAGATTCCGCACGCCAATATCGTCGATGAAGTTGCGCGAATTCAGCCCGCTGAATTGTTGTGGCCCAGTGGGATTGAAGATCAGCATCCGGAATTAGCTGGCGAACTTGGTCGCATGCTCGGGCCGCGTGTTAGCGAACGCGATGTGTGGCGTTTCGAGCGCGACACCGCACAACGCGGTTTGCGCAGGCATTTCAACGTGGCGACGCTCGAAGGTTTTGGAGTCAGCGACGACTGCATGTCGATTCCGGCTGCGGGCGCATTGATGGAGTACGTTGAGGAAACTCAACGGTCAGCCTGCGAACACATTCGTTCAATACAAGCGATCGTTCCCACCGATCACTTGATCCTCGATCGCGCCACGCGCGCTTGCTTGGAGTTGACCGAAACGCAGAGAGACGGGCGACGCGAGGGTTCGCTACTGGACTCGATCGATTCTTGCGTCACTCCCATGGGCGGGCGCATGTTGCGACAGTGGGTGCTCTCTCCGCTGTGCAAAGTCGAGCCGATTCTCTTCCGTCAAAACGCCATTGCCGAACTCGTCGAAAAGGTGTTCTTGCGCGAGGACTTGCGAGACGAACTGGGGCGCGTGCATGACCTCGAGCGCTTGATCGCCAAGGTTTCGACCGGTCGCGCGAACGCTCGCGATTTGTCCTCAATCGGCGACTCATTGACATCTGTGCCACTCTTGAAGTCGAAGCTCTCGATCGCTGAGAGCGCCGGGTTGATGGACGTAGCGGCTCAACTCGATCCACTCGAAGAACTCAACCGGCGCATCTCCGACACGATCGTCGATGAACCACCCGTTCAAATCAAAGACGGCGGCGTGATTCGTCCCGGAGTATCCGAAGAACTCGACGAACTGCGCGAGATTGCCGGAGCCGGCAAAACTTGGATGGCGAAGTTCCAAGCCAGTGAGATCGAACGCACCGGCTTGGTGGGGCTCAAAATCGGCTACAACTCAGTGTTCGGTTACTACCTCGAGGTACCGCGCGGACAAGTCAGCCAAGTTCCCGAAACCTACATTCGCAAACAAACGATCAAGGCTTCGGAACGCTACATCACGCCTGAGCTCAAAGAGTACGAGACCAAGGTCTTGCAGTCTGAAGAGCGCTCTCGTGATCTTGAGTACGACCTGTTTGTTGAACTGCGCGACGACGTTGCGAAAGCCGCCGGCCGCGTTCTCGATACGGCGCAGAGCGTGGCGACTCTCGACGTCTATGCGGGCTTAGCGGAAAGCGCTGGCAAGTATCAGTACGTCGCGCCGACGGTGAACGACGATGGTGCCATTCACATTGTCGAAGGTCGCCATCCCGTCATTGAGCGGTCGGATAGCTGCGATTCATTTGTACCTAACGACGCGACGCTCGATCACGAGAACGCCAAACTGACGATTCTTACCGGGCCGAACATGGCGGGTAAGTCGACTTACATTCGCCAAGTCGCCGTGATCGCTTTGCTCGCGCAAGTCGGCTCTTTCGTTCCCGCGCAGGCGGCCACGATCGGGATTTGCGATCGCATCTTCACGCGCGTTGGAGCGGGCGACGACATCAGTCGCGGCGCGTCGACCTTCATGGTCGAAATGGTCGAAATCGCGAACATCGTCAATAACGCTACGCCGCGCTCATTGGTCGTTTTGGACGAAGTTGGGCGTGGAACGAGCACTTTTGACGGTTTGGCCCTCGCCTGGGCGATCGCAGAACACATCCACAGCAACGTGGGCGCTCGAACGATCTTCGCCACGCACTATCACCAGCTCACCGAATTGGCCGAGCGCCTACCCGGTGTCGCCAATCTCAATGTGGCGGTGCGCGAAATGGGCGAGGAGATCGTCTTCCTGCACAAGATCGTCAAAGGCGGAACGGATCGTTCCTATGGCATCCACGTCGCGCGTCTTGCCGGTGTACCCAGTGAACTTCTAACTCGCGCTCAAGAAATCTTGGCGCACCTCGAAGAAGAAGCGGGTGGATTGGCGCCACTCGTTGCGGGAGCGACACCTCGAACGACGTTGATCCCCCAAACACCTCCGACGCAACAACTCACCTTCTTCGGAAGCGGTGAACCGAGCGCTGTCGAACAGGCTCTCGAGGAAATCGACGTCGATGCGATGACGCCGATTCAAGCGTTGCTCAAACTCAAAGAGTTGAAAGACCTGAGCTAGTAATCAGGCTGTGGCTAGCGGATGTTCGGCGTCCCACGCGTCGAATCCACCGAGGAGATCAACGACGTTTTCAATCCCGTCGCGTTGCAAAATGCTCGCAGCGATTGCCGATCGATACGCGCCCTTACAGTAGAGCACCAGTGGCCGATCACGCGGCACTTCGTCCAGGCGATTGAGAAGTTGCTGAAGCGGCAAGTTCAAGTTGCCTTCGACGGACCGCGTTTCCCACTCCCCGACTCCACGCACGTCGATGATCGTGGGAGCATCCGGTTGGCTACGCAACCGATCGAACTCTTCGACCGTCACGCGCCCAAAGCTGCTCAGTAATTCGTCCCGACCGCTAGCGGCCTGCATGCCGCCATCCAGATAACCAACGACCAAGTCGTCGAATCCGATGCGCCCCAAACGAATGAGCGCTTGCTCTTCTTCCCCGGGCTCCCCGACCAGAACAACGCTCTTATTCCGATCGACGACATAACCGGCCCAAGTGGCGAATTTACCGTTCAATCCGATATTCAGAGCGCCTCGTAGATGACTGGCGGCAAACTGTTCAGGATGCCGCGTGTCTAAAATCTGTGCGCCTGAATTTCGGAGATGCAAAACATCATCCAGCGCCAGCGGCACCAATTGCTTGCTTAGGTTTTCGCCAAGCACCGGACGGTCTTGTTGATTCAACTCGGCATCGAACGAGAAGTAAGGCGGCGCTTCGGGAAGATTGGAAGTCAACATCGTCACGAACTCATTGACACTCATCGGTTGCAAGGCGTAGTTCGTCGCGCGTTGCTCGCCAATCGTCGAATGATTTTCACTGCCCAACGCTTTGCCACACAGTGAACCTGCACCGTGCGCCGGATAGACCAAAGTCTCATCCGGCAACTTCAGCAACTTGTCGTGCAGGGACTTATAAAGTTGCTCGGCCAACTCGGGCGCTGTAATTCCAATCGCCGTCATCAAGTCGGGGCGACCGACATCGCCGACGAAGAGCGTGTCACCAGTTAAAACACTGACCGGAACCTTGGGATCTTGTCCGACGTCATAGACCACGATCGAAACACTCTCCGGCGTGTGCCCCGGTGTACTCAGGAACTCAAGGCGAACGTCTCCGATGCTGAGTGACTTACCGTCCACCATCGGTGTCTTTTCGAATTCGGTTTTGCCAGCCGCGCCGACATAAATCTTCGCACCGGTCTTATTCCGCAACTCGATGTGTCCCGCCAAAAAATCAGCATGGAAGTGAGTCAACATGACATGTTCGATCCAAAGCCCATGCTCCTTGGCGAATTCGAGGTAGGGCTCGATGTCCCGGCGCGGGTCGACGACCACCGCTTTGCCGGTCTTTTCATCGCCAATGACGTAGGAGGCGTGAGCGAGACAGCTGAGATAGAACTGCTTGAAGATCATGGCGTGATTGAGGCAAGAGCGAATAACAAAGGCCGAGCGAATTCCCGATTCAATATCGGGTACGACCCTCACGAACTAGGAACCATCAGGATAGAGTGAAACTCGTGTTTATGATCTGCTCCAGCGCCGAAAGCCTTGCACGAACGATTAGCTACCTGATTTTGGGCAGCGCTTTTTGCTTTGCGCTGACGGCCTGCAGGTCGATCGATCCCGCACTCAAGCCGGAATCGATTCTGCCTGGCAGTTCCTGGCGGTTAGTGGCTCTTGACGGCCTGCCCGTCGCGGGTCGCTCGTTGCCGAACATCCAATTCGACAAACAGAACGTCGTCGGCGACAC
>JBLINP010000259.1:0-6797 GCA_047639415.1 Planctomycetota bacterium | reverse complement strand
CCAAGTCCAGTGCCTTCGCTGCGCGTCGTGAAATACGGCTCAAATAATCGTTCGATTACGTCGGGAGTCAATCCCGAGCCGGTATCGATGAACTCGATTCGAACGCGCGCCGGCAATTCACCTACACCTGCAATCGTTGAACTTTTGATCTCGAGCTTCCCGCCCTCGGTCATCGCTTGGAAGGCGTTCGATATCAAATTCGTCAATACCCTCCGCAGCTTGCCCGCATCGGCCCAAACAAGCTCGTCTCCTAAATTCGATGTCAGTTCGATTCCACGCGATTCCGCCCAAGCTTGATGAAGCAGAGTGACTTCATTCACGAGCGCAGGCACGCTCAACACTTCGGGCCTTGGTTTGCGTCCACCCGTGAACTCATAAAAATCCGTAGCGATCTCGCGCAGGTTTTGGACTTGTCGTTCCATCAAGCCCATCGTGCGTTCCAGGATGGATTCAAAGTCGCCGCGTTGGTCCGCTTTCGCTCGTCGTAACAAATCCAACGACAACTTGATGGGCGTCAACGGGTTCTTAATGTCGTGCGCAATTTGCCGCGCCATTTCGCGCCAGGCCGCGTCCTTCTCCGCTTTGACGAGCGCAGTCCTGTTCTCGGATAGGTCGTGCGTCATGCGATTGAAGGCGTCAGCTAAGTCCCCCAACTCATCCGCCGAATCAATTTGAATGCGAGCATCTAAGTCGCCGTCCGCAACGCGCTGCGTATGCAATTGAAGCTCTCGAATCGGAACCGTCGTGCGTCGCGCAATGATCATCATCCAAAGCACGCCGGCCAACAAAACAACCGCCGTACCCTTGTACAGAACCTCTGAGAGTTCGGTGGTTGCTGCGTAGATGTCGTCGTTATTGATTCCGACGCCGACGTACCAACCAAAACCTCCGTCTGCTGGCAAAGCACACTGCTTGAAGGCCGCGTTTTTATGTACGCCGTTGAACTCGTATTCACGAAACAAGCCCGCTTGTCCCGGAACGCCCGAGCGCGCGTCCTCCACCATCGTCGTCAAACCAATGCGTTCGCCGGAAACGCGAACGCCAATCAAACCGGGATCTTGGTGAGCCAAAATCGTGTCTGCATCGGCGCCCCAAATCCAGGCGTACGGCGAAGGTACGACGTCCTCCGGTACCATTCCTCGAAAGTAGTCGCGCATCAATGGAGCCTGAAGCAGGTCGCTGAAGACCTTCCAATTGATCAGTCCGAAAACAACGCCTTGGCCCTCGCCAACTCGTCGGGCTAGTCCGACATGAAAAGCACCTTGGCTATTCACCGACAGCTGCGGGTTTGGCGACTCGAGCAATGGCGAGCGGTGTTGATCAACTTGCGCTCGCCCCGATTCCAGTGCTTCTGCAAACCAATCTTCAGTCGAGTAGTCCCAATCAATGATTCTTTGGAGCAACTCTTCGGGAAGCTCGGATCCGTCACTCGCTCGACTGTTCGAAACCACCAATTTCCCGGCGGAATCCACCAGCAGTAATAAATCGAAAGCCGACTGACTGGCCATGTAACGATCGAAAGCCAGGACTTGCTGCTCGAGCAAACTACCCGAATTCGAAGGATTCGCTCGAGCGATGAGTAAGTGCTCGGCGACGCCGAGGCTCTCGTCTCCAGCCTCCGCCAGCGCGCGCTCCGTGCGCGGCTCTGCAGTCCACAATTCCATTTGCCGGCGCTGATCGTCTAACTGTTCATCCACCGCGCGGGTCACGTCGGTCACCAAGCTCAAAACCGCTTGCTTGACCGCCTCGAGCGAACGCCACGAAACGTATTGATCGACGTAAAGCGCGAAGCCGCCGAAGGGCAAGACGACCGCGGCCAGAACCGCGAGTACGAGTTTGGTGGAGATGCGTCGAATCTTCATGTCGTCTCCACAAGCGTCGCGATTGCCGACATCGAGTTCACAATGTGATGAGCACCAGCATCCCGAAGCTCACCTTCGCTACCGAATCCCCAAGTCACGCCGATCGTTTGCAAGCCGTTGGCCAGCCCTCCCGCTATGTCCTGGGAGCGATCGCCAATCATGAGCGTGCTGGCAGGATCGAGATTCTCATCACGCAGAATGCCTCTAATCAAATCCGCTTTGCGCGTATTGACGCCGGAAAGTTCAGAGCCGTAAACAACTTGAAAATGATCCGACAGGTCGAAGTGTTCGATAATGCGACGCGCATACACCCAGGGTTTGGACGTCGCCACCCAAAGTCGATGTCCAGACTTCCGAAGAGCCGTCAATCCATCCGGAACTTCCTCGTATATCTCGTTCTCGAAGATGCCGATGTCGGTGAAGCGTTCGCGATAAAGCTCGATACCTCGTTGCACGTTCGCCTCGTCCGAAGGTTCCAGCAACGCTCGGAAACTCTCATGCAGTGGCGGACCAATGCACCAGCGAAGCTCGTGGCGCTCCGGCAAGGGCGATTGCCCCAGCGCTTCGAGCGCATGCAAAATACAGCCGGTAATTCCCTGCTCGGGATTTGTCAGCGTGCCGTCTAGATCAAAGAGGAGATTCAAGGCTCCTTGAAACTACCGAACCCACTCGATTAAACAACGCAACGCTCGGCAACCCGATTTGCGCGGACGACTCAAATTGCGAGCATTTTGAGATCAGACGCCTACTAAGCGTGTCCAGAGGGTGTAGTTTCTTGGGCATGACTCCGCAGCGCATCCTGATCGCCAGGCTCTCCCATCTGGGCGACGTCGTGTGCGCTTTACCCTTGTTCCATGCTCTGCGGGCCGCGCTGCCCGAAGCCCAAATCAGCTGGGTCGTACAGTCGGAATTCGCAGGCTTACTCCAGGAATTGCCCGGACTCGACCGCGTGTTCCTCTTCGAGCGCAAGGGCAAGTTGGGTGCCTGGTGGAAGCTGCGGCGCGAACTCGGCGATTATGGCGCAGATTTGATCGTCGACGCTCAGGGCAATTGGAAGAGCGCAGGCGTCAACTATGTCTCGGGCGCTCCGCGGCGACTTGGATTGGCTAAATCGGATTGGCGCGAATCCTCCGGCGCCCGTTCTTGCAACGAGTGGGCGCCGCCGATGCCCAACGGCGAAGCTCATTCCATTCAGCGCACTTTAGCCCTCGCCGAATTTACTCTCACTTCGCTCGACATCGACCCAGCCACGATCACGCCGCGGTTTGACCCGGCCCTTTCGCCCGTCGAAATTGCACGCGGAATGGAACTCGCCGACCAACGGCTTCCGCGTTCCAAAACGAAGCCCGTCGTGCTTCACCTCGCCACTCCCGGCGACGTGCGCTCATGGCCCGCCCACTACTACGAGAATTTGGTTCGCCAACTTTTAGCGCGAGGAACGGCTGTGCTTTTGCTGTCGGGGCCCAGCGAAAAAGATCACGGTCATCACCTGCGACATGCGCTCGGATCACGCCCAGGTCTTAGTCATTGGATCAATCAAAACCATCTTCGCGAAGCGAGCGCCTTCTTCGCGGAATGCGCGCGCCGTTCGATACCGATGCTGGCCTCCGATTCCGGTTCGATGCATTTGGCTGCCGCGAACGGAATGCGCGTCGTCACTCTCGTCGGTCCGCAATCCGAAGCCCGCACCGGACCCTGGCCGGCCGCTCCTGATCCCCACCATCCAATTTTACGCGCCGAGGACTCGCCCGATTGCGCTCCATGTTTTTCACGCCGTTGCACACATCCGAAAGGTCCAGTCTGCATGGGCAACATTTCGCCTGAGCGCGTGGCCGACACTCTCACCGAGTTGATTGCCCAATGAGCCTGCTTCGATACGCGCCGAGCATTGAATTTCCGCCCTACGCATTTTTGCCGGGACGCGACCCGCACCCCACTCGCGATCCAAAGGGTCATTCCTACAGCGAAGAGTCGGAAGTTCCGCCTCCACACATCGAGCCCGAAGATTGGCGCGACAACGAGCCCTACTTACTCGGCGTCGATCTCTACAACCACGGCTATTTGTGGGAAGCGCATGAAGCTTGGGAAAGCATTTGGCATGTGGCCAAGCACGATGAACGACATGCGAGTTTCATTCAGGGCTTGATCCAGTGCGCGGCTGCTAGCCTCAAGGTTCCGATGCAACAGCCGGCGGGTTTAGCCAAGCTTTCCAAACTTGGAACCGGACGACTCGAGGCCGCGGCCAGGCAGTTCGGCCCAATTTACATGGGTGTCAACTTGCCCGAATTCACCAGCGAGATGAGGAGCTTTGCCGAATCTGCTCCCCTGTCGGCCGACGAACGACCGCGCCTCGAATTAGAGCTATAGATCGTTGAGACGAGCGGGCTAATCGCCGCGTTCGATCAATCGAAGTGCTCGGTCCAAGTCACATCGCCGTACCCGACGATCCAAGTCTTGCCCATGCGAATCGAAGGCGCCTTGAGGTTACCGCTGCGACCAAGCACGAGCGCGCTCAACTCCTCGGCATCTGGCGCGTCTTTCTTCAAATCGACCACGATTGTCTTTTTGCCTTTAGAGACCAAAATCCGGCTCGAATCCGCGAAGAGTTCTTCGAGTTCATCGGGTCCAATTCGAGTTTTACGAGCATCCACCGTCTCACGGACGGTGAGGCCCCGATCGCCAATAAAGGCATCGGAGCGTTTGCAGCCCGTTCACGACTTGCGGTGGTAATACCAATCTATTCGACGTGCCATGTTTTGCTTTCTCGTGGGTTGTGTGCAGAGATCCGTTGGGAGAGCGAGGAAGCTTAAAGCCAGTGGGCGCATAGTCAATCTCCGTGCCGTCGTAGGTGGCGAAGAATCAGCGTCGTGCTAAGTCCTTTTTGAGCGACATTCGGCGCATGCTTTCGAAAAGGCGGACCGGCAAGCCCTATCCAAAAGCTTGGCGAGAGCATTTGCAGCTTGCCCATACTTGTTAGGCCTCAGGCTTCGTTTCTTGCGATAGACTCGGGTCGGTGGTGAATAGATCGCAAGCAGACCTGCCCTTGAATCGTCGAAAACGTGCTCTTGAATTCACCCTAAGTACACTGCTCCTGCTCTGTACAGCGTGCGACGACTCACATAGCCCGACGCTGGACCTTCCCAATTCGATTCGTTTGTCGGATCTTTTGGACGCGGCCACCATTCAATCGCCATTGACAGAGATCTCCGCCGCAAGCGATCTCAAAGATTTGGAAAGCATTCAGAGCGAAGTCGTCTTCTCCGAGGATTTCGAGGAGTACAACATCGCGGAAGCCGGTCACCTCAACGATGTGGACGAAGCGATCGTCGAGACGGAGTTCGGTCGATCCTTCCTTCTAAGTGACACCGGACGTAGGAAGCCGCGCGCGGCCTGGGTTATTCCCGTGCAACCGAACACGTACTACCTGTTCGAACGCAGCGTTAAAACCAACGGTCTACTCAGCGTCGACTTTGAAATATTGGAAGCCGACAAGCTTGCGGGTGTGGATGAACTTCTGACCGACGGAGGGCACACGAGTAACGCTCTGCTCAAGGTCCACTGGCCACCCGACCCCGCTTCAAACGCGAGTTGGGAACCCGGTTCGGTTTCATTTCGAACGATGTCCTATACCCGCGCGCTCGTGATCGTGCTCTGGCGTACGGACCGCAGTTCCAAGAACTTCTTCTCACCGGAGAAGAACAGCGTCGCGGCTACTCGCTCATGGTTCGACAATGCGCGTTTGTTTCAATTGAAACCAAGTCGCGAAGAGTCCATCGCGCTGGTCAAAGCCATGGACCTCGCTGAAGACGCGAATCCTGAACTCGGAATTCGCAAGTTCGGGCAATTCCCCCCGCTTCACGCCAATGGACCAGAGGCCGGAAATTACTCCTTTCGACACGCGCTTTACGCACCGCCGCCGACGGATTTCGACTTCGGGGTTCAGCTTGAACCCAATGCGACCTTGCGCTTCGCGATTGCGCTATCCCGCGAGTCGTCGATCGGTTCCGCAGCGGATTTCGAAATCGAGTGGCATACCGACGATGGCATGCATTTGCTTTGGTCGCAAACCTTGCGTGCCCGACCTGAGGAGTGGCAATGGCACGAGGCTGAAGTCGACCTTTCAATGTTCGCAGGACAAGCGGGTCGGCTGGTATTGAAGACGCGCGCGCAAACGGGTGAAGCGCATCCGATGTGGGGCAACCCCACCGTTCATTTTGCCAAGGACGCGGCGTCTCCGAGCAACATCATCATGATCGCTGTCGATACGCTGCGCGCGGATCGATTGTCGAGTTACGGCTACGAGCGCTCGACATCGCCACGCATCGACGAATTGGCGGAGGACGGCGTACGCTTTGAAAACGCCATCAGCAACACGACCTGGACTTGCCCATCTTTCGCGTCGATATTTACGGGACTGACTCCATCGCGACACGGCGTTTGGACAGCGGCGCCGTTCAAGCGACTTCCCACTCGCTTCGAAACTCTCGCCGAACGTTTTCGCTCGCATGGTTGGACCACGCACGCGATTGCCTACAAAGCGCCGCTTTACGGAAGTGGTTACGACCAGGGATTCGACGTCTCGTATATTGTTCCCCAGGAAGTTGTCGTCGCCGACGAGAACCTCGACAAGGCGATTGAGTGGCTCGCGTCCAACGCGCATCGCCGCAGCTTCTTGTTCTTGCACTTCAACGACCCGCATCAACCGTTTTGTCAACCGGAACCATTCATACAAAAGTTTGGTTCCGTGCCAGATGAGATCGTGATGCCGTTCAATCTTGAAGCAGAAGCCTCCGCCCAGCGCGATCACGATCTAGCCCGAATTATTCATGAACACGCGGACCAAACACCACGAACGACCGGCACTGCCGGTCTATTGGTTCCTGCTGGCACTTTGCAGATACTGGCGTCCTCGACGACCTAACAAGGTCGTCTGCG
>JBLINP010000258.1:0-6824 GCA_047639415.1 Planctomycetota bacterium | reverse complement strand
AGGGCACGGACACCCTGACTGCACTTATCGAGGTCGTCACAGGTGAGAGCGCCACAAGCTTCATAGAGGAGAGAATCCTAACTCCCCTAAGTATGAAGATGAGCGCATGCGTGATGACGGAAGGTCACCCACTACGCGAACTAGGTTGCTCGAAGTACGCAGGCGCGCCTGGAGCTTGGTCTAAGTTTTGGAGTACCGACCAGCCGCCTATTTTCCCGTTCTTTCTTGGCTCGCAAGGTCTCTATTCAACCCTGGAAGACTACGCGCGGTTCATGGATTTCTGGAGCCGCAAGGGCCGTTCACGTGAAGCTCGATTGCTACGCGCATCCAACGTTCGCAAAGCACTCTCACCCGGAAAGTATCCCCTCGGTAGCCCGACAGGCTTTCCCGAGTTGAAGACCCATTACGGATCGTTGATGCAATTGTGGGCTAAAACGGATGATAACGGCAAAAGCGAGGTCGTCGTCTTTGGTCATACCGGTTCAGATGGAACTCACGCTTGGGTTTTCCCCGAGCAAAACGCGATGGTTCTGTACTTCACCCAGTCGCGCGGAACCATGTCGGGATTGCAAGTCGAGGAAGCGCTCGGCCAGCTTTTCCTTGGCGTGCCGTATGACCCCAATCAAGCGGCGCCACCCCTTGATCAATATCTCGGCTACTACTGGGAAGGCCCAGGCGATTTGTATCGAGGAATCGTTCGAGATGGCGATGATATGAGTCTGGAAATCATTGGAAAAGGCGTAGTTCCACTCGTCTTCATCGGCGAAGACCGTTGGAAATTGAAGTCCGATCCCAGCACCGTTCTGAAATTTGATCGATCATCGAATGGCGAAGTTACCGGGTATCACATTGGTGATCATATGGAGTATCGCTTCAAGCCTTCAGAGCTCTTGCCAAGTGTTGATGATTTGGCGCAACGCATCGCCGAAGTGCACCGACTGGATCTAGTTGAAACGCTTGGACCCATTCGCGTGCGCGGGCATACCACCATCGACGCACAAAACATTAGCGGCGAGATCGAGTCGCTTCTCGAGTGGCCGAACAAATTTCGTTACGAATTCGTCGCCGGGAAGTTGTTCGAGCGCGTCGCTTACGACGGCGAAACCGTCCGGTATGAAGACGTCAATCAAACGCTCACCACAATTGAAGGCGCACGCGCTCAAGCCCTACGTCAGGAAAATGACTTCGCCCGATTCGGCAACTGGCGCGATTGGCACTCAACGCTCGAGGTCATTCAAAAAGTTCGATTCGGCAATGAAGAAGCCTTTCTAGTCCGTACCGGTGACGTCACAGCTCCGGCTTCGACACTTTTTGTCAGCGTCGATTCCGGACGCCTACTCGCCGTCGCGGACCTATTGCTCTCGCCGATGGGACGAATGGGCAGACGCGCTCACTTCAGCGACTTTCGCGACGTATCCGGCATGCTACTTCCATTCCATTACGAAATTGAGTTTGCCAATCCAATGATTGGTACCGTCGTTACGGATATCTCGGAAATCGAGTTGGGAGCGGATCTGGGTGAGAAGGTTTTCCAGTTGGAGTAACCGCCTCGACAGGCTCGGTATTCGTTGCGCACCATGATTTATGGGGCGTCGTTTCGCCATTCCGGCTCGCCGCTCGAATAACCAGCAGCTTGGCAAAAGTCATTCGCACCGATTGGTCGAACGGGTTTTTGCTGTGAGCGACCTTCAGACTAAATCAGGGACGAATACGAGTCAGCGGGTGCTCTGCATTCATTGCTTGAACGCCTTTCACTCTACATCTGATGGACGCGCTCCCAATGTGTGTCCGAGATGCGCTCGTCGCGTTGAAAGCACATCGCCTACCGCGAGAGCAGACTCAAATTTGACCGATGCGCAACCGACCGAGCATGAGAGCATCGAGAGTGGACTGTTCGCACAGCTTCGGTCGGAAATGGAGTCATGGTGCGCCGGAAGGCTCTGGTGGGCGCGAATTCCCCTGCTGGCTTACTTTGCTTACGTGCTCTACATGCATGCGGTTTCGACAGAGCCTTACCGCAGCATGTTCGACGGCATCAATTTGGGTATTCACGAGTTGGGTCATCCGCTCTTCGCGGCGCTAGCCCGGATTATTCATGAACCGCGAGGCAAAACGCCTCGAATTGGTTCCTGCTGGCACTTTGCAGATACTTGGCCCCGCAGACGACCTTGTAAGGTCGTCGAGGACGCCAGTATCTGCAAAGTGCCAGCAGGAACCAATAGACCGGCAGTGCCGGTCGTTCGTGGTGTTTGGTCCGCGTGTTCATGAATAATTCGGGCTAGATGATTGCGCTAAACCACAGCGCGCTTTCGTAGGATCACCGGCCTTACCGGATACTTGGGAAGACCCAAATGCCGCGTAGAATTGCGATAACTCGCAACAACGCCGCCGATCGCCACGGAAGGTTGATTCGAACGGCGGGCGACTTCGCGAGCAACTTTGTCAGGATTCGTTCGGCGGCCTGATCAGTCGAAATTATGAACGGCTTCACAGCGGCCTTCGCCATTTTGGTATCGACGAAACCGAGCCGGACGTTGGACACTCGTACGCCGATCGATCGCAGGGGTTTCGCGACACCTTCCAAGTAGAAGCTCATGCCGGATTTGGATGCCGAGTAAGCGGGCGCCCCGGGATTCGGAACTGCATCGGCCATGCTCGACAAACCGGCGAACACCGCTCCCTCTTGCTTGCGGAGCGATGGCAATACGACCCGCAAAGTGATCACCATCCCCATCAGATTCGTTTGGAAGGTTCGTTCGCCCGAGCGGAGGTCATTCGGATCGAAGCCTTCTCCAATTCCGGCACAGTAGATGCACAGCGCCGGCTCGCGGCCTTCGATTACTTCCGCTAACTGATCCGGATAGCTGGCATCGCAAACATCGAGCACATGATGCTCATAGTTCTCGAAGCCGACAGACAAATTGCTTCGCGAAGCACCAATGACCTTCCAACCTCGGTTCAAAAGGTTGCTCGTGAGCGCCTTCCCGATGCCATCTGAATTGCCGATCAATAAGGCTGTCTTCGTCATTGCCTATATCCATAGCCGCCGAACAAAACCTATTCAGTTGCGACCGCGCCCCAGCATACAAAAGCAAGCAACGCCGCCCAGATGACGCTAGGCGGCGTTGCTCATTTCGTTTGGTTTGTGCAGAGTCGCATTGGGCCAACTAGATTTTGCCAGCGTTATCGCGGACGCGATCTTTCGCGCGTCGCAATTCGAATGAACGCGCTCTAAAGCTCGAAACCTATTCGCAGATAACTCCGCGCAGGCCGTTCGAGAAAGCCCATTCGTCGGGTTGCTGCGGATCCGGGAACAGACTTTGGAAGTGGATCGGAACGCCAACGAGGGATTGATCGTTCGGAATGTTGAGCGTGCGGGTAGCGACGCCGAATCCGTTGGAGGCCTGCAACCAGTACAGGAAGTTTTGTGCCGAGAGCAACGAGGTTCCGCCGAGGAAAGGCACGAAGGCGTCGAACGGAGAGAAAGCCAAGATGCCGACTGATGACGGCGTTGCGCCGCTCGTGACGAACTGGTGCGCTGTTCCGATTTGCGTTCCCGAACCGTTGTCGAGTAACAGAGTGTTCGCTCCGTCGAGCGCCAATCCGAAGGGCGAGTAACCACACTCCGCTTCTAAGCTGTAATCCCAGATTCCGCGACCATAGGTGCCGAAGCGCATGACGCCCTGGCCTTCAACCGCTTCGACACACCAATAGGTTGTGACCGGTGCATCGTTACCCGTGATATCGACCCACATCGACGAACCGAGGTCGCGGCGATAGGCCGACGTTTCGGTTCCGCAGAACAGCGTGCCGTTGAGGTCCGGAGATTCTGCTAGGCCGTAAACCAGAGTGGACGGTAAGCCGGTGGAGAACGGTTGATAAGTCACGCCACCATTAGTCGAACGCCAAACTGCGGGAGAGCCATAACCACTGCCACCCACCCAAACGGTATCGATATCGGTGGATGAAGCAGCGATTGCAGTTCCGTAAAAATACTGCGGACCAGGTCCGGTACTGCTGGACTGCGTCCAAGTGATGCCCCGGTCGTTGGAGTACCACAACCGGCCGCGACTGGTTACCGCATACGCTCGGTTCACGTCGACCGGAGAGAACACCATGCCGGTTAAGTACTCACCACTCGATTGCTCAAAGTCTTGAGTGCTGTAGACCGTCTTCACCCAATCGTTGCTGCCGCCGACCAAGCGATACTGCCAAATCTGCGAGCCGAGAAAGTAAAAGCGCCCGATAAAGTCGGGGTCGGCCGTCAGCGGCGGCAACCAAGCGTTGATCTCGTTAGCCGGGAAGTTCTCTTGATACAGCGACGGGTTGTTTTCGCCCACTTGCAAAAGAATGAAGCCCGGGTAGGTCGTGTAAACGTATTTGTGCGAACCGTCCCCCGAAACCGCGTGGCCGTAATCGCCACTGATATCCTGAGTGAAGTTGATCAAGCCCGAGGCGACTGGCGGCTGGCTTGCACGCTGCCACCCCTGGTCTTGCGCGCCGGCAACAATGTGGTCGTTGTTCGTCGTCGAGGTCAACGTCGTGTAGTACTGGCTAACTCTCAAACCGTTGAGCGAGATGTTCTGCACCGTGTTGAGACCGTTTGACGAACTAAACAGTCCGCCATCGGTTGAAACAAACCAGGACTCTCCGTTGGGACCGATCGGCAAGACATCCATGCCCGGGATGTCAGCGTGCAGCTTGTTCGCGACGTTGTTGTAGTAGTCGTACCAGTTGTTGACCTTCGAGAAGTTGTTGCCGCCGTTCGTCGTACGCCAAACTTCGACACCGCCCCAAGCCATCAGGTCCGGATCGACGATCGACGCTGTCATCGATCCCCAGTAATCGCTGACGTCATGCATGTAGCTCCACGTAAGGCCGGCGTCATCTGAACGCCAAAGCTCTTCACCACCGGACATGTCGTAAATTCCGTAGAGCCGAGGAGCGCCAGCTTCCGATGCCGCCAACTCACAGCTCGTAGCACTCGAAGGTAGCGCGCTAAGGCTGACCCAATTGGTTCCGTTGTCATCCGAACGATGCGTACCCGTTGCGTTAATGACAAAAATCGGACCGGCGCCGTTACGCGGGCCCCATGCATCGCCGGCGAATGTATTCATGCCCTTCACGACTTGGAAACTCACGGCCTTATCGATTGAGCGCCAAAGTTGATAGCGCAAGCTGCCTGCATTGTTCGTACGCAAAACCAAAAAGATCGTTTCGGTTCCGTCGCTGGTGACGAAGGCTCGACGACATGAAGAGACGACGCTCGGAAAACCAAGCGGCTGATTCCAAGTGACTCCATCGTCGCGCGTCACGCTCACGGTTCCGCCGTCCGTTGCGGCCAAGACGACCGGAGGGTCGGCAGGCAGGTCGCCAGAAACGACGGCCAGCCAATGCGCTCCACCGTAGAGGTTGTCGCCAATCGGAGTCCAATTGCTTCCGTTCAAATCACCCTTCCAAACGCCGCCCTTAGATGAGCCTGCGTACAGACTCAAACCATCCGGCGCTAACGCCGCCACGTGCATGCGACCCGCTTGATTGCGACTGCCGCGTTCCGTCCACGGGTTCGCAAGTCCGACAGCCATCTTGGACAAGGCATTGCGTTTGATGCGTTGGCGTTCACCGTTAGCACGCTCGACTGCTTTCCAATCAAAATCGGGAGCAGCCAGGTGACGATCTTTCATCCACTGCTTGCGACGTTGCTTGTTCGTCATCTCCGAGTCATCCGCCAACCAATTTTCGGTCGGAGGCGGCATGTGATGAATCGGAACGGGGCGCTCTGGAGACGTTGCGGGGACTTTGGAAGAAGCCCCTTCGTTGGTTGCAGAAACACAAGCCGTGGAGAGCGAAATGGCGAACGCAAAGAGAGCTAAAAGGCGCATAGCTCTAAGCATACGCGGATGAAGCGAACACGCATTCCTCAGGGTCGGCTCACTCGAAAGTTTTTAAACATTTCTGAGGCTACTAGGTACCCACCGACGCAGAAGCTGTCAGATGCTCCCCTTCCCGCACTCCATCCAAAGCCTAATTTCATGTTTCATTTCTCCCTCGTCTTCTGCCTCCTCACCTCGATTTTCGCTGGCCTTCCCCGACAAGAATTAGAAACTTCGGTAAGGCCCTTCCCTGCGTCGTCTGCATTGGCGGAGGGCGTCTCCCCGGAAGCCCTCGACGTCTTGGATCAGCTCGTCCAGGGCTTCGTCGACGAGAACGAAATCGTCGGTGCCGAACTGATGGTGATCGTTAACGGCTCATCGATCTTGCACCAAGCCTACGGCATACGTGACGTCGAAACAGAATCTCCGATGGAAACGGGCAGTGTCTTTTGTGTTCGCTCGATGACCAAACCGCTCATCGGTACGGCGATTTGGATGCTACTTGAGGAGAAGCGATTCAAGCTCAATGACTCCATCTCAAAGTACCTTCCAGCCTTTGACGTAGAGGGTTCAAAAGACATTACGATCAAACACTTGCTCACGCACACGAGTGGATTGCCGATGTCACAGATTTTCAATGCGGACTTAAGCAAGCTGAATGAACAAGGCGGGATTCAGGCCGTTGCTGAACTCGGCGCGGGAATAGAACTCGGCTTTACTCCAGGAAGTGCATTCAATTATTCGGACCAGGGCACGGACACCCTGACTGCACTTATCGAGGTCGTCACAGGTGAGAGCGCCACAAGCTTCATAGAGGAGAGAATCCTAACTCCCCTAAGTATGAAGATGAGCGCATGCGTGATGACGGAAGGTCATCCACTACGCGAACTAGGTTGCTCGAAGTACGCAGGCGCGCCTGGAGCTTGGTCTAAGTTTTGGAGTACCGACCAG
>JBLINP010000257.1:0-6871 GCA_047639415.1 Planctomycetota bacterium | reverse complement strand
TCTCGAGCTCACCAATCGGACGAACACCGTACTTTTTGATGATTTGGGATTGAACAACGGTCGGTGCGGGAAATACTCCGCGCCCAGCCTGACCAAACACTTTCATGAGTGCACTGTCTTCAAATTGTCCGACAATCGTGGGGTGCAGGTCGTGCCCTTCGAGCCAAAGTTCAAGTTGCTGACGGATAGCCGCACTCTTGGCAGGCATCAAGAACGGAGCACCTGACAGTGATTCAGGGAACTTGCGTTTCAAACTGCGCGCAAGTTCCGGCACCGCGAAGAGCGTAGTCGTCGATTCGCCCATCGTGTGATTGTAAGCGCGAACGTCGAGCCCAGGTGCGAGGGGAATATCGGACAGAACTAGGTCGAGCTCGTGTACAGCCAGTTTGGCGAAAAGTCGATTCGGTTCGTCTTCCACGCACTCGAGAGTGATTTGCTCATCGAGGTCCAGCGCAGGTTCGAGCAGTTGGAAGGCCACGAGTTTGGCCATGACGTCGGCAATCCCAACTCGGAAAACCAGCGGCCTTCCGCTCTTCCGTCCACGAACGGCATCAACGAGTTCGCGGCCAGTTTCAAAGATCTCTTCGGCGTAACCATTTACGAGTTTGCCGGCTACTGTCAGTTCGAGGTATCGACCGCGCCTAATAAACAACGGCGATCCCACGAAGGTTTCCAAGCTCTTGATTTGCATGCTGATCGAGGGACGTCCGACGTGCAGCTTCCGACTGGCTGCCGCAATGCCGCCTTCGCGGGCTACAGTCCAAAAGTACAACAAGTGATGATAATTGAGCCATTCCATAGCGTTAGCTTACGTCAAATTTATTGACTATGACTGTCGTAATTATGGATCTATCCGAACGGTGAACTTTACCGATAATTGCAATCACTGAGCCGGAAGGCCGGCGTGAACCTCAAGTAACCTATTAAGGCAAATCATGAAGTTAGAACTGCGTGCAAAGGGAATCCGGGTAACCGAAAAGCTCCAAGCTCACATCGATCGACATCTGCGGACCGCAATGGGACGTTTCGGAGATCAAGTTCGGCGTGTCCAGATCAGTCTGAAGGACATCAATGGTCCCAAGGGTGGCGAAGATATTCGCTGTGAGATTACGGCGCAGATGGCTCACAGTGGTGCGATCGTGATACATGAAACCAATACGAATCCTTTTGCGGCAGTAGCTCGGGCGAGTAGCCGCGCGGGACACACGCTCTCGCGCCAGCTCGACCGAATGAAAGCGCGTCGCAAGGGACGCTGACTTTGACCGGTTTTCCTGCGACGAACACTCCAAACTTTTAGAAGCTAGTAACGCCGTCCAGGGAAACCAGGCGACCGGGGCATCTTCCGGAAACGTCGCCGAACTTGCTTAGGATGGGCCTTTCGTTGGCTCGGCCCGTAGAGAAATTTCTGCACGTCGAAGCCTCGAGTGCCCCGGCGGCAAGTGGATCCAACGAGTCGATAATGGTGCTGTTGGGCCCGACGGTTCCTTGGCCGTGTTCTTTGCAGCACAGGGGCCCATGTCCGGCAATGATGCGATTGGCCTATACGGACCGAACGGAGAATCGATCCGCACGATTCCCTTGCAGGAGGTTAAGTCGTACCACGAGATTGTTCACGATGGTTCGACGGTCATACCGGAGTTCGACGGATTGCTTCGTATCTATCGCAAAGGGAGCGACCAACCGGTCGAGTTCGAACTTCCTGATCCAACGGAGTCGGGCGTTCAAGGCATCTTCCGAGGTGCAGATGCGAAGGAACTCATGGTCTTGATGTACGGCTCCCTGACTCTCTTCAGATATGCCTGGCCCGGCTGAAGGCAACGCGGTGTTCTCATTCTTGCATCATCGTGTCGACGATCCTAGCAATGGCCCGCAGGTGGCTCGTGTCGAGGTCGTCGCCTCCGAAAATCGAAATGGGATCTTCGGGAGTGACACCGATGCTCTCGAGGTTTCGCCCGCTCGCATCCAGGTATGCTTCATTCGACAAGGTAAGTTTCCAGCCGTTTGGCAAACCCTTTTCGAGCATGTCGGAGAATGCGCCCCGAGTGCGCGAACCGCGATGCGTGACGTTCGGTAGTTGGCTCATTGCCATCGTAAAGTCTTCGCCCGCACTTACGGTGAAGTCACTCGTCACCAAACTGACGGGACCGAGGAAGCGTTTGCCCTGCGCTGGAATAAGTAGAAGGATCGGGGCTTGGCGTTCTTGCTGTCGAACGCGATCTTGCTGAACGCGAGGCGCGGCTTGTCGACAAAATGGCTTGAAATGGCCATTTAAATACCGTCGTAGCCCCCTGTGTTCATGGTGATGTCGAGGATCACGCCGTCACAATTCGCGAGTTCTGTCAGGATGGATGACATCAACCCGTTGATTGCCTGAACGTCGTCGGCCAGATCATCGGAGGGCGAGAATCCGCCCATCGATCTCACATTGATGTAGCCGATCGGTCCGATCATGCCCCAAATGACGTTGCTTGGAGGGTTGGCTTTGAATTCTCCCTGAAGCAGATCCTCTCGAATGCGTTTGGGGTACGTCGCTCTCCAAGCTCGACGAAACTCTTTGCGGTCTGTGAACACACCTTGCTCGAGAAAGGCCGCCTCAACGGCCGGATCAAGCTCGCGACACCGGGCGTCGGAGAATTCACGATTCCGTCTATCCACAGATCAAACCATGGAGATGTGAACATCGTTGAAGTCTTGAAGCGTGTCGCAGAGGATCTCCCACAAGTCACTCTCAGTAGTTTCGAGCGTTACACGCGGACGATGCAATTCTCGCTGCGCTTTCCAATCCACTCCGCGTACATCGAAGTACGCGTAGTGGTGGTCCATGAGCGCCCAGAAGTAGTCGAAGCAAGCGATCGGGTCCGTCGCCGGAGGTGTTAGGTGGGACGGCGGCAATGCCGGTATTCGATCAAAGGTAAGGATCGAGGAAGAGCCCGGGAGGCTCGTGATGTGCAGCGCATCACCCTGGATGTAGTAATGCGCTCCGAGTAAGTAGCCCCCGGAGTCATTGGCGTCGAGAAGCGTGCCAGCGGGGGAGTGAGCGTAGACGCGGCCGCCAGTGGTATCGACGTCAGCGATCCAGCCGTAACCGCGTGACTCCCAAACGCCGTGAAGCTCATGATCGGTTGGCCGTTCTGTGGGAACTTCGCGGAAGGGTGGAGGCGTCGGTACGGAGTCATTTCCTTGGAGCGGAGTGATGAGCGACGCGCAAATTGCGATAGAGATTGCCAGCATGATTGGAATCGGGGGAAATGGAACGTGACAGAAGACGTTCGCTCCACCGACCCATTTGCGCCGTTTTCAGGTGATTCACGGCGCTTTCCGCCACATCTGGCTCAGTTCACGCACGTATCGTGCAGGTCCCAAAATCATGCCGCTCGACACCTTCGACAACGCCATCCTCGAGATCGTCCAAGAGAACAACCTGCTGAGTTACGCCGCCATCGGCGAGCGCGTCAGTCTCTCGGCCTCTTCCGTCCGCAGGCGTCTCGGTGAACTCCGGCGCTCGGGCGTCATCGAAGCGAACGTCGCGATCGTCAATCCCGTCAAGGACCGGATCACGGTTATCGTGACCGTGATATTCGAGCACGAAAGTTTGGAAAGGGGACCGCGAATTCAAGCGGCGCATGTGCGAAGCGCCCGAAGTGAGTCAATGTTACAGCGTCGCCGGAACCCTCGACTTCATTCTCGTAGTGCACGCGGCCAATCACTCCGCCTACGAAAAGTGGGGCGAGGAAAAGTTGATGGCCGATGCGCGCATCCGACGCTACGACTCCCACATCGCTTGGTCGCGAGTCAAATTCACGACGGCGATTCATTGAGTGTGAGCAACTCGCCACGAGCCGCTTTATCTAAAAATCGTATTCGAAGCTGAGGCTTTCTCCGCTTTCGACATTCACGGATTGATTGCGGACACGACCAAGACTCCACATCGTATCGACAGTGAGATTGCCAAAGGGAACTTCCATCGACACTGATTCGCGGCATTGGGCTACCGGTATTTGATTCCAGTACACGGAATAGGCCATCCAACCTTTGTTGTCAGGATCGGTGATTGTGAGCATGCCGCCGGGATAAGCAACAAGCTCGCCCACGTCGGGCCCTTTGTTGACGATGTCGATGGACTCTTTGTGTGCGAACCAATCGTCCGAACTCCGGTAAAATAGATCGTATTCAATTCCCGGGATGTCCTCGAACAGCATGAACCCGTCCCTCACAGGAGTTGTAAAGAGTGCGCCTGGTTTGGAATCCGAATCGGAGGAACTCAACCAAGCGCGTCCATTCATCGGCTTGCCCTGTTCATCGACAACGTGACCGAATAAACGGCCAGCCATGCACAGTTCAATCTCTAAGTGATCCTCGCCTCCGTAGGCGGAAGTACGCTTCGTCGCGAATGCTGAACGAGGTGGAGTGATCGCGAAGACGGCGTAGTTTTTCCAAGGGACTGATCCCAAGCTAAATCTATCGTCTTCGTCGAGAGCTACTTTAATGTCGCTGCCTCCCTTGCTGGAGCTCAAACTCACAACGGTCCCTTTGGGAACCTCGCCATGAGGAACGACGACTATACCGGTGATCATCAACCCTGTTGATGATTCAAGAAGGAGCTCGGAGCGTTGGTTGCCTGCATGAAAACGTGTCGTAACAGGGGCAACGTCAGTTCCCGGTGCAGGCCCGATCCACCAAAACCCGCTATGGATGTTAGGGGTTTTGAACCGGCCGAACTCGTCTGTTCGAACAGTGTGAAATGGCTTTGATCGGAAGGTGAAGAAACCCGCATCATCAATTCCGGTGTTGAAGCTCCAAGGTACAAGCCACAACTCGCAGTCCGGAATGGGGCTGATTTCGTCGGACTCCTGAAGCATGCCGGAGTGGTGGATTTGGCCAGAGTACGGAATTACCAATTCAGCACGCTCTCCCGATGGGACTCCAGAGTAGTACTGATTCGTCAGCCACTCTCCGAAACGGCTCGCGACCACCATCACTTTTCGATCAGGCAAGACTTGTTCGAATGAGAACTTTCCATCTCCGTCTGTCGTTCCGGTTGCAGCACCAAAGTAAGTAGGGTCGACTGGGCTACCGATTTGATGCGAAAGACGCAGCGGTGATGGCGGTTCGTCGTAAACCAATTGAAGGGTGACGTCTTCGAGTCCGAGATCCGAAATTTTAAAGTCAGTCACGCTTACATCGAGCGCTCCCCACTTCGGAACGGGGACTCGCAGCGCAAAGGTTGGGTGTTCGTGCCGCGCATCGATCGTTACAGTTACGGCTGGCCGATCAGGTGCAACGACGGTCGCGGTCGTCGGCCAGTCTTTCACCGTAAACGCAAACCTGCCCTGCACGTCCGTTTTCGGATCGAGATCGGGACGGTCTGACTTCGAAACACCTCGCAAGCGAACAGTCGCTCCCTCGATTGGTTCCTCAGATTCCGCGGCGACGACTCGTCCGTAGAACTCGAGAGAACGGCGTTCGGTTAGAATGACGGTCACACTGCGTTCCTCGTTTTTATCGAGTGCTTTGACCTTCAACGCGGTGCGCGTCGTTCTTTTGGTATCACCTGTCGCGCCGATCACGAAGGCGACGTTCGCTGGAACGATAAGCTCGAGTTCAGGATGCGATAGCGTCCAGTCAAGACGCTTATGATCATCGCCAACTTCCAGCGCAAACGGTTCGAGTGTGGACGGGATCGTATCGATGGTGACTCGAGTGCCGAGAGCGCATGTCTTTCGATCGGAATCGAGAACCGTAATGCGCAAACGACCTTCGGCCTTCGAAAGCAAGCCGTTCGCAACAGTTTCAATGTTGACGTTTGGCTCTTTTTGGCTGGAACCGCCGACCGTTAGTTCGTTCGAGACACCAGAAGGGTTCGCGTCTATGTCTGGATCACCGACCCTGTCTAAACTCGGCTTTGGAGCCTCCTTACTGGATTCAATTTGAATCGGCGAAGCAATTGCCGGCGGGTTCCATTGTTCGCTTTTCGAGTCAGCAGACTCGTCGAATAAAATGAGTCCGATTACTGATGCGAGAACTGTAGCGCTCGTTCCAAGCCCAATTCTAACTTTGGTTTGATGATTCATAGATCGATTGGGCAATGGGGTCCCCGTTCAGTCCAAGCGTTGGCGTAGGAGACGCAAGTGCGATCCGGAGTTCGACTGTGTGAGCTTACTGCTCATAAGTCTCGCAAATTGTCTGGCTCGGAGTCGTCTAAGACAGGCGTGTTTCATTTACGGCACTGGAAATGCCGGAACAGCATTTCTAGAGAACGACGCTGAATCAAAAAATATGGATCTCCTGCACCTTTAGTGGAAGCTTGACGGGCGAGGAAAGGCAGGATTATCGGGTGCTGGGCGGAAGCGAACGCGTCAGCGCGGGGACATTTGGTGCGCGCGAGTAAGACACCGGGTTGGGGGGGCGATTCGTTTGCTACGAGAGAGAGGGAAGAATGACTTAAACGGGGGAGTTGGGAGTTGGCGGAGGAGTGTGAAGTTTGGGAGGAGGGCGCGGGGTTGCGGGGTTGGAAGGGGGGGGTGAGATTGGGAGGGAGTTTAGCGAGTGATTGAGATTGGGAGTTGCTGGGCAAGCGATTGGCTTTGGAGACAGGGGGTGAGTTGCGACGGTTCGAACGGGTCGGCTGGTGACTGCTGACTGGTGACTGGTGACGCTGGACGATTAGTGCCGGAGTTTGAGCTATCGGATTTGTTGCTCGATCGGCTTGGTTTGAGTTCGGAATCGACCGGAATGAAATGCCATATAAAGGCTATATTCGGGACTTATTGCTGAATTTAGTCCATTTATAGTGTCATGTTTTCGGCACTAATACGTACTTGGATTCATGAACGCAAGACTCGCAACAATGGATTCAACTTCACTCGTTCCC
>JBLINP010000256.1:0-6914 GCA_047639415.1 Planctomycetota bacterium | reverse complement strand
CGACATGCCCACGGAACCGATCTAAAGGACCTCCCAATCCTCAAGGCCAGTGGCTCCAACCTAATCATGTGCGCCACTCTCCAATTACTCCCGAGCGAATTCCCCGGCCCGCACAACCGCGGCGACCTGATTTGCTAGCAAGCCCTGCACTTCCTCCCAAATTTCTCTCCGCCTCCCCCGAACTCCGCAACCGCTCCTCTCCCTCCCAATCGCCTCTCTCCCCGGCAACTCCAACCCCCGCCGTTTAAGTCATTCTTGGATCGCCCCAATAACCCTGCACTTCCATCCATCAATCTTGCTTCCACTAAAGGTGCAGGAGAACCTAACTGCGCCTATTCGGCGGTCAAGCCCTCAGTTGATTCGGTGCGTTATGCCGCTGTGGCAATTTGCGGAACTCCCACGAGCACGCAAGCAACCAATAGAAGGCGAAGGAAACGACGAAAGGAGAACTCGAGCAAACGATGCGTGAGCAACATGATGGTGCCATCCTAAGGAAATTCGCCGCGCAGTAACTCACCGAAGGCGACTTCAAAAACGCAGACAGGCCAAGCCGGTAAGGGACTTGGCCTGTCTGTCTTTGAGAGTCAGATTCGCTACGAAAGAGTACTAGCTAATGACCATCGTTTCGGGCTGTAGAACCGAATCCTGCTGCTCGACGGTTTCTCGCGGCTGCTCCGGTCGCGCCTGGCTCGGAATGATCGACCGATCTTCGACCCCCATCATCTCGAAGTACTGAATCAGGTTGTTTTTAAGCGCCATCAAATCGTTGTTGATCTTTTTTTGCTCCGGTCCTTCGTAGCGCAGTTCTTCCGCCAAAATTCTACCGATCGACTTATTCACGCGCCTCATCGGCGAGAGCATCTGACTGTACTCGCGCGGCAACGGGACCACTTTTTCGCTCGCTTCGATCGCAGCCGGCAACCCACCCTCTTTCGCCGCCGCCACGATCCGGCGCGTCTCCTTCGCCGTCTTGTCGGCAATTAGAGGCAGAACTTGCTCCTGAGTTTCTTTCTCAAGCTTGATGATCTCGTTCGCCTTGGTGGCATTCAGCTCACCATCCCCGCGTGCTTTTTTGACTGCATCCGAGGCTAGGGCATCCCGCTTGATCGCGCCCTTGATCACCGACTTGGACAAGCCCGTTTTCTCAGCAATCACCGCGGCGAAGGAGTCCTCGTCCGCTTCATCCTTCACTTTCAGCTCGGCCTTCTCCTCAGTCGAAAGTTCCTCCGATGACAAGTCGACCTTGTTGGCAGCCGGGTGGAGCGACTCGTAAATCTCGCGTCCGCGATTCAGGTACTTCTCCAACTCGCGCTGGTTAAGTGACGAGCGCACTAAGTTTTCGTCGATGGAAATCAATTCCTGAACGAGCACGTCGCGATCGACAACGTGCACCGCGATTTCCTCCCAACCGAGTTCCTTCGCTGCTTGAAAACGGCGAGCGCCCGCGAGCAGTTCGTCGTCCGCGTTGATCGTCACCGGATGGATCAATCCAACGCTCTCGAGGCTCTTCTTGAGTGAAGCAACGTCCGTATCGAGACGTAGGTATTCACTGTTTAGTTGGACATCAGAAATTTTGCGGACGGAAACGTTCAAGGTGATTTCTCGTTGGGGTTGGAGTCGGTTCGGCATCATAAACAGCCGTCTGTGAGAAGGCATCTTTGATGAAGACTTAATAATCGAATTGTCCCGCCCGCGCTCTAACTTTTCGCGCAAGCGCGCTGCGCATCAACGAAACGAAAAGAGCTGCGCTCAAGGGACTTGAAAGCGCTCGTCCCGCACAACCGTCTCGACCAACGGTGGACACACGAGTTCACCGGTCGTCAGCTTCGCAGGAACCCTCCACCGTTTTTAAAGACGCCAAAAACGAGTCGGGATCGCCTGCGTCCTTGCATGCTAGATCGGCTTACTTTAAAGCAGCCAAATGGGAAATCGTTTCTCGCTTTGACCATTTGCGCCTCGTTTTCGAGAGCCCACCGCGGCACGCGTCGACACTCCAAATTGCCGCCTAATTCACTTCTCCTGAGACTTGGCCTTTAAACAGGAGTATCAAAGGCGCGCTTTCCGATGAAAAGCTTCCACGGGCCGGTGCCTTTTCTTCCGGCCCACCTCGTGTGGAGGCGAGGATTTCGAAAATGGTCGCAACGCAGCTGGGTTCACCGAGCGGGGGAGATGTCCGCGCCGAACGCTTCGTGCCACTGGCGTTAATCGTTTTCGTTTTGGTGGGCGTGAGCTGGATCTTTCATCGAGCTTGGTTCGATTCGAACATCGAGTTCTTGCCGCCGGGTAACAGCCCGTGGTGGGTGCACGCGGAAATTCCAATCGAGTTTCAGGAGGACGATCCCACACCCGCCGTCGAGTTCACGAGTGCGCTCGAGGTCACTGCAGAAACTGGACCCGTTTGGATGGGGATTCGGACGCTTGGGACGCCGGAGCTGCGATTGGGCACTCAGAAGGTTCCCGTTAGTTCAGCAGAGTCGTGGAAGCTCCCGACGCGCGTAGATCTTCGTCCGTATATTGGATCCGTTGCCGGCTCGGAGCTCGCAGAGTTTCAGGTCACCGTCTTAAATTCATCCGGCCCTCCAGCGCTCTCAATTCACTTCGACGAGACGGTCGTAAAACAGACACCGTGGATCGCTCGACTGCAACTCGAAGGTGAGTTGCCATCGTTGGCGCGTGACACTTCAGTTCGTTTCAGCGGCGAATCCCAAGGACCTTGGGCATGGGCATTCTTGATCGTCATGGTGACCTGGCTAGCGGCCAGTTCGAAAAAGCCGAACGGGCCACATGCGAAGAGTCCTCCGCTCTCTCCAAAGGTTGGCCGATGGGCGTTGATCTTGCTGTTCACGATGACGGTGATCGTGTTCCTTGCGGATCTTCAAAACGCCATGTTGATCGCGTCGATGCAAGGCTACGACGCTCCGGGACATTTTGAGTACATCGAGCACGTTGCCACGGGAAATTGGTTCCCCACGGCTTCCGACGGTTGGCAGATGTACCACCCGCCTCTCTACTACATTCTGGTTTCGCTGCTGGGTGACGAAGGTGGACTCAACTCTGCATCGACCTGGCTATCACCCGGACAAGTGCTCAACTGCTTCGCGCACGCTGCACTGCTACCGCTAGCGTTCGGCTTCTTCCAACTGCTTTATCCGAACAAGTCGAAGCTGTGGGCTTTACTCGCCGCAGCGTCCGTCGCGGTCGTTCCAGCCGGAATGCAACTGGCGCCGATGGTGACCAACGAGCCCTTCGCCGGAACTTTGATCGCGAGCGTGTTGCTCGCCGTGGGACTGACATCCAATCATTCTCCACGCGTATGGCACGGTTTGCTGATTGGGCTCGGATTGGGCGCTGCGATGCTTTCGAAATACACCGGCGTACTCGCATTTGGAGCAGCGCTTACGACGTGGTTTGTGATGGGAATTCGAGCCCCGCGAGCCGAGCGACTTGAACACCTCAAGCGCATCGTTGTCATGGCCTCGATCACGATCGCGATTTCAGGCTGGCTCTACCTGCGCAACAACCAACTCTTCGGTGACTTCTTCATTGGCAACTGGGACGAAGCCAGCGGTTACGCCTACGAGCAAGGTCCCGGATATCGAGACCTCGCTTCTACCTTTCGGTTTGGACCTTGCTTGACGGAAGCCGGTCTATCAACTTCGAGCTATCGCTCCATCCCCGAAGGCTACTACTCCTCAATCTGGGCCGACCCTTTGGGCTTCTTTTTGGGCAACGAACGCTTCCCCAGCGCCCAAACGTGGATGCTGTGGCTGGGACTAATTCCGACCGCCTTGGCGATCGCTGGCCTCGCGCGATCATGGAAGCACTCGGGACGAACTGAGTCCGGCGCTCACTTCGGCCTGGTGCTGTTCACGGCACTGTTCGGCCTAGCCCTTTTCACCTTCTCCCTCGAACTGCCTTTTTACTCAACGAACAAAGGCTTCTTCGCCTGGTCACTCTTCCCAGTGCTAGCCGCCTGGTCGACAGGATCATTGGCGCGCATGTGGTCCGCCCGACGCCTCGCCGCTTTACCCTGGGTGATTGTCACTGCAACTTGGATGATCGGCGCTTGGCTATTATTTGAAGTTGCGGGTCCTGGCATCGCTTTGTGAATTGAGCGGCGCTGCAATACGCGGACAACCATTCGCGAAGCATTCAGTGAAGCCGGCGGAGTCCATTCACCTCGCCGTCACGAAACTCCAAGTAATCGATTGGTTGGCCAACTCACAACCGGCCCGAACCGTGTAGGTCGTACCGCGAGCCAATTTTGCTTTGGGAATCAGACAGTATGCATTTGCCGGTGCAAGGTTCTGATTGCGGGGAGCATCCGGCGTCAGATAATGGCACCGCACAGGGAGCGAATTCTCGTCCTTGCCCTTAAACAGCTCCATCGTCAGTTTTGGCGCGCCTTTTACAGCCCCTCGATAAACCTGTAGCGTGATCGGATAGCCCCACTTTGTTTGGTCCTCGCCGGGCACAGGATTGGGCAGTTCAGGTGTAAATCGATGAGGGATATCTCGTGCGTTCCTGGGTGGCCAAACGACCCACGCTCCTCTCCAATAGGGAGCGACTAACGAGGTTACATCGATGACGGTTGTGTTTTTTTTCATTTCCGTATCCAATCCCAAACAGACTGGGTTCGAGCAAGGGCAGGCGATGATAGAAAGAGCTCATCCAACTGCGGGGAGTGTCGAGGGAGTTGGAATCAAAACCAATCACGCTATGCAGACCTGCCCAACTGCCCTTCGGCGAAAACCCCTCCCGATCGGAATATTCATCGTGCAAGTCGGGCCAAGCCTTGGTTTGGTCGGGATTCAGCACCAGATAACGAGCATGTCTCTCAGCCTGCTCATCGAGCACCGGAATCAAGACCGGGTCCTCGACGTCATGATCCAGAAAACCGAAAGCTAGCCCGGATTATTCATGAACCGCGAGGCAAAACGCCTCGAATTGGTTCCTGCTGGCACTTTGCGGATACTTGCCCCCGCAGACGACCTTGTAAGGTCGTTGAGGACGCCAGTATCTGCAAAGTGCCAGCAGGAACCAATAGACCGGCAGTGCCGGTCGTTCGTGGTGTTTGGTCCGCGTGTTCATGAATAATTCGGGCTAGCACTCGGAGATCGAGAAGCGCTTCGAGCATGGATTCCGCATCGCGATCGATCACAGGCGGAACCTCAGGTCTGGGGTTCAACCGCTGAGCCATGCCGGGGCTAGTCGGTTCCTCAATCAGCCAAGCTCGCCACTCCTTTTCGAGATGATAGAAATCCCGTCCAAGCGCCTCGGTCAAAGCCTCTCTCCGATCCCTTCGATCGTTGGTTAGATCAATCAGATGTTTGAGCTCCCCACGCTCCTGAAAAAAACTCGTTCATCAGAGTGGCCTTAAGCAACTCCTTGCCAGTGAGTTTGCCCATTCGATCGACAACAGCGCGACTGTATAGGATTTGGCGACCCGCTTGCATCTCGCGCATAATCCATTCGCGACTTGCAAACAGACTGCTCGATGCGGATCGCCACAGCGCGTCATTTCTTTCCGCAAGTTCGGCAGTGGATTCTGCCCGGGAGGACCCGACCTCGCGCCACATAACGGACGGCATGGAAGCACCTAAAACACGAACGCACAGCCATTGCAGATGCCCCGCGAACAAACAGCGTTGCACCCCGCGGTGGAGCAAGTTCTTGAGAATACGCCACAACGTGTGAGCAGAATATCGAGCTTCCGGAGCCCAACGGCAAGTTCTCCAACCGCGCAGACTCTGTCGCAATACGCGCTCCAATCGAGCCGCGGCAACCCCGCCATGCATTTCGACTCCATGAGCCTACACGTAATGCCCGCTCTCCCCGTAAATCGCAACCACCGGCGGAATTGAAGAGCGTCCGTGTTCGATCTCAATTTCCAGCTGCAAAGCCGATTGCACCAGCTCGGCGATATCCTTCTTTCGCGCCTTACTAGCAAAGTAAGTTTGGGTGAGCCATTCCTCTCCGACCAATACATGTTCGAGTGCTGAATTCGCACCCTTCGCCTGGCTATCAAGCTCTGCAAAATTTTGCCGAGGCGCTTTTGATCGGCGCTCTCCAATCCTTTGAGAGCACGCTCGCACACGCCAACGAGCTTGGAGAGTTTTTTTCCGAGAGTAACTAGCTGCTTCTCGTTCGGTTTAGCCCAAGCGAGCTCTCGTTTCCAAACGCTTTCCAAATTCTTATGCTCCAGAGGGTCATCGCCAAGTATGAGGAGCACTTTGCGAAGAGTCGTCACTTCCTCTTCGAGACCCAATCTAGCAAGAGCTCTAACCAGCTTTCGAATTGATACCAAGTTCTTTTCGGGAAGCAGGCCTGCAGCGGAGTCTTGGTTATCGAAAGCGACTTCTACATTCGTCTCCGCGTGCGATCGCGTAGAGTTCAATAGAACTACGCAAAGCAGCATGAAGCGTGAAACGGTTCCAACTCGATACCATGTTCAAGCAGCTCTAATTGTGAATGCTCTAACTCCGCTACGAGAGAGAGTTTAAGAATCGGCGAAGATCATCTGTATTTCGACGAATCTAAGAGTCAAGTAGGCAATCCTTGGCGCTAGTCGTCATCCTGCGAATATTCAATTTTGAAACTCTAGCTACTCCTGCACTGCTATTGGAAGCAAGAGAGCGAGAGAAGTGCAGGGCTAATGCGGCAATCAGAAAATTACTTAAACGGCTGGGGTTGGAGTTGCCGTAGAGCGAGGCGATTGGGAGCTAGAGGAGCGGCTGCGGCGCTCGACGGGGTGAGGCGGAGTTGAATTGGGGAGAAGGTTTAAGGATCCGGACCGGGCACCTTGGTAACAATGGTGTCCGGGCACCTGGGTAACACTTTGCCGTAGCCGTGTGGTGTCGGGGTGTCACGCTTGCCGGATGCCCTGGCAAGATACCAACACCGTGAATGAACGA
>JBLINP010000255.1:0-6943 GCA_047639415.1 Planctomycetota bacterium | reverse complement strand
TGCGGCGATCTTCAACCACTCACTAGACGTGGATGCTCGAACGATCGCTTTGTTGTCGCTAGCGAAGAGCACCGGTATTTTGGTCAAAATCTTCGATAAGAAGGCTTTGAAATCGGAGCAGAAGCGCATCGATTCTCTGATTGAGGGCGAGTTGGCAGGCAAGGCGACTACAGAGATCGTTCAATCGATTCAGGTGGCATTGATGGTGGCGTGCATCGTGCCCGTCATCGTGACCTGAGCGAATTGAACGGCGCTAAAAGATTGGACGAGGCATCGCCGGCGCCGAGTAATCGACGGCTTCGCCTTGCTCAAGGCTCTTGTTGATCAAGAAGCCCGTTCGACTGACCGCGATCAGAGTCTCGTAGGGAGTGGGCATGTCGGTTCCATTCCGAACGGATGAAACGAATGCTTCAACTTCTTCGCGAAAGCCCTTCTGCGGTCGGCTGGTCTTCTTGACCTTGCGCCGACCGTTTTGATGAAGGGTTAGTTTGCGGAAGTTGTCGAGCACTGCGTTTTGCCCGCCGCCGGAAATTTCAATGCGCTCGCTTGTCTCAACGGAATCGCCATTGGTTAAGAAGTGAATCACGGCCAAGCTGTCGTTCTGCATGCGAATCGTGATCGTGAGGCTGTCGCGATTCGGTTTGGGACTCGACGGTACGTTGATCGGATCGGCATGGATGCGCGCAGGAAGCGAGTCGGTCAGGAAGCACAACATGTCGACGAATTGACTGACTTCGCTCAGGATTCGGCCGCCACCCAAAGTTGGGTCGTGAACCCACGATTCGACGGGCAGCGCCGCCGCGTTGATTCGGTAGCTAACGTGCAACGGCTCCGTGACGTCCCTGAAGAAGTCGCGGCAGTGAGCGGCCAGTGGTGCAAACCGGCGACCGTAGCCGACCATGAGAGCGGGAGTGGATTTTTGGCCGAGCTTGACGAAGTCGATCAATTCCTCGGTGCGTATACAAAGTGGTCTGTGAATGTAGACCGCTTTGCCGGCTTTCAACGCGATGAGCGCGAGCGGCGCGTGCTGATCGTGTCGAGTGGTGATCAGGAGCGTGTTGACCTCATCGCTCAACAAAACTTCGGCGGGGTCACTCGTGCAAAAAGAGGCACCGTAGCGTTCGGCGATTGCTTTGGACGTCGACCCGGAAGACGTGCAGAAGGCACGCATGCGCACGCCGAGAATGGAATCGAATGCGGGCAATAAAACACCCTTGGCGAAGTTGCCGGCTCCAATCGTGCCGAGATTCACCTGATCGGGCTTGGCGCGTTCGACGGGCTTGTTGCCCAACCGAACGGTGGCCGCAAACTTCTCGCTCTCGCTAGCAGGCCCGTAATCCAGGACGACGGCGATCGACGAGTTGCGGCGACTTCCCATCACCGAACGGTAGGCTTCCTCTGCCTGGTCGATGGGGAAGTGTTCCGAGATCAACGGATCGATTTCGATTGTTCCGCGCGCCAACATTTCTAGGAAGGCTTCGCCATTGCGCCGTTCCGTCCAGCGTACGAGCGGCAGCGGATAATCGCGTCCATGAATTTCGTAGTCGGTGTCGAGGCGCCCGGCTCCGAAACCGTGACTGACAATCAACTTGATCGCTTTGTCGGCGATCGGACGTCGTTCGATTCCCACACCGGCGTCACCGACCAGAACCACGCGCGCTTTGACTCGCGCGCAATCTGCTGCGACGCGCAAGAGTTCGCTGCTCGGCGTCGAGTCGCAAAGAATGACGGCGTCGGCGCCGTGTCCATTCGTGAATCGCGCGACGGCTTGTTCGAGCGCTTTCGGATCATCGACGGCGGCATGCGCTCCTAGTTCGCGAGCCAATTGGCATCTCTGCGAAGAACCGTCAGTGATCAAGACGTTGGCGCCATTCGCGCGTGCGAGTTGTGCTACGAGTTGTCCCGTCAATCCGGCGCCGATCACTACAACGCGTTCTCCGAGTTCAAGCTCGGCGAGTCGCACGGCTTGCATGGCACTCGCTCCCAATGCGATGAATGCAGCAGCGTTGTTGGAGACCTCGTCGGGAACTTTGACGGCTAGGTTCCGGGGAATATAATTCAGTTCAGCGTGACTCGCGAAATGGAGTCCATAGCAACCGACGCGATCGCCGACGGACAGTTCGTCGACTTCAGAACCGAGCTTGACGACGATGCCGGAGCAGGAATAGCCCAACGGAATCGGGGCTGGGGCCAAGTTTTTGACGACCTGATATCGACTCCAGGCCGGCTGCTCGCCCTCGGCGCCCAAGATTCGGCGCATGAGGCTGGTCGGCTGTTTCGGCGCCACTCCCTGCTCGTGCTGCGAGACGGCGATCACTGATCGTTCGGTCCCCAGAGTGATTAAAGAGCGCGTGACGCGGACTAGCACGCCCTCTGGTTGAAGAATAGGCGGGGGGACCTCAGAAACGAGGAGTTTGCCTGTCTTTGGATTCTGAAGAACGGCCTTCATCGCGGTTGCTTGGTCAGGGTGTAAGGAACCGAAGGAGCGTAGCAATTCTGGGGTACCGACCCTGAGTGTTTCGTCGCTGTCCGAATATACTTTCCCACGGATTTGGACCGCCCGGGCTCCGTTCGGCCAAACTCCGCTGCCCTCAACTTTCGCGCGAAACCAGGAGTTGCGACGAAGGAGGGCGCATTCGAAGGAACGCATCGGTGAAGCACATGAAGGTCAAAGTCGAAGAGTTACAGCCCGTTTACCGCGCAGATTATCGCGAGCCAGATTTCTGGATTGACGAGGTTGAATTAACCTTCGAATTGGATGAGCAGGACACTCAGGTGCAAGCGCGCTTGAAGATGCGGCGGAATCCGGCGGCGAAGGACGCAACCGGCGTTTTGGTCTTGGATGGCCAGCAGCTGAACACGGTGGAGGTGCGGTTGGATGGCCGCGTACTCGACTCGAACGAGTACTCGGTTGGGAAAGAGGAACTGAGTATTCCCGGCGTTCCCGACGAGTTTATTTTGGAGACGACGGTCCGGATCAACCCGGAGGGGAACACCTCGCTATCCGGCCTGTATGTTTCCAATCACATGTTTTGCACACAGTGCGAAGCGCAGGGCTTTCGACGCATCACCTGGTTCCTTGATCGACCCGATGTGATGGCGCGCTACAGCGTCAACATCATTGGCGACGAAGCGCGCTATCCGATTTTGCTTTCCAACGGCAATCGCACGGAACGCAAGGCCTTGGACGACGGACGAATTCAAGTGCGTTGGGAAGACCCGTTTCCGAAGCCGAGTTACTTGTTCGCTTTGGTCGCGGGCGATTTGGTTTCGCACGCCGGAACATTCAAGACGATGAGTGGGCGTGAAGTTGCACTTGAAATTTGGGTGCGCGAACGCGACATCGACAAATGTGATCACGCATTGGTTTCGCTGCAGAAATCGATGAAGTGGGACGAAGAGCGCTTCGGGCTCGAATACGACCTCGACATCTACATGGTGGTCGCGGTTAGCGACTTCAATATGGGTGCGATGGAGAACAAAGGCCTCAACGTCTTCAACACGGCGTACGTCTTGGCTCGTACCGATACGGCCACAGACATGGACTACGAGCTAGTTGAAGCCGTTATTGCGCACGAGTACTTCCACAACTGGACGGGCAATCGCGTGACTTGTCGCGATTGGTTTCAGTTGACCTTGAAGGAGGGTCTGACCGTCTTCCGCGACGAAGAGTTCACGGCGGACATGACTTCGCGAGCGGTCAAGCGCATCTCGGACGTGAGCGGCCTGCGGCGCGGTCAGTTCGCCGAAGACTCCGGACCGACGGCACACCCGGTGCGGCCCGAGTCCTACGTCAAGATGGACAACTTCTACACCAATACGGTTTATCGCAAAGGTGCGGAGGTCGTACGGATGTACCAGACGCTGCTCGGTGTCGACGGGTTCCGCAAAGGCATGGACCTGTACTTCAAACGTCACGACGGGCAAGCGGTTACCTGTGATGATTTCTTGGCAGCGATGGCCGATGCCAACAAAGCCGACCTGTCGGGGCTCGCGCGTTGGTATTCGCAGCCGGGTACGCCGAGCTTGCGCGCTGCGGGCGTTTATGACGCGGGCGCTAAGACCTACACGTTGACCTTGACGCAAACGCTGCCCGAGAAACACTCCGACGAAAACTCGCCGGCTCTGCACATTCCGGTGGCGGTTGGTTTGTTGGGGCCGGATGGAGCGGATCTTGAGTTGACGTTGGCGGATGGTGGCAAAGCGGGCACGACGGCCGTCCTCAACCTGCGCGAATTCGAGCAGAGTTTTGTTTTCACCGATGTTTCAGTTGAGCCAGTTCCCTCAGTTCTGCGCAACTTTTCGGCGCCGGTAAAACTCGAGGTCGTGGGACGCACTCGCACTCAATTGGCTTTCTTGGCGGCGAAGGACTCAGACAGTTTCAATCGCTGGGAAGCCTTGCAGGAGTTGCTCCGCAGCGTGCTGCTCGATCTGACCGCGCAGGCGGCCGCTGGGGAGACTCTCGTCGCGGATTCAGGGCTGATCGATGCCATTGGAGCGGTTTTAGAAAACGCCGAGCTCGACGATTCTCTGAAGGCATTGGCGCTGATTCTGCCTGGCGAAGGTGAGATCGCGCAGCACATGGAAGTCATGGATCCCGAATCTATCCATACGGCGTCGATGTTCCTGTACGGCGAAATCGCGCGAGTGCATGAGGCGCTGTTCACGAAGCTCTACAACGAGAACAACGACGTGACCTACGCGAACGATGCGCGCTCAATAGCTCGCCGATTGATCAAAAATGTGACGTTGGGATACCTCGGATCTTTGGAAACAACGGAAACCGTAGCGATTGCCGCGCGTCAATTTGATGCGGCGGACAACATGACCGATTCCTACGCAGCGCTGGCAGTGCTTTCGCGGATGAATCATTCCGAGCGAGAGCGGGCTTTGGCGGCTTTCTACGACAAGTGGAAAGACGAGGCGCTCGTGATCGACAAGTGGTTCCGCGTGCAGGCCTGCTCGACTCACCCGGAGACCTTGGAACATGTACTCGCACTTTCGAAGCACCCTGATTACACGCTGCGCAATCCCAACCGAGCGCGTTCGCTGCTGGGCGCGTTCATGCAGAACAGCGCGCAATTCCATCGCGCGGACGGTGCGGGCTACCAGTTCTTCGCCGACAAGGTCTTGGAATTGGACGCGATCAATCCACAGACGGCTTCGCGCATGGTTTCAGGCTTCAACTTGTGGAAGCGATTTGACGAAGGTCGCAAGCAACTCATGCGGACCCAACTCGAACGGATCTTGGCAACCGAGGGGCTTTCAAAGGATGTTCAAGAGATCGCGAGTACTGCGCTCAATAGTTGATGCGACCGAAGGATGGCGTCGGGTCGATACTCTGCGCCACCAACTGATGACGGCCGTTCTGGTCCTACTCTTCGGAGTAGGGCTCGAATGCGGGCTTAGCGCACAAAAGCCTAAGGCTGATCACGCGCTGATTTTGATTTCGATCGACGGGTTCCGTCACGACTATGCGGAATTGCATGGCGCGCCGAACTTGATCGAGATGGGCCGGGAAGGCGTGCGAGCGGATGCTCTCATCCCGTGCTTTCCGACGAAGACATTCCCGAATCACTACACGATCATCACCGGACTTTGGGCGGAGAATCATGGAGTGGTTGGGAACAACATGTTCGACCCGGAGCTCGAGGAAACCTTTCGTCTTGGCGACCCGAAGGTGATGCGCGACGGCCGTTGGTGGGGAGGCGAACCGCTGTGGGTGACGGCCGAAAAACAAGGCATGCGAACGGCAACGATGTTTTGGGTAGGTTCCGAAGCCGAAATCGACGGCATACGACCAACGACTTGGTTGCCGTATCAAGGTTCGATGCCTAACGAGGAGCGGGTTGATCGTGTACTCGAATGGTTGGATCGATCCGGCGCTGAGCGTCCCGGTTTTATCACGCTCTACTTCAGCAGCGTCGATACTGCGGGCCATCACTACGGCCCGAATTCGGATGAAGTGAAACAGGCTGTTCGAGACGTCGACCTCGTACTCAAGCGTTTGTTCGACGGCATCGAAGGCCGGGGCCTCACGCAAAGTACGGACATCGTTGTGGTCTCGGATCACGGTATGGCGGAACTAGATCAGGACCGAATGATTGTGCTCGACGATCATGTCGAGCTGACTCGTGAAGAAGTTTTGACCACGACGCCGTTGCTAGGTGTGTGGCCGAATCGAAAAAGGTCAGTCTCGCAGCTCGTGCAGCAGTTGGACGCTATTCCACACGTCCAAGCTTGGGCGCGACGTGATCTCCCCGATCGCTTTCACTGGCGCAATAACGATCGAATTCCGCCAGTCGTTGCGTTAGCTGATGAAGGTTGGACGATTCTTCGTCAATCGAGCATTGAGAGTTTCATGGCGGCCAATTCGGGCGGAGCGCATGGTTTCGACAATCAGGCAGCTTCTATGCAGGGAATTTTCATGGCGCGCGGACCGTCCTTCCGGAGTGGATTGAAGACGCCAGCTTTCGACAACATCCATGTCTATCCCTTGCTGGTGTCCGCTCTCGGTTTGAAGTCGGCAAGCGTAAACGGGAACCGTGCAGCGACGGAACATCTACTGAACACAACCAAACGCTAAACTCGGGTACACTTGACTAGTGAATAGTTCAGCGCGCATCGGACCCGTCTTTCTAACGACGGCCTTCTTGGCTGTGGCCATGGGAGCGTATTTGTTGCGGGATGTTTGGAGGGCCGAGCCTCGCCAGCGGCTGATCGTGATGCCCCCGCAGCCCGTCGATTTGCAGAAGTATTTGGACCCCGAAGATCCGCCGCTGGAGCATGCCCCTGGCCCGCCCGTGAGCGCGCCCGAATTGCCTGCGGATGCTGCGGACAAATCTGAACTGTGGCACTACGGCGAGATGTATCTCGGTTGGGAAGCCCTAGCGGACGTGGATTTGGACGACTACACGCCGACTGAGTTGCGCAGTTGGTTGCG
>JBLINP010000254.1:0-6956 GCA_047639415.1 Planctomycetota bacterium | reverse complement strand
CGAGCCAAATGGCTCGCCCCCCCCTTGCCTTGCCCCGGTGGATTTTGTCCTGGCTCCGTATCGACGGGCTTCAGCCGTATCGACGGGCTTCAGCCCTGCGGGTCGTCGACGACGAAACACGCGACGCGGTGGCCGTCGCCTTTGTCAACGAGCGGCGGCATGCCTTCGTGACAGCGGGCTTCAACAACGGGGCAGCGCGTTACGAACGGGCAACCGGCGGGCGGATTGAACGGGCTGGGCACGTCACCCTGCAGCACAGTCAGCTCGCGCTTCTCGTCCGGGTCGTTGATCGGGTTGGCACCGAGCAAAGCCTTGGTGTAGGGGTGTAGCGCTTTGGCGTGCAAGTCGACGCAGCTCATCTCCTCGACGACGTGGCCGAGGTACATGACCAACACGCGATCGCAGAAGTGCTCGACGACTTTGAGATCGTGCGAGATGAACATGAGCGTGAGACCGAACTCATCCTTCAAGTCCATCATCAGGTTGAGGACCTGGGCTTGAATGGAAACGTCGAGCGCGCTGACCGGCTCGTCCGCGACAATGAATTCGGGGTTGAGCGCGAGTGCGCGCGCAATCCCGATGCGTTGACGTTGACCGCCTGAGAATTCGTGAGGGAAGCGCGACTTCTGCTCAGCGCGCAAACCGACCTTGAGCATGATCGAATCGATGTAGTCCTCGAGCTTATCGGCGTCGACGACTTTGTGATGATTGATGGCTTCCTTGAGCAGCGCGCGAACGGTCAGGCGCGGATTCAGTGACGAGTACGGATCTTGGAAGACAATCTGCATGCGCCGACGGAAGGGCAGCATCTGCGAGTGGCTCAGATTTGTGATGTCCGTTCCGTCGTAAGTGATTTTGCCGTCGGTTGATTCAATCAAACGAATCAGCGTTTTGCCGAGCGTTGACTTACCGCAACCCGACTCGCCGACGATGCCGAGCACTTCGCCCTTCTCAATCTTGAAGCTGACACCGTTGACCGCGTTGACCTTTGCGACCACGCGGTTGAGGATGCCTCCGCGAACGGGGAAGTGCTTGACGAGTCCTTCAACTTCTACGAGAGCCATCAGGCGTCTCCTTTCGAGGCGCTAGCCGTTGCTGCGTCCTGATTGAGCGGGATGTGACAGCGAACCGGTCGGTTCGGAAAAGCGTGATCCATAATCTCAGGTTCTTCGTCGATGCAACGTTGCTCAGCGATGGCGCAACGATCGGCGAACCGACAGCCAGGCGGTAAGTTGTTGAGTGCAGGCACGACGCCTTCAATGGTGGGCAAGCGCTTACCGTGCTCACGTGTTCCCGACTTCGGAATCGATTCAAGCAGCGCGCGCGTGTAAGGATGTTGCGGATTGTGAAAGATCTCGCGCACCGTGCCCTTTTCAATCACGCGACCGGCGTACATGACGCAGACGTGATCGCAAACTTGCGCGACAACGCCTAGGTCGTGAGTGATCAACATGATCGCTGTGTTGAACTTGACCTTGAGATCGTTCATCAGCGACAAGATCTGCGCTTGAATGGTCACGTCGAGCGCCGTGGTGGGCTCGTCCGCAATCAAGATCTCCGGTTCACAGCACAAAGCCATCGCAATCATCACGCGTTGACGCATACCGCCCGACAACTGGTGCGGGTATTCGTCGATGCGCTCTTCGGGATTGGGCATCTCGACCATGCGCAACATTTCGATCGAGCGTTCTCGGCGAGCTGCACGCGATAGGTCCGTGTGATACGAGAGCGCTTCGTTCAGCTGCCAACCGATCGTGAACACCGGGTTCAACGAAGTCATCGGCTCTTGGAAGATCATCGCAATGCGCGCACCGCGCACCTTGCGCATGGAACTCTCCTTGACGTGTGCCAGATTCATTCCGTCAAACATGATCTTGCTCTCAGGCGAGATGATGCTCGTGGCTTCCGGCAATAAGCGCATGATCGACTTGCTCGTTACGGACTTGCCGCAACCTGACTCGCCGACGATCCCGAGCGTTTCGCCGGGATAAACGTCGATCGAGACGTCGTTGATCGCCGTCAAAATGCCATCGTCGGTGCGAAAGCTGGTGGTCAGGTTTTGAACCTGAAGAATCGGATCTTTGCGTGAGGCACTCATGAGACGTGCTTGGGGTCAAAGGCGTCTTGGAGCGCATCGCTCAAGATGTTGAACGAGATCACCAGTACAAACATAAAGGCTGTGGCGGCGCCGATCTGAGGGAAGAAGCCGTTGACGACTTCCGGAACGGCATCGCGAATCATGATTCCCCAACTGGGCTGGTTCTTTACGCCCAGGCCGAGGAAGCTGAGGATGACTTCGGACTTGATCGCACCGATGAACAACAAAGAGAAGTTGATGAACATCAGGTGCATCGTGTTCGGAATCACGTGCTTCATCAGAATGTAGAACTTGCCGAAGCCCACCGAAGTGGCGGCTTGCACGTACTCCAATTCCTTGATCTTCAATACCTCGCCTCGAACGATACGACACGGCCCAATCCAGAAGGTTAGGCAGAACGCTACGTAAACGGGCATGAGTGAACTTTCGTATTCGGTTCCCACGAAGCGATACGAAATAACGATCAGGAAGATCAGCGATGGGATCGAGGAGAAGGTCGAGTAGAGCCAGACGACTAAGTGATCGATAAGGCCGCCGTAAAACGCGGCGGCAGCTCCCAAGATGCTTCCGAAGATGACAGAGATCAGCGCGCTGACCAATCCGATTTGAAGCGCGATCTTGATCGAGAAGATCGCGCGAATGGAAATCGAACGACCTTGGCGATCGGTGCCCATCGAAGTTCGCAAGTCGTAGAGCCAGGCGTCCCAGCCCACGAGCGGAGCGAAGAGGTCGTCGACCTTTGCCTCGAGGTCGGTCAAGCCGGCGAGGAACTCTTCGCCGTTGATCAGTTCGGCAACGGCCGCTTCAGAAGCAACGTTGGCTAGTCGCTGAATCTCAGCCTTGTCTTCTATGCCGCTCTCTTTGAGCTCCTTCTTCTTGGCGTCGAAGACATCAAACTCCATGTCATCCTTCTGCTCGGCAAGGCCTTCGTAGACCTCCCAAGCTGCTTTGATTTGAAGGGTGAGATCCTCAGGGGAGATGTCCGCGATTTTGCGTTCGGCCAAAGCCAAGTTGGCGATAGCACTCTCTTGGTCGACCTTTTTACCAATCGCCTTTTCGAGACGAGCGAGATGAAAGTCGGCGTCGCGCAGTCGCTTTTCAGCTTTCTGCTCTCCCCACATCGGCGTGGAGTCGGGGCCGACGCGTTGAAGAGTTTCACTCTCGGAGATGACGTTGAAAAAGAGAACGGCTAACCCGATACAGAAGTAAATCCCGATGACGAACAACGAGAAGGTAGCCAGGCGATTCTTGAAGAACTTCTTTGCGCCGCGAGAGCGCAGAAATTTGAGATTCATTTGAGGCGCACTCTCGGATCGACTACGGCGTAGAGGACATCCGTGAGAATGTTCGAAAGAATGAAGATCACGGCGAAGATGGCAGTGAAGGTCTGAATGACAGGGAAGTCTTTATCCGCAATGGCGGAGAGCAATCGGTTGCCCATGCCGGGAATGTTGAAGTAGTACTCCAAGAGCACGGACCCGACGATGAGGAAGGGGAGCGTAGTCATTACCCGAGTAATGATCGGGATCATGGCGTTCTTGAGCATGTGCACGAACATGATTTTGCGGCGACCAGCGCCCTTCGCTTTCGCGGTGACCATGTAGTCCTTCGTGCTCTCTTCCACCATGACGGCACGGTAGAAGCGAGTGTCGTAACCCATCGCGACAATCACGCTGATCATTACCGGCAAAGCGCAGTAAGTGATCCACCATCCCGGTTGCGAAAAGTCTAAACCCTCGATCGCGAAGATCTCTCGACCCGCGACTTCCTTGAGTTTGAACGCTCCGTAGTACTGTCCGATGATGATGTAGACCAAGAAGCTAACGCTCATGCCGACGACAGCGGCGATCATCAGGAACCGATCCGCGAGGCGTCCCCGATTGAAGGCGGAAATCAGACCGATGCAGATCGAAATCGAGGCCGTAATGAAAAGCCCCGGGACCGTGATCAAGAGCGTCGGAATGTAAGCGGTCGACAGAAGTTCTCCCGCCGTGCGTCCCGGCCGCCCCCAGCTCTCTTGATCAAAGTTGAGCGTAATGATGTCGCCCAGGAAACTGATGTATTGGACGAAGAAGGGTTTGTCCAATCCGAGCTGCCTGCGAATGTTTTCGAGGTCGCCTTCCTCAGCGGCCTTGCCGAGGAACATGTAGGCCGGATCCGTTCCGCCGTAGCGGAGCAAGAACATCAGGAGCAGGATGATCCCTAAATAAACAGGGATGTTGTACAGCAGACGCCGAACAATGTAATTCCACATGAGAGATTCCCTCGACTAGTCGGGTCGAGGTACAGGTTTGGATTTAGAGACGAAAGAGAAGAATTACTCGCGGAGGCTTTCGTCGACGTCCAAGTATTTAATCCAGTTGTAGAATTGTTCGGTGGGGTTGAAGTTACGCAACCACGGTTGAATGAGATACGAACGCGTTCTTGCCATCGATCCGGCAAAAGCGGCGTGATCGAGAACGATGTCGCGCATGTGCTCGTAGATCTTCGTGCGCTCAGGTGAGGGTTCCATGCTGCGCGTCTGTTCGTACAGGCGATCAAACTCGTCGTTTTGATAGTTTGCGTGGTTACTGCCCGGGGATACGTTCGGGCCGTAGAACAGCGCCAGGTTGTTCTCGGCGTCGGGATAATCGCTGCTCCATGCGAAGCTGAAGAACGCGGCCTTCTTGTTGTCGCAAGCTTCGATAAGCGAGCTGAAGTCCATCATGCGAACGTTGATCTTCACGCCGATTTCACCGAGCTGGCGCATCGTTAGATCGGCTTGCTCGGGCGAGTTCGCGGAGTTGGCGACGTAGTAGTTGATCGGCGGCAAGCCTTCACCATTCGGGTAACCAGCTTTGACTAGGTACTCCTTGGCGAGCGCAATGTTCTTACCGCGGTACTCGGGCTTGACGCGATGGTCGAGGTACTTGCCGGTGGCCTCATCGGGATTGGGGTGCCCATCGAGCCCCGGAGGAATCATTCCGTCATAGACGATGACTTTGTCGTTGTAGAAGCTCGAGTTGAACTCGTCGAAGTCGGTGGCCAGGATGATGGCGCGACGCAGAGCGATCTTCTCAGGGGTGTACCCGCCGACTAACTCGTCCTCCATGTTGAACTGGCGGAAGATGAAGTCGAGCAGGGGCACATCGACGGCCTTGATACCGCGACGCCTAAAGGCGCTGTTCAGCTTTTGCGTTCTGCGATTGAACGCAGTCTCGTAGTTCTCAGCGGGAACTTGTGTGTAACCGAGCGTGCCTTCTTCGAAGCGCAACCACATGGGCTGGTCCTTCTTGTAGAAGGTGTACTCCACTCGGTCGACTATCGGCAGGCGCAGGCCTTGGGATTCTTCGAGTCCAATTTCTTCGTTGGCTGGGTTCTGCTCGTCCCATTCCTTCGGAAAGAACTCCTCGCGATAGGTCGGGTTGCGATTGAAGGACATCCCGAGGTCGGTCCACTCGTCGAGCTGGTAGGGGCCCGTACCGACGGGGTTGCGGGAGAAGCGATTGCCGTAGTGCTCGACCGCTTCGCGCGGAACGACCGAGGTCTGGAACATGGCCAAGATCCAAATGAAGCGGTAGACGGGCTCCGTCAAAACGACCTGGAAATTGTGGTCGTCGATGATCTTCATTCCGGCGACCGGAGCGTCGTAATTGAACGATTCCCCGTCTTTCTCGGCCGTATTCTGCTCCTTTTTGAATTCGTCGAATCCGACGATCGTGTCCTTATATAGCCACCAGCTCTTGGGCTTGTTGCGGTCGTCGGCCTGACGCTTCCACGAGTAGAAGACGTCCTTCGAGACGAGCTCGCGGCCTTTGCCGCCTTCGAAGCATTCGTTGTCCTGGAAGACGACGCCCTTCTTCAGTTGAAACGTCCAGGTCAGTCCATCGGCGGAATTGACCGGCATTTGCGTGAGCAGCGCCGGCTCGAGCTCAAAGGGCTCGCGCTTCAAATACTTGTACTGAAGCAGCGTGTCGTAAACCATCGAACACGCGCGGTTGTCATACGTGGTGGAGCCGCGGCCCGGATCGATCGTCTTGGGAGCGTCGGACCGCAGGGGGAGCTGAATAACTTTGAGGTCCTTCGCCTTGGTCGTGGGTTCGCTGGGGGCCGCATCAACTTGCGGTGCCAGGCAAAGAGCGGTGGAGAGCGCAAAGGCGCTGACGACAAGGGACCTACTTAGTTTCCACATAGAATCGAAGACCAGTACTTGGGTCTCGCTGAGAGGGTTTTGCGGTTGTCGAACAGAACGGTCGGGCGATTCGGCGCACCCCCGATCGCGCGGATCGAGTGACGTCTGAACCCCCCGTGCGGATGGATTCCGCAGGTACGCTGCAAGCCAGCCCATGGACCATTTTGCGAGCGAGGCAGGGAGTGTACCCGCGTCGAAGCCGATCCGATATGTCTCCACAGAGACAAAAGGGCCGAGATCCTGCTCTCTACAGTGGACGCTCGGCCGTAGCTGGGGTGAAGACCCGTTTTGACTGCCCCGATGAATGCTGACGTGCCCGTTGTTCGCACACCGCGCGAAAAACGGCCTACGACGACGAAGCCCTCTGCGCCGCCGCTGCGTCGGTCTCGTCGAGCGTTGACGATCGACCCTGCGGGACCGGCTGCGCCGTCTCGACTTCGCCCGACCTGTTGCGACGAAGCGGGCTGCGTCCCGCGACGGCACTTTCTCGGGCGGCCCGCTAGGGTCGGAGAAGCCGAACCGTACACTCTCTTGGATATGCAGACAGCGATTCGATCTGCCATGCGAAGGCCCGCTCGCAGTGGCTACATCCCTTCAATCACACGGACACCGCTCGTCAGCGGGTTGATGCTCACGGTCTTCGCCGGCCTCTCGGCCTGTGGCGAGGGAGCGCCCGCTCCCGAACGT
>JBLINP010000253.1:0-6981 GCA_047639415.1 Planctomycetota bacterium | reverse complement strand
ATTGGTTCGGAAATTCAGCTGCTATTCGGCAATCCGCGCTGGAGCGAATGGTTGGCACTCACACTCGTCGGGCCTGCAGGTAATAGACACGGACTCGGAGCGAGTGTGCGCCTGCGATTCGAAGACGGTTCGACGATGCTGCGACGAATCGAATCGGGGCGCTCCTACGCGAGCGCCAGCGCTCCGGTTTTGGTGACCGGTTTGCCCGGCAAAGTTGTCGCTGTCGACGTGCTTTGGCCGGGAGGCATGTCGGAGCAGTTCGAGACGTCGGGCTTTGACTTCGTCGAGCAGCGCGAACTGACTTACGGTCAAGGTCGCGCCGCTTCGTTTATCACCAAATAGCGGTTCTGGTCGAATCGACTAACGCAGCAACTTCAGCTGGCGATACTTCGCTCGGTACTTGTCGTCGAGAGCGGTTTGCTTGTCGGTGAGATCAATTTCGCGACCATCGATGAAGGCCGCCAACACTTGAGTGGTGGGATCGAGCGCATCGCCATTGGTCATGAACAGAGTCGCGCGTTTGCCGACGTTGAGCGAACCAAGTTGATCGCCCAAGCCCAGAAACTCTGCCGGAGCGAGCGTGATGCCGTGTAGGGCTTCGGCTTCGCTGAGTCCGAACGCGATGCATGCAGCTGCCTCGTAGGGCAAGTTTCGTTGACTTGAATTCGTCCAACTCGAGGGTGAATACGTGAGGCACCAGCGCACGCCCGCTGCTTGGAGTTTGGCGGGCAATTCGTATGGTTCACGATAGGAAACGTCGCGCCGACGAGGCATGCGGTGCGCAGCGGTCACAGCGACCGGTACGTCATGTCTTGCAAGCAAAGGCAGACATTGCGCGGCTTCATGTCCGCCAACCAAGACGAAGTCCAGGTTACGCCCAACGGCCCAGGCAACTGCTGATTCGATTTGCTTGAGACTGTTGGCGTTAATGAAGACCTTCTTGGATCTTTCGATTGCGCCGGCCATGGCGTTCAAACGCAAATCGGATTCAATACTTGCGTCTTGTTCACGCGCTGCGACGTAGGCGGATGCCGCATCGAACAGTTCCTCGATATCGGCGAGTTGTTTGCGTGCACTTTTGGCTCGCTCGCCATCTTCATCGTCAGAGCCGAAGGGACCCACATAGGGCCAGTTGATCACCAGGCCGACATCGGGAACGATGGCTAGATCTTCCCACGTCCAACCGTCCATGCGGATGACGGATGCTCGGCCGGGGACACGCCCGCCAGTCGGCATGACGCCGCACGTGAGTACGCCATTGCGACGCGTGACAGGGATCACCCAGGAGTCGGGATTGACCGAGACACCAGCGCGTACTTCCGGGCTGATAGAACCGGCTTCATCGGTGTCGAGAGTCATGTCGACGCTACCGATTTCCGTGAGGCCCATGGTGCTGGCGAGCGCCACGAAACCGGGGTAGACGTGCGAGCCTTTCGCATCGATCACTCGGCTTTTCTCGTCGGGCGCAGCGATCATGTCAGCACTTCCGATGGCCACGATGCGTCCGTTTTCGAACAGAATCGAGGTCTGCTCCAGCGTTCCATCAGTGACCGTGTGCACGGTGGCGTTCTTGATCAGAACGGCAGAGCTTTGCGGAGCTGCGGAATGCACCAAGTCCTGTGCGGAACCGAAGCTGGAAAGAGTTACGCCGATTGCGACCGACGCTAGTAATTGGTTGAGTTTCATGATTAGCGCAGGGATTGGAGGTTTTGGTGGTTGCAGCCGCAATCGCCGGGAAGACCCGACCGAAGCAGGGCTTCGTATTCCTCAAAGTAAGTTTCGTCCTCGCCGCCTTCGGATTCATCCTCGTCGGACTCATCCTTTTTATCGGGACGACTTGCGGAATGAATCTTCTGAATGATGCGTTGGCGTTCGCTCTGCGCAATGGTGCGTTGCTCGGTATCGCGATCGATGGAGAACAACTCGCGTCCGTCAACATAGGTACGTTCGCAACGGCTTTTGTAGGAGAGCGGACTGCCGGACCAAATAGCGATGTCCGCGTCTTTGCCGACTTCGATAGAACCCACACGGGCTTCGACGCCGAGCTGAATGGCGGGATTAAGAGTCACCATTTTTAGAGCGTCGGTTTCCGACATGCCCCCGTACTTGACCGACTTGGCCGCCTCCGTGTTCAAGCGGCGGGCGTGATCGGCAGAGTCCGAATTGATCGAAGTGACCACACCCACGTCGTGCATGATGCTGGCGTTGAAAGGGATCGCATCGATGACTTCAAACTTGTAGGCCCACCAGTCGGAGAAGGTCGAAGCGCCAAGTGCAGCTTCCTTGATGGCCTCGGCAACCTTGTAACCTTCCAAAACGTGTTGAAAGGTTCCGATCTTGAAGCCGAACTCCTGAGCTGTGCGGCACAACATCAGGATCTCGTCCTGTCGATAGCTGTGGCAATGGATCAAGCGCTCGTTGGCCATGATCTCACCCAGAGCTTCCAACTCAAGGTCGCGGCGGGGCGGCATGGTTCGACTGCGCGAGTCTGAAGCAAGCGCCTCGTACTGGTCCATGCGCATTCGATACTCGCGACCGGCGAGCAAACGATCTCGAATAAGCGCAGCAACGCCCATGCGAGTATTCGGATACTCATCGGAGATGTGCGTGTTCGAGGCGACGCGCTTGGGGTTTTCGCCCAGCGCAAACTTGATTCCCGGAATGGCTCCTCCGAATCGCATGCCGTCGGGATGCGGAGCGCCCCAGCGATTTTTGACGACGCTGTTTTGACCACCGACCGCGTTGCCCGAACCGTGCAATTGATTGGCTGCAGTCATGCCGCCGGCAAGTTGGCGATACCAATTGATGTCGTCGGGATCGATTACGTCGCTCACGCGAACCTCGGAGGTTACGCGCTGGCCCATCTCGTTGACGGCACCACTGATACCTGTGTGGCTGTGACAATCGATCATGCCAGGCGTGAGGTGAGCGCCGTTTAGATCGATTACGCGTGCACCGGCAACGTCGGGAACATCGCTAGCTTTGCCGACGAATTGGATGCGACCACCCGATATCCACACGGCAGCATTTTCGAGGCGGCCCGCATCGGCGGAAGTCCAAACCGTTGTATTCGTGAAGAGTAGAGATTCTTGGGCGGGGAGTTCGTCGAATCCGAAAGCGCCGAAGGGAGTCGGCCAAGTTTCCGGAAGGTCCGCGAGCGGGTCGTCAATGGCTTCGTCCTCGTCCTCATCTTCCTCCGCGTCTTCGTCGGTTGACTCCGAGGGCGCTAGCGAAAAGTTACCAGCGATCAGTTGTCCACTCGGATCGACAAAGGTTCCGAAGAGTTGGTCGCTTTCGAAACTGCCAGCAAACGACCATGTGCCGATTGCGCTCAGCTCGTCGCCTTCGAAGAGGAAGCTGATTTGCTCGCCGTCATTATTGAGTTCGCGCGTTGCGATTTTCGTTTCGCCAAGATTCAGCGTCAGTTTCTTCTTTGCAATGGAAAGGCTCAGCTCGTGCACCGTCGCTAGCGCAAGCGTTCCACTCCAGTCGCCGTCGCGTTCGATAGCGGGGGCCGAGTTCACTTCGTAGCGCCTGCCGCCGACCCAAACGTCACGGATTTTTGTGTCTTCAGCAAAGAGCTCGCCATCCGTGATGGTCAAGTGAGCCAGGTATCCCGTCGCCACGCGTCCGAGTCCGCCATCTCCTCCGACACCCAACAGGCTTGCTGTTTGGGTGGTGAGCATAGCCAACGCATCTTCCTCGGAAAGGCCGTATTCGATGGCCTTTCGCAGATTGGGCCAAAAGTTCTTCCCGCTCTTCTTGAGCTTGGCGGAGGTCAAGACCGTCTTGATACCGGCGTCCACGAGACGGCGCGGATTGGCGGGAGCTTGTTCCCAACTCATCAAAGTCCGCAAGCTGACTCGTTCCGCTTGGGCGAGCGTCGCGACTTCCGGTGTCATTGGAAAGTTGAGCGGAACTATGACCGCCAGTTGAGATTCGAGCACAGCGTCGAGGCGACGGTATTCGGCGCCAGAGCCAAGCACCATGAGAGAACGTCCAAATTCCTTTGCGAGCCGGGACGCACGCAAGAGCTGAAGTTCAGTGCGCGAGTCGAACAACAATCGTGTGCCCGAAGATCCAGTTCCTAGTGCGGCCAAGGCATCGCGAACTTCGACCGGCTCACTGCTCTCAGGCGATATGCGATAGGTCGATTGGCTTTGCTGATACCACATCGCGTCGGAAAAAGTCTGTCTTAGGAGTGCGATCGCACCCATCTCCGACGACGGATCTCCTGAGATGCTCGGACCGCCGCGCTTCCATTCGCCTCGCGCTGTTTCGAAGCTAAAGGTCTGGTAGATCTCGCTGCCCAAACGGCTAACCGAAGCCGCCGCAGTTGTCGTCTCGGACTCGCCCAGTCCGACCAACTCGGATGTGCCGCGAAGAATGCCGCCCTTTGGAGACAAGCAGGCCGCTGTGAAGCCGAGCGCTCGCAAGGACTCACGCTCCGACTTCGAGATGCCAGCACCGTCGAGGGCCGAACGCTGCGGCATTACCATTGCATTCCAATGCGCACCGGCTTCATCGGGCTCGGGCGCTTCGACTTCGAAGTAGGGTTCGATCAAGCCCGCGTAGATAAAGAGCCCGGAACAGTCCCAAACACGCGCGCCTTCGGGAGCCGCAGCACCGCTCGAGACCGATAGGATCAATCCATCGCGTACGACGATGGTGGCGTCTTCAATTCGCTCACCCGGCGCCGGAATTAGCGTTGCATGGGTGAGCGCATGCCAACGTGGATCGACGTGTCGCGGACCTCGTTGGGGGGCTTGCGCGAATTGCGGCGACGCAAGGAAACTAAGAGCGAGCGCTAGCGATGCACACAGGGTGCTGGCGGTGCTCGACGACGAATTTTGGCGCTGGTACATGCCGTGCATACTAACCAGCAAGCGCTCGATAAGAGCACTCGATCACTCGACCGGCGCCTATTTTATAGTTCGGTTACTTTTGAGCCAGGCACCATGTCGAGCTTGTTGCCCTCTTCGAACCGAACAAAGCACTTGGTACCTCCGTCGTAGTCAGCCGCTCTTAGCAGCAATTTGGCAGGCTTGCCGAACGCAGTGCAGTCTTGTTCTTTAACCGTATCTGCTCCGCGCCAAAGCCGCACAAAAGCGTTTTCCTCCCAAGCCTGTGCGATCGTAGTGGGCTGCATGTGACCTGGATGTACTTCCAAATCCTTCGGCAGTTTCATCAGCACCTCCATGATCGAATGATGTAGGTCCTCGAAGGTGGTGTGATCTGGGCCGCGAGTGCCGCCAACTGAATCTTTGAAGAGCGTGTCGCCCGTAAACACGCGCTCGTCGTTGATCACGAAGGCCAATTGTCCACTGGTGTGTCCGGGAATGTGCAGCGTGCGAATGTTGAGACCGCCGGTGACAATTTCTTCACCACCAGAAAGTTCGATGTCGAGATTCGCGTTCAACTTTTCGAACCAGGCGCGTTCTTGAGCTCCTCCGCAAACCGGGCATCCAAATTGAGATTTGAACTCGTCGTTGTGTGCAATGTGATCGAGGTGGTGATGGGTGCATAGCACGTGAGTGACTTCCACTCCAAGCTCCTCGATGCGCTTCATGATCGGCGCGGTCGGACCGCCAGTATCGATAATAACGGCCTTCTTCGAGCCCGGATCGGCAACCAACCAAGTGTTGGAGAGCCAGTTTTCGCTCATCGACTTTTCGATAATCATGATCAAATTTTCTGTTGGAGGCTTGGAGGTCGTGTGTAAAGCCGAGTACTGGCTCAGTCGAATTCGATGACGGTACGAATGCCCTGTTGAGCTTCCATGAGTTCAAAGGAACGGTTGATGTCTTCCAGCGGCAAGCGGTGCGACACGAACCCGTCGAGGTCGAGCTTGCCATCAAGATAGAGGTCGACGAGTTGTGGTACGTGCGTGCGTCCGCGCGCTCCGCCAAAACTGCCACCCTGAACGCGACGCCCGGTGATGAGCAATCGCGGAATGATCTCCAATTGTTCACCTCGCCCGGCAACCCCGAGCACGGTGCACAATCCCCAGCCCATGCGCGCCGCCTCGACCGCTTGGCCCATAACGTCGACTCGCCCCGTCGCTTCGAAGGTGTAGTCGCAACCCATACCGCCGGTCATTTCGAGAATCTGTTGCACGGAGTCCGGGCTGGCAATGATGGTATCCGTGGCGCCATACTTTCTAGCCAGTGCGAGTCGGTCTTCCGATCGGTCGACCGCGATGATCCGTTCAGCGCCGCGCAATTTGGAGCCCGCAATGGCGCCCAAACCGACCATGCCTGCGCCGAACACTGCGCAGGTGGAGCCCGCTTCGACCTCGGCTTTATAAAGAGCGGCCGCGATTCCGGTCGTGGCGCCGCAAGCGAGCAAACAAGCCGCTGCGAAGTCCGCGCGTTGATCGATTTTGGCCAAAGCGATCTCGGGCATGACGGTGTACTCAGCAAACGTGCTGCAACCCATAAAGTGCCGCATCGGCTCCCCGTCGCGTGAGAGTCGAGCGGTTCCGTCGGGCAGGAAACCGAGTCCTTGTTGCTCGCGAATCGAGAGGCAAATGTTGGTTTTGCCGCTGCTGCAATGACTGCATTCACCGCATTCGGGCGAGAAGAGTGTGACGACGTGGTCGCCAATGCTCAATGACTTGACGCCCGGCCCAACGGCTTCAACAACTCCGGCGCCCTCGTGGCCGAGCACGGTGGGGAAGTACCCGGAAGGGTCCACACCGCTCATGGTGTACAGGTCCGTGTGGCAAACGCCACAGGCCTTCAATTTGACTCGCACCTCACCTTGCCGCGGATCGGCGAGGTCAAGTTCTTGAACGACGAGCGGTTTGGCGAATTCTTCGAGGACGGCAGCGCGTATTTTCATGGGGAGGCTCCTGTGGCGTTGCGCAGATTCTAGACCGAGGACCTACGAAGAAACACGGCCTCGTCTCAGAATTCAACGCCTTCTCGTCACGTAATAATGTCGGAAAAAGGTGAAATCCCCACAGATGATTCGCGGCTT
>JBLINP010000252.1:0-6988 GCA_047639415.1 Planctomycetota bacterium | reverse complement strand
ATTCATATGTTGTTCGTGCAGAGTTGTGAAGGCTAGCTCCTGCTAGTCCCTTCTACTCGGCACTTGATCGTGTGATCAACAACACTGCAAATGACGTTTGTGAGTCGAACGATTTAGAATTCAGTTCCGTCGTTGAGTGCCACCCAGAGATGCGGGGTCGTCGGCGAGACCATCAACAAGTCGGGCAAGTTGTCACCATTGACGTCGGCGAAGGCTGAAGTCATGACTTTGTGCGGTGCCGGGAACTGACCGCCAGCGGGCGGCAGAATCGTCGGGAAGTTGCCGGTGCCATCACCCAGAGCGAGCATCAACTCGCCGTCACGAAGCGGAACAACCAGGTCGAGGTGCGTGTCGCGATTGACGTCGAACACTTCCAAAGTACCCATACGGAAACCGAGTTGAAGGTGCTGCATGCCGAACTGGAAGCCGCCCATGTTTTGCATGATCAAGACTTCGTCCGACTGAATTTGCGGCTGTGAAGCAGCGATGTCCGGCAATCCGTCTTCATTGAAATCTCCACTGTGAAGCAGTGATGAGAGCTGGGGTAGAACGCGCTGGCCAACCAAGGCCAAGTTGCCCGCGCCGTCACCTGAGTAGATCAAGAGGTTCGTGTTGGTGCCATCGATGTCACCGGTCGCAACCGCAACGTCCAAATCACCATCGACATTGAAGTCGTCGATCAAGACGAACAACGGACGGTTCGGGACTGAGACTGCGCCGCGAGCATCGAAGCTACCGTCGCCCGCACCAATCAAGACTTGAAGAGTGTTGTCGCCAGAGTTAGCGACGACCACGTCAAGGTGACCATTGCCGTTGAGATCGCCAGCGTCGAAGCCGAGCGGCTGGTTGCCAATGACGGTTGCGTCGCTCGACAAGGGAGCGGTCAGGGGCAGGCTGCCCGAGTTGCGGATGATGCGGAAATCGCCAGTGCTGTGAACTGTCGTTGCAACGTCCGGACGTCCGTCTTCGTCGAAGTCGTGAATCTGAAGGTAGCCAGCAACTTCGATCGACGAAGCGGCCAACGCGACTTGGCCCATGTTCGTGAAACTGCCATCGCCAATGCCGCGCATGAAGACGACCTTGTTCTGAAAGCGGTCGATGCTGACAGCGTCGAGGATGCCGTCGGCGTCCATGTCGACGACGCGGATGAAGTTGGGCTCGGCACCGATCGGGTAGCCAGTAGCGCCGCGGAATTTGCCCGCACCGTCACCGCTGAGAATAGAGATGTCGCGTGAGTTCGAGCAGAAGAGGTCCAGCTCATCACCGGCTCCAAACTTACCGACTGCGATTGCTCGGGGCAATTCGCCGACGTTGTAGACAGTCAAGTCGCCGAAGACAGCGGGAGCAGTTGCGAGACGGACGGCGATGGCGCTGTCCTCAATCAAGGTTGCGGCAACGTCGACGAGGCCATCGGCGTTGAGGTCCGCGAACACGATCGAAGAGGTGGCGCTGTTGAACGGAATTTCCAAGGGGTTCGATAAGCCCGTTGCACTTCCAAGGAAGAACTGCGCGCGGTCGCTTTCGATTTGAGCGACGCCCAGGTCTTCGCGGCCGTCACCATTGATGTCGCCGATGTTGTCGACCAAGGGATAGGAGGAAATCGGAGACATGACGACGGGTGTATCGTAACGACCAAATCCATCGGAGAGGTACATCACGATTTGATCGGAGATCAAGGGGTTCTTGCTCAATTCCCCCACGACCACATCTTGAAGAAAGTCACCGTTTGCATCGACAACTGCGACCGAAAGCGGAACGTACTTAGATGCGTCGCTGACGAGCAATCGCTTCGTCTCAATCAAGGAGCCGGGCGCAGTCAACTCGTACTGCCGAACCTCACCGATACCGGGCAAGGTCACGAACAAGTTTTCGAAACTGGAACCAGCCAGCACGCCTGAGTCGAGAGCGAAGGGATCTTCCGGCAACACGACGCTGGAGTCTTGGCTGAATGCACCCGTGCCGTAGCCGCGGTAGATCGTGAGTGAAGGCACGCCGCCGTTAGGAGAAATGCAAATCACCGCCAAGTCGTTGTTGCCATCACCGTCGTAATCGCCAGCTTTCAGTCCCCAGGGACTATTAGGAGTATCGAGCTTGAAGATCGGAGTGAAACTGCCGTCGGGGTTACCGAGTGCACCACTGATCTTCATGTCGGCGTAGTCGGTTTCAACAACGTCGTCGATACCATCGCCATTGAAATCAATCGCGATTGCATCGGTAACATTGCCCGAGCCAAGTTGAACGTCCTGGCGCAGTAAGAACGCAGGACTGAAGGTGGGTATCACTCCCCGCTCGGCGCCGCCGCCGCTTGTGCCACATGCTGCAGCGAAGACGCTGAGTCCGATTGCGGCGGTTTTGAATTCGAAGGTAAAGCGAGTCATGGTCAAGCCCCTATGTGTGCGAGATGTGCGAGAGAGATGAGGAGCGCGTTCGCCATCGCTTGATGGTCCTGCCGCAGTCCTCACATAAAACTATCCCGCATCCCCACCGGGGCTTGGCGCTTCCGATTCTTCGATCCACGCAAACCACTTAGGACGGATTCGTCCGGCGTCAAAGGGCCCAATACTGCCGTTATCCTGTATTTTGAAGCAACTTACGGCGTCGCGAAACTAATTCCGGGCGCCCTAAGTCTGTTCGAAAATTCACCTGTAAAGAATCAGCTGGACAGGCGCAAACGCTTAATTGGCCAGCGTGTGGAAATCAATTCCACACGCCAAATCAACTCGTTCCACCAGAGGGTCTAGCAGGCTGCCCGAACAAGTGCCGTAGCGAGACGAGGCCATCTTCGTCGCGGCAAGGAGGGGACGGGCGAGACGGAGCAGGTAGTTTTTCGGGCGGGCTGCTAAGCCAGGTAGATCCGCAGCTTTTTCACGTAGCCCGCTGCGCTCTCGCGAATCGACTCGACTTCATCGTCGGTCACCGCTCGAATTATCTTGGCAGGTACGCCCGCGACTAGCGTGCGTGGCGGAATTTCGAAGTTCTCTCGCACTACCGCTCCGGCCGCCACAATCGACTCGTCTCCAACCACCGAGCCGGCGAGCAAAACGGCTCCCATTCCGATCAAGCATCGGTTTCCGATCTTAGCGCCGTGAAGCACGCAACCGTGACCGACCGTGACTTCCTCGCCAATCACATTGGGAACATCGATGTCGGCATGCACCATCGTGAGGTCTTGCACGTTGCTTCGCGCTCCGATCTTCAGTTGAGCATCGTCTCCGCGCAAGACGCACCCAAACCAGATCCCCACGTCCTCAGCTAAGACAACGTCACCGGTAACGATCGCGTTCGTGGCACGAAACGCACCGTCTTCGATCGGAATGAACAAACCTTTAGAACTGTATTGACTCATGTCCCTTCCACCATCCGTCCATTCTCAAGCATGAAGTTTATTCCGAGCGCAGTCCCGTTATGGAGCGCGTGCAAAAACCAAGCAGCTGACAGTCGGCGAGTGCGCAACATGATCCCGCCGATCGCCATACTCAAGATGAATATCGGGAGAAAGGCCGTGAATCCGTGGATCAGTGCGAACAGCGCTGAAGTCGTAATGACCCCACCCCAATTGGAAAGCTTCTGAACGAGCAACGGCTGAAGGAAGCCGCGGAACAAAACCTCTTCGAGAAAGGGCTGGAAGACCACAGCAATCAAAACGCCAGCAATGAGGTCCGGGCCTCGCATCGAAAGCAATATTTGCATCACCGGCTGGGGCTCGACTTCAGTTCCAGACCACTCCAATAGAATGGGCCACAAGATGAGCGCCCCCAGCAGGACGGGCAGGACAAACATGAAACTGATGCCGGCAGCCATAAGCGCTTTCGGATCGCCACCAGCGGGCAAGCCCAGTGCTCGCCATCCCAGCGGCTCACAATCATTGGCGAACTTCGCCGCCGCCAAGCTGGCCACGCTGAGCACAAAAAGCGTTTGTACCAATAGGCCGATCGTGCTCTCCGCTGGACCGATCAGGCTCAAGCTCGCCATAGCAGCGACGCCGAACAAGATCACCATGACGATGTGAGAAAAGCCCCAGCGCGCGATGAAGGCTCGGTCCTCTGGAACCAAACGACGAACCAAATGAGTCGCGACCGGCACCAACGCCAAACCGATGGCGAAGAACATCAAGCCGATGACGGGTTGATCGGGCAGGTTCAATGGAATCTCGAGTTACTCGCCCGCGATTACAGTGTCCGTTGAAACGGGACTGGCACCATCGATCGTCCCATCGATGGGCGACGAAGCGGAAGCGTACAGGCGCTTGGGAATGCGGCCAGCGAGAAAGGCTTGTCGACCAGCGCGCGTGGCATCACGCATGGCTGCAGCCATTCGCAAGGGGTCTTTTGCCAAGGCGATTCCCGAGTTCATCAGGACACCATCGACGCCCAACTCCATCGCCACGGCGACATCGCTCGCGGTACCAACTCCCGCGTCGACGATCACGGGAATGTCGACCAGCTCGCGAATGATGCGAATGCTATTCGGATTGAGGATGCCTTGCCCGGATCCGATCGGTGAGCCGGCGGGCATGACGCTCGCAACTCCGAGGTCGGCGAGGTGCACGGCCAGTCGCGGATCATCGGAGGTGTAAACCAAAACTTTAAAGCCATCGTCGACCAACGTCTTCGCAGCTTCGAGTGTTCCGACGGGATCGGGCAACAAAGTCTTCTTGTCGCCTAAAACTTCTAGCTTCACCAAATCCGTTTCCAACAACTCGCGCGACAACTGAGCTGTACGCACGGCCGAATCGGCATCGAAGCAACCGGCGGTGTTGGGCAAAATCGTGTAGCGTTCGAGGTCGATGTAATCGAGCAGTGACTCGCCCTTAGACGGATCCAAATTCACGCGCCGGACTGCGACAGTGACGCAATTCGTACCCGAAAGTTCGAGCGCAGACCGCATCTCCTCAAAGCTCGCGTACTTGCCCGTACCGACGATCAATCGGGACGGAAAACAATACTCACCAATTATCAGTGGGGTGTCTGTCGGATCTTCGGTAGTCACGAGAAATTGGGGCTAGCAGTTATTGGGATGGATAAAATTTGACCGCGAGCGAACTCAGCCGCCACCAACGAGGGTCACGATTTCAAGGTGGTCGCCATCGGAGATGAGCGTGGCGGAATGATCTTTGCGGGTCACGAGCTTGCGATTCAGTTCAAGAGCGACGCGCACGGAATCTAGATCGAGTTCCGAGAGCAACTCGGCCACGCTGATGCCATCGGCGACGTCGCGATCTTTACCATTGACCGTAATCTGCATGACAGGGGCGAGTTCTGGATAACTAGTGGTGTGATTCAAAAGATCGGCATATATGTTCCGTCACATTGCGTTCGTGGCAAGGCGCAGCGACGACGCGTATTCGTGGATACTCGGAGGAACTGCAACGCCGCCATGGCCGGAAGGGGGCAAAGCATATGTGGCGAACTTTTGAATCACGCCACTAGTTCAAGCGCAGGAACGCGCACTTGAGGTAAGCCGTTTCGGGCAAGTTGAGTCGTTGCGGATGATCGCTAGATGCTCCCGTGTAATCCTCAAGCCACGCGGTGCGCCCGGCGTCGCGAACCGCTCCAGCCAAGTGGCCTTGGAACTCGTCGCGATGAACGGCGTAGGAACATGACGATGAAACCAAGCGCCCTTCCGTCTCGGTCAATTGCACGGCTCGACGATTGAGCTCCATGTAACCGCGAGCGGCGCCTTTGGCTTCGCGTTTGTTGCGAGCAAAAGCCGGCGGGTCCACCATCACGAGACCAAACTTGTCGCCAGCGATTGTCTTGCGACGCAACTCGGTCATCGCATCCACTTTTTCGACCGTGATGCGATCTTCAACTCCGTTGAGTTTCGCGTTGGCCATCAGGCGCTCGATCGAAGCGGCTGATTGTTCGAGGAAGACCACCGACTCGGCTCCAGCCAATGCGGCGCGAATTCCAAATAGTCCGTCATAGGCGAAGGCGTCCAGTGCGCGCACTCCCTCGGCATGCTTGACGGCCAGAATACGATTCTCGCGCTGATCCAAATAGTGGCCGGTCTTGTGACCGCCCATAACGTCGACTTCGTATTTCAAATCGCCTTCGCGAATCAAAACGCGATCGCGCTCACTACCCTCTACCCACTCCACGCGCTTCTCCAAGTTCTCGAGTTTGCGCACGCCCGTATCCGAGCGATCGAGAATGGAGTTGATGGGAATGTCGATCTGTTCGCGCACGATTTCGAGGATGAAATCCCGCATGCGGTCGGATCCCTGACAGCCGCTTTGCACGACCAAGACATCCGCATAGCGATCGAGCACGAATCCCGGCACGCCGTCCGAGTCGCCCGCCAACAATCGGCAGGCTCCATCGGGGTCCATATAACCGGCCTGCTTACGAGCGCGAATCGACCGGTCGATTACGTTCTTCCAAAAGTCGCGATTGGGCTGCTCGACTTCGCGCGTCACCATGCGCACGCAAATCTTGGAATGGGTGCTAAACAGCCCCCAGCCCAGCGGTTTCATGTCCGGCGCATGCACCGGAACCAACTCCCCCGCTTCGCCTTCTCCAGCCGCCACATCGTCGCCGTAAATCCAAGGATGACCGCCCTCGACCCAACGTCGTCCTTTTCCTGATAGTACTACCTTTCCCATGTGCGGATTGTAGTGATCCGAGCGCACAGAAGAGTCCGGAGCAGGCCCTCTTTCCGGAAAGACATTGCTCAAAGCTAGGTTTCGTGACTGAGATTTGCTGAGGTCAATCCAGATGCAGATGAATAGTTCGATCACCTTGCCGATTCCTGAGGCCGAAGTCGGAGCCGAGGCTTCGCCCGAAGCTGCTCGCTCGCGGCCCAAACGGGTGCTGCTGCTCACCCCCAGATTGGCGGACACGAGCGCCGGCCGGATCTGCACCGACCTAGCGCTAGCCCTCGACCCCGAACGCTATCAGCCCGTCGTTTGCTGTTACGCGAACTGGGGCGAACTCGCCCGGGAACTGGAGCTCGCGGGTGTCGAAATCTTCATTCTCCGTCGCCGGCC
>JBLINP010000251.1:0-7046 GCA_047639415.1 Planctomycetota bacterium | reverse complement strand
GCTGTAATTCCAGCGGCAATGGACCACGCCCGAAGTCGACTCTTGTCGGTGCCAAACTCAAGTAGCGCATTCACAAGCAGAACCGCGTAGACGACCGCCGTAAACAAGGCGCCCGTCGGTCGCGCGATACAAGTGATGAAGGCGATAACTCCCAGTGCAATCGCGTTCTTCGCCGTTGGTGATTTCAATTGCCTGTTGGCCGCCAACCACACGCAAACGGCCGCTAAACCGTCGATTAGGGAACCCAAGCCACGCGCAGCTGCATTGATCGTGATGCGCTCATCCACCATGAAAATCGCCAAAATAGCCATGCCCGCCGGCAGCATGGGTCCGAGCTTTTCACGCAGACCGCGTGTCACTAAAAAGAAGATCAGAACGGCGCAGGCTGATGAAAGCACCAAGCTCGCGAGGACCGGCTCGATCCCGCAAACCAGCAGGGCCGAAAGCGCAATGAAGTGCAAAAAGTTGGTCGCACCTTCGGTCGCTTGTTCACCGACGTTCCAAACGATCCCGTGGCCATCGGCAAAATTCTGCGCCAGTCGAATGAAGATGAATCCGTCGTCAACGATCTGGTCCTGAAGCTGCCAAACCCCCGTCACGAAGAACGCGATCGCGAAAAGCGCGATAACGACAGCGCTTCGGGAATACTTCGATGGCAAAGGCATTGGCTTAGTTTCGGCGCAGGCTTCACTCCCACGCCGCTTAGATCAGATCGCGATTCCTACCGTCACTCAGCTGCCCCGTTGTAGTCGAATGGCGAAGCCGCCATCGGTGGGTCCTTGCTCGAGATCCGGAATGAACTCAATCGACTCGCCGGCCGTCCACTCGGGATTCTCTTCGGTGAATTTCTTCACGAGTTGAGCGTTTTCCTCCGGCTCGAGACTGCAAGTCGACCAAACCATGCGCCCGCCCGGTCGGACGTGTTTGGCACCGCTGCGAATCAAACCGCTCTGGATTTCGTTCAGTTCCTTCAGCGACGTGGGTCCGAAGCGCCAGCGAGCGCCAGGGTGTGCGCCCAGTGTTCCGGTGTTGCTGCAGGGTGCATCGATGAAGACAGCATCAAAGTTCGCGTCGCTTGAAAGGCCGCTGGTCGAATCGCAAGCGACAAGATTGAGGTTGGGCAGATCCAAACGACGTTTGGTGTCGATCAAGCGAGACAAGCGCCGCGGATCGCGGTCGAGTGCGGTGACTTGTGCGCCACTGATGGCGAACACCGAGCTCTTGCCGCCCGGGGCTGCGCACATATCGAGGATGCGTTCGCCCGATTGCGCTTCTAGCAATTCCGCAGCTCTCAAGGCCGTTTCGCCCTGAATCGTGATGCGGCCTTCAATGAAAGCCGGACTCGAAATTACGGTTCCGGTTTGATCGGAGGGGCAAATCAAAATGGATTCGTGCTCGCCCGGGAAACTCTCGCAGCCCGCGAGTTCGAGTTCTGCCATCACGGAATCGCGATCGCCGCGAACCACGCGAACGGAGAGCGGCGGTTCGGCAGTGAAAGTGCGCGCCATCGCGAAGGCCTGCTCGCGACCGTGCCGCTTGGCCCAACGCTTCATAATCGAAGCCGGCATCGAAAGCGCGTCTTCAGCCCACAATAGAGGCTGCGTGTCGTAATCGCGAAAGACCGGAACGTCGAAGTGCTCTTCACGCCACGTGAAGTCGCAACGCGGGTCGCCACTAAAGCCCTCGGCGCGCGCGCGAATCACCGCTCGCAAAAAACCGTTAGCGTTGGCCGTCTTCGATCCACCCAAGGTGCGACGCACGGCGTCCACCGTCGTGGAAACCGCCGCGTGATGCGGGATGCGATCGAGGAACAAGAGCTGCACTAGACCGAGGTGATAGTGCGCGACCATGTCGGGCTTCGCGGGACGACGCGTGAACCGCTTGACGATTGCACGCAACGTGCTCCGTCGTCGAAGCTCGGTTCCGACCAACTGTCGGAGCAGTCCGCGATCGCGAGAGTCGAAACCCGAACGAGACGCTTCGCGATCGACGAGGCGCATGGGCGTCGTCGATCCAGAACGCAAAATTTGCCAAGCAGCTACACGGACCATTAGCTCTTCGCCCCTTCGGCGGACTCGCCCAATCGCATGCCTGATTCCAATCGAGCACCACGCACAAATTCGACAGCGGGCAGTGCGCCCTTGCCTTCTCGTTTAACAGTCACCAACTCCAACACTCCGTCACCCGTCTCAATTCGCAAACCATTATTCACTTCGATAACGGTGCCTGAACCGGCACCACTTGTTTCTAAATCCGATACTCGCGCTTCTAAAACCAGCAAGTCCTTGCCGTTCGGCAGTCGCGTTCGCGCCAAGGGCCAGGGATTCATCGCACGCACACAATTGCGAATATTCGTCGCACTTCTCGTCCAATCGATCACGCCGTCCAGTTTAGAGAGTTTGGTGCAGGTCGTGACCCGACTCTCGTCTTGTGGCTCAAAGACTGCACTGCCATCCGCCACCTTTTCGATGGCTGCCAGCGCCGCCTCCCCCGCAATCACCGTCAAACGCTCCGATAGCTCGCCCGCAGTCTCTTCCGCCCCAAGCTCCGTCTCAATGGCGTGCACCAAATCCCCGGCATCCATCTCCTTGACCACGCGCTGCAAACTCACGCCCGTCACCTCATCCCCGGCCGCAATAGCCGATTGAATCGGTGAAGCGCCTCGGTGCCGCGGCAAGAGCGACGGATGGACGTTCAGAATCTCCTGCGTGGCGATCTCGCGAAACTCAGTCGTGAGGTACTCGCCGTAGGCCACCACCAAAATCACTTCCGGATCGAAAGCCCGCAACTCCTGCAAGAACGATTCGTCTCGCACGGTCGGCGGCTGCAACACAGATACACCGCGCTCTTCGGCCAGGGCAGCCAACGGATTCTTCTCAATTTGCCGACGCCTACCGACAGGGCGATCGGGTGGCGTGACCACCAGCCCCGGAATGAAACGACTACTAATAAGTCGATCGAGTACCGGAGTGGCGAAAGGTGGTGAACCTAAAAAACAGAGACGCATACCTTGATCGTCCCGTTCAATTTCCCGCTGTTAGCTGCGCGAGCGTAATGCTTGCACTTCGAAGCGCAGTGCTTCCGATTGCAACCTTCCGCTCAGTGCTGCCACAACGATGTCGTTTCACTGCGATCGGTTACAGAAAGGGTTCGACTTCAGCTTTGAGGTCGGCGTATCCGCGCTGACCCACAATCTGCTTGGCGACTTCGCCGTCCTTGATCACGAGGAAGGTCGGAATGGCTGTGATGCCGTAACGCGCCGGAACTTCCGGGTTGTCCTGCGTGTTGATCTTGACGACTTTCAAACGCCCGTCGAGTTCTTCAGCGAGCTTGTCAACAAAGGGACCCATCGCTCGACAGGGAGCACACCACTCGGCCCAAAAATCGACCAAAACGGGGACTTCACTTTTAAGGACGACGCTTTCCCAAAGGTTGTCAGTGACTTCGGCTGCTGTGCTCATGGCTATTTGAATCGGAAATTGGTTTCGGAAAGGGGGCTTGCAGTTTCCCCAGCCCAATTGAGGGCCGGGCAATATGGGTTGAGAGCGGGGTCGCGTCTAGTGAGCTGACCCAATTCTATAGAGCGCGGTGCCCGATACCGGTCGAAGGCCGCTTTACGGCTGATTCTCTGGATTGTGACTCGAGCTCTCCGGCTCAACATCAGTCTCCTCATCAGGCGCTTCTCCAGCCGGTTTCGGAGATCCAGCTTCCGGATCCTCCTCGCCGTCTTCCGTGGGCTCCATCTCGTCGTCAAAGCCAGCGTTGGCCACCACTTGATCGATGTCGAACTCGCGATCATCACGCAAAGCGATCCCCAGCTCACCGCCGGTAGACTCCTGCTCGACGCACAAAACGCCCATCTTCACCAATTCGAGCAGCGCACAAAACGAGCCAATCACGTTGTCGCGCTCGCTTTCTTCGTCGCCCATCGCAGCGACCAAATCCTTCAATGTCGTGCGCGTGCTGATCTTGATTAAGTTCACCGCGCGTTCGACGAAGAAGCGCATCGGGCGCCCCTCCTTGATGATGCGGTGAGGTTGATCGCCGGCCGTCTCGCGCTGCAACCGCGAATACGTACTCCACAGATCCCAAACCGTCAGCTCGCCGATATCGAAAGTCGGCTGCTCCATGCTGGTTTTGAGTTCGCCTTTGAATCCACGCTCGTGCATCGACTCGCGCTCAAGGCCAAGCTCTTCCAGCGTTCCGGCGGCCGCTTTGAACTTGCGGTACTCCATCAAACGCTGAATCAACTCGTCGCGAGGATCGAATTCATCTTCAAAGTCGAGCTCATCCTGCGGCAAGAGCGAGCGACTCTTGAGCGCCATCAACGTTGCGGACATCACTGCGAAGTCGCCGGCCAGTTCGATGTCGAGACTTTCGATCTGCTTGAGATAGGCGAGATAGGCTTCAACGATCAGGCCGATTTCGACTTCGTGAATTTCGACCTCTTGCTCGCGCACCAAGTGCAGCAAGAGATCCATCGGTCCCTGAAAGACCTGATCGAGCAGGACGGTGTAATCGGTAGTTACCACAAGCCACCTAGCTCAACGATGTTGAAAACCCAGTCGTACATAACATCCATTACCGGTCCGATAATACGGAACAGACCGCCCCATATAATCAATCCGAAGACGATAAACATGCCGTAGCGTTCGAAGCGAACGTAGGTCATGCGGATCCCCTCGGGCAAAATCCAGGCCAGGATTCGCGAACCGTCCAAGGGCGGAATCGGAATCAAATTGAAGGCCGCCAGTAGCAGGTTGAAGTAAACCGCGACCGACATCACCTTCGGAAGGATTTGATAGCTCCCAGTTCCACCCGGTGACATGCCCATGACGTCGACCACGAACTTGTAGATGAAGCCGAATAGGATCGCGAGTAGGAAGTTCGAGAGCGGCCCGGCCAAGGCGACCAAACACATATCGCGCCACGGGTTCCGCAATCGATGGAAGGCAACCGGCACCGGCTTTGCTCCGCCAAAGGGTGGCATGCCGCTCAACAGCAACATCAGCGGCAGCAAAATCGTCATGAACAGATCGATATGCGCGATCGGATTGAGCGTGATACGGCCCAAATCGCGGGCTGTCGAATCCCCGCACTTCAGGGCGACCCAGGCGTGGGCGGCTTCGTGAACTCCCAGTGAGGTCACTAGGAGAACGAGGACGAGAATGATCGAAAGCGGGTCGGTAGGCATGGTGATTCGCGTGCCTCGATGGGAACGCGCTCCTAAAAAAGCACAGAACCGTAGCCGGGCGACACGCGCGTTATATCACAGCCAAGCGGGCATCCCGAGCCCCGGAGCCGCTCGGATTCCAATCAAAAGCGTATTTTGAAACACTGACCGGCGCCCGCTCTACAATCTTCGGGCGATCAGAGCGTCCATCACTCGTCCAAGCCCACCCCGATCCTTGTCCACGATTCAGCCCAAAAAGTCCGCCCCCTCGGAGCGGCTCAAATCCACTCGCCTCGAACGCGCCGCCGAAGTGATCCGCCTCGAAGCGCGCACCATCGCTCAACTGGAATCACAGCTAGGTCCTTCATTCGAGCAAGCGGTTGACTGGATTCTCGAGTGCCAAGGCATGGTCGTCATCACGGGCATGGGCAAAGCCGGGTTGATTGGCGCCAAAATATCGGCTTCCCTAGCCTCCACGGGAACGCCTTCGCACGTCTTGCATCCCTCTGAAGCGCTGCACGGTGATTTGGGCCGCATTCGAGCCCACGATTTGCTGATCGTAATCTCCAATTCGGGCGAATCGGCCGAGATCAAAGCGCTGATCCCCGCCGCCCGCAAGATCGGAGCGCGTATCGTCGCCATGACCGGCAAGCCCGAGTCCACCCTCGCCCGTCTGGCCGACTGCGTGCTCAACCTCGGCCGCATCGACGAAGCCTGCCCGATGGGTTTGGCGCCGACCGCCAGCACGTCCGCAATGCTCGCGCTCGGCGATGCTCTCGCCATGGTCGTCCTCGACGAGCGCGGATTCTCGCGCGAAGACTACGCGCGCTATCACCCGGCCGGAGCGCTCGGTCGCAAGCTCATGCGCGTGGAGGAAATCATGCGAAAAGACGCCGAGTTGCCGCTCGTCAAAGAGATCGACAGCCTCGCCGATGTTTTGCTGACCATGACACAAACTCCCGGCAAGCCCGGCGCAGCGCTCGTCATCGACGGCGACGGTCGCCTCTGCGGAATCTTCACCGACGGCGACCTGCGCCGCGTGCTCAAGTCCGGCAAACTCCCTGACGGCCCAGTCAAAGATCACATGGGTCCCGACCCCAAGTTCGTCACGCCCGATCAACTCGTCGACGACGCCGAGCGCATGTTGCACGAGCACCGCGTCGACCAAATTCCTGTAGTCGACGAATTGCATCACCCCGTCGGTTTGATCGACGTGCAAGACGTGCTCGACGTCCGGATTTAGGACGCGTTCTTTCCGGCAACGGCGGATATAGATGAACAGGGCACAGGACACAGGACACAGGACAGCGGTACGCGGTGGCGTCTTTCTTGTTTCCCTTGGCTTCGCTTTACTGGTAACAGAGATTGGCTTCCGAGTTTTAGCTCACAGTCGGAATCTCCGAGCTTATGCGGAAGCGGAGAACGAGCAGTTGCCCGCGCCCGGCACAGTAGTCAGCCTTGGAGATATTGTTCGACCAATTGCTGACGACCGAATCGTCTACGAATTGCGCGCCGGTCTGAAGGACGTCAAATTCGAGGGCGCTATGCTGCGAACCAATCAACTTGGATTTCGCGGAAGTGAGATTGAAGAGGAAAAACACAACGACACCATCCGAATTGTCGGTATCGGAGATTCCGTGATGTTTGGTTGGGGCGTTGAGGAACCACAGACCTTCCTCGCTCTTCTCGAGCAGAAGTTGAATGAGCAATTTCCTGAACGGAGTTGGGAAGTCATCAATACCGCCGTGCCCGGCTACAACACCGTTATAGAGGTTGCAACTTTAGCGACAAAAGCTCTCCAACTAGAACCGGACTTGGTGCTCATAGGCTTCGTCGGCAACGATCTTGATCTTCCTAATTTTCTCAGCTCCGA
>JBLINP010000250.1:0-7101 GCA_047639415.1 Planctomycetota bacterium | reverse complement strand
GCGACAGCAATTGATTGCGGCTGCCGGCGGTGGAATCGGTGTCGCCGGAGCGATGGGTATCGGCGGCGCAGGTTCCAGTGGCGCGGGAGGCAAGGATGGCTACGGATCTGATGGAACCTCGGGTACTTCAGGCCGGGACGCCGAGATGACTAAGTTGCGGGCCGAGATGATGGCCATGCTCAACAAGAATGGCTCCCCCGATGGATCCATGCGCGGGAATGGCGCGAGCGCAAAATCAGAGGGTCGAGCCGCTGCCGATTCCGTCATTGCCAGCGTTCTCGCCGGCATGCCTCCGAACCCTGAACTGGTTGCGTATCTCACGCAAACCCTCACGCTCGAAGAGTTCGCCGAGTTCGTCAGAGAGAACGTTCCCACCGGAGCCGTTCGAGTCGAGTTGTTGCCCGACGTCGACAAGGTTCGCATTCACGGCTCGCTCTTCAACGCATCCGACCTCGAATGGATGGTCAAGCGCTTGGCTTACGGCTGGACGCGCATTCAACCAGAGTTGAACATCGACCCTTGGGACGTCTGCCGATTGTTGTCCTCCGCATTGGAGAACAATAATGCCATTGGTGTGCGAGTCAAGGCTTACCTAGTCTCATCCGACCCGACTATGTTCGTTCAATTTGAGCGAGGCAAATCCATCGATTACGGGCAAGCGGTCAACATCGCGAAGACCTTCGTGATTGACCAAGCCCTGGTTTGGATCCGCAGTTACATCTACGTCCCTGCGGAAGAATTGCCTGCCATGCGGTCAAACGCGATGGAGTAGCGCGGACTCCAATGCCATCTCAAAGCTCCTCACGTCGGGCGCAGACTCCTTTCTTGGATCTGCCTGGGCTTAGCCATATCCGCGAGTTGCTGATCGATCCGCGCGTTTCCGAGATCATGGTCAACGGAACGTCGCACGTGTTCGTCGAGCGCGATGGACGCATGACGGATGCGGGGATGACGATTCCCGACGAGCGCGCCCTCAGCCTTCTCGTCGACAACATCTTGCGTCCAACGGGTCGAAGCCTCGACGCGCACTTGCCCTATGTCGATTGCCGCCTTCCGGACGGTTCGCGCGTCAACATCGTGCTGGGTGCCATCAGTATCGAGGGCACCATCATTACGATTCGAAAAGTGACGCAGGGGCTCCGCGACATCGGCGACCTCGTTGCGAACAGTACGCTCTCACGTTCGATGGCCCGCTTTCTCGCGTCGGCTATGAAGGCGAAACTCAACATCGTCTTCTCTGGGGGAACGGGTACTGGCAAGACCACGCTGCTCGGAATGCTCGCGGCGGAAATCCCCGCCGATGAGCGCATCATCGTTATCGAAGATACAGCTGAGCTAACCTTCGGACAGCCCAACGTCGTGCGACTCGAAGCTCGTCGTGCAGGAGTCGAGGGCACGGGCGCTGTCACGATCGAAGACTTACTAATCAACTCTCTGCGAATGCGCCCTACGCGAATCATCATGGGAGAAATTCGCGGCAGAGAAGCGCTCGAGATGATTCAAGCCGTTGCGACCGGTCATGACGGATGTCTCTCTGTGCTGCACGCCGGTACACCGACTGGCGCTATCGGCCGACTGGAAATGATGGTCACCACGAGTGGATTCAACATTCCGCTCTGGGCCATTCGCCGACAAATCGCATCTGCAATCGATCTAATCGTGCAGTGTGAGATCGATCGCACTGGACGTCGCCGTGTAACTCACATCACTGAAGTGAGCGCTAGTTCCGAAGAAGAGCTCGTCTTGCACGATCTCTATACTTTCAATCTCGACGGAACTCAAAGTGAGTCACAGGGCACCTTCACGAGAAGTGAACGCATGCCCAACTTCGAAGATCGCTACGAGGCGCGGGGGGTATCGATGCCCAGCGACCTTAAAGAATCTGCGGCTGGAGCTTAGCCGTCTTATCGAAGAGCACTTGGTTCGCTGAGCAATTCGATTGCAGGCAATCTCCCGCAAAACAAAATCCGTCGCCAGCGTGCCTCTTGGTGATCACCATATCGGCACGGGGCGAACGAATCAGACCGGCTACTTGAACTCGGCAGTCGTACTGCCGGTTGTATCGCCGAAGGTTTGTTGCTGTGTCTCGACCTCAGTGAAAGCCCACTGAACGAATGCGTAAATCCCCGCCAGGATGACGAGCGCAACGATAATCAGCAAAACCCACTCCACCGTGTTGGGGCCTGATTCATCTTCGTGTAGTCGATTCGCGAAGTTACGTGCTTTCTGGAGCATGGCAATTACGTCGTTTGTTTGATTGGGGAGAAAGGAAAGAAACTGTTCGACTGTCGTTCCCAGCTTAAGGGAATGGCGATCCAACGACTTCCGCGATGCGGAAGAAGTACGTTTGGATCATACCAAGAAACGAAGGAATGAGCAGTATCATCGGCAAGACGGCAAAGGCCGTAACAAGCACCCACTCAGTGACCAATTGCCCGCTCGAATCAGTTCCTAATTCAGACAAGCTTCTGGGCGAGCCCAAAACGCGTTGACGGTTGGCAGGATCTTCCAATTGACTGCGTGAACTCACTTCATGAGCTCCGCGGTGAGGTTGACCATGCCGGAAAGGCCCTTCCATCCAAGCTCGTCCGCCAATTTCGGACGCCTGCCCGTCCAGATGAGACCCGGCTCGTCGCCTGTGGTGTCGAGGACGAAGATATCGTTGATAATGTAGTCGTTCGTTTGGGAATCCAATTCGACTTCTGAGATGTGCGTGACGAGACGTCGACCGCTTGTCAAACGAGTCGCCTGAACAACAATATCTAGCGCTTGTGCAATTTGGCGACGAAGAGCAGTTAACGGCAATCCGATGTCTGCCAACAAGCACATCGTCTCAAGTCGTCCGCAAGCTTGCGATGGAGTGTCGGCGTGAAGGGTTGCAAGTGATCCGCGGTGACCACTTGTCATGGCTTGCACCATGTCGAGTGCTTCGCCGCGACGAACTTCACCGATAAGAATTCGATCGGGCCGCATACGTAGTGACGTCACGAAGAGATCGCGAACCGTAATCTCGCCGCGCCCGTAAGCGTCGGCTGGACGCGCTTCCATTTGGACGACGTGCGGCTTGTTGACTTGAAGCTCGCGGGTGTCCTCGATGATCAAGATTCGCTCGCTATCATCGAACACAGTGGACAAGATATTGAGCAAAGTCGTCTTGCCGGATCCCGTACCGCCACTGACGACAAGGTTCTGGTGAGAGGCTACGGCTATCGAAACAAACTCAAGCGCTTCGGCTGAAAGAGAGCCAACTTCCAGCAAGAATTCGGGGTTTTGAGCCTTTTTAGAAAAGCGGCGGATATTGATTGAGGTTCCGTGAGCGGACAAAGGGTGAAGCACAATGGCTACACGGGAACCGTCTTCAAGCCGCCCGTCTAGGATCGGATCCGACTCACTAATCGTCTTCCCAACGAACTGAGCAATGTTGTTAGCAGCGGCCCGCAATTCCTCTTCATCGCGAAAACGAATGTCCGTTTCGACTAAGTTTCCGCCACGCTCTACAAACACCTTTTCCGGACCATTAACCATAATTTCGGAGACGCTTTCGTCTTCGAGTAATGGAATCAAAGGCCCAAGAAAGAATTCGAGGCTTGCCTTGTACGTCCGATTTTCGGTAGTCGTCGAATTCATCGTATAAGCCCATTCTAGCTGGGCATCAAAATTATGGCCGTAAGCCTCTGTCGAGGCAGCTTACACTGTCTAAAGCTAAGCTCTGCTTTATCCGAATTCGGAATTCGTTGCATTCTCCCATTCTATAGCAAGACCGCAAGTTTGACGATCTTGGAGGCTTGGGATATCCTTTCGACTTGTTTATCAGAAGCCACCAAGGGGCGCCCTCCGCGTATCCCATGGAAAACCTCCCCGCGTCGGAGCGACCAGGATGATTTTGGATGCCGTTCGACGGAATACTTACTGGCTGCCTTTTGCCTTAGTGCTCGCTCCTAACGTGTTCGCGCATCCTCTGGTTGCAGTTCAAGAAGATGCGGTGGCACTACCGGCTCCGGTTCTGCCTCCAAGGCCAATCGGAACTTCAGAGGTGAACGTTTCGGAGTTCATGACCGTCGACTTATTAGCGCAAAACGCTTACCTGACGGACATACTTCAGAAGCTCTCGATTCAAGCGCGCCGCAACATTGTTCCGAGTGGGAACATTGAACGTCTAATTACGGCGAGCATGCACGGCGTTCCGTTTTACGAAGCGCTGTCGGGTTTCCTTGAGCCCAATGGCTTGGGTTACTTGGAGCGTGGAGAGTTCATATTCATCCACACGAAAACGGAACTCGAATCGTTGGACGTCGGCGGTTTTGGTGGTGTCTCGAAGCTCATCAATCTGAATTACTTGCGTGCTGCCGATGCGCAGGAATACATCACACCGATGCTTTCGCCAAAGGGGTCCATCGCAATCACGCGCGACCTCACGGACGATGGGCCGGCCGAAGCGGGCGGTGGATCGGGAGCCGGGAGCGTTCAAGACAGCAGCATCTACACGCCCACTAAAGATGAGTTCGACCTTCGCAACGCGGTCATCGTCAATGACCTCCCCGACCGCATAGAGCGAATTGAAAAATTCCTCCTGGAGCTCGACGTGCGCCCCGCGCAAATCTTGCTAGAGGCATCGGTCATTCAAACTTCACTGACTGAAGACACCGCTTTCGGTGTCGATTTCGCATTGCTCGGTGATGAAAGTTTCGTGGACTTCTTTCGGGCACCTGTAGGGAGCCAAACGCTCGACTTCAAAAATGTGACCGACGCCAATGGCGTCACCGCGCCAATCGTTCCGGCGACCCCGTCCTCATTCGACACCTTCGTCGTATCGAACCCGGGCAACACCGGCGCGGGCAAAGCGGGCTTCAGGGCTGGCTTCGTTGGCGATATCGGAGTGTTCCTGCGAGCTCTCGATCAGGTAACTGACGTCACCCTGCTCTCCAATCCAAAGGTCATGACTTTGAACCGGCAACGGTCCAAGGTGTTCGTCGGAGACCGAGTGGGTTTCTTCGAGACGACGACCGTCGAGAACCAGGTCATCCAGACCCTCAAGACGATTGACACGGGCATCGTGCTCGATATTCGTACGTTCTTGCTGAGCGACGATCGCGTGCGCCTCGAGCTTTCTCCCAAGATCAGTCAGGTCACGTTTCGTAAAGTCGCTGCGCCTGGCGGAGGACTTCAAGACATTCCCGACGAGGCCGTTCAAACGGTTACCGCGGACATTTTGATTCCGGTTGGTCATACAGCTGTCATCGGCGGATTGTTTCGAGAGGACACCATTCGTTCACGCAATCAGGTGCCGTTCTTTGGCGACATTCCACTCATCGGCGCACTCTTCCGAGGCAACGACGACAACCTCAAGCAACTGGAAATCATCTTCTTGATCAAGCCGACGGTTCTCGACGACAAGACGTTGAGCCACCACGGTGAGTTGGCGTTACAACGACTTGAAGATACTCGCGTCGGTTCCCGCCTCGGCCTTTTGCCGTGGAGTCGCGAAAACCAAAGCGCACGCATCAACCTCGAAGCCCAAAGCTTGATCGCTAGTGGCGAACTCGATAAAGCCCGTTGGAAACTTCGCCGGTCGCTCGGAATGCTCCCACAGCAACCGGATGTTATTCGCGCTATTGAAAAGCTCGAGAACCAAGAGCTTTGGGTTCGCAACCTCAGCCTCATCAATCAAATGATCGATGAGGAATTTGAGGCACGCGGTGAAGAACTCTCCGCGTTGCGATACAAGCTGAATGGCGACTTGATTGAAGAGGAGGCCGAAGAGGAGGCCGAAGACGTTTCAGTCGAAGGCGAAATGAACGAAGGCGATGTCGATCCGGTCGAAAGCGATCCGGTCGAAAGCGATCCAGGCGAAGGCGATTCGGACGAAGGCGCCGAATAAGATCTAGGTTACAGATGAAACGCTTAAGCGCTTCTTTGGGCGCGATGACCCTCATCGCACTGACAGCAGGTTGCGCCGCGCAGGGTGAATACACCAGCGAGGCCAGGGCGGAGGCTCAAAACAACTCCGATCGCCTTCACGCGGGAACGGAATACGATCAAGCCAATCGGAAGTACCAGAGCGGTGATTTCGATAGCGCTCTCAAGTCGATTGAAAAATCGATTTCGTTCGAATCCAGCGTCGCTAAAAGTCACTTACTGCGGGCACGCATCTTGATCGAGATGGGTGATTATTCCGGTGCGCTGTACTCCCTCGATACGGGCAGCGACTTAGACCTCGACAACCATGAGTATCCATACTTGATGGGCGTTGTGTACGAGCAACTCAAGCAGTTTGATCTCGCTTGCGAGGTTTATGAAGCCGCGCTAAAAATCAAACCGCACGACTCCGCAAGTCGCCTTGCGCTAGCCGAAGTCTTCATTCAGCTGAACCGCAATGAAGACGCCAAATCGATATTGAAGGCGAGTCCGGGCTGGACGGATGGCGAGGCGGGCTTTCGGCAGACACTTGGTCACATCGCTCGCCTGGAAGGTAACGATGATGAGGCTCTGCGCGAATTTCAGAAGGCCGCCATCCTCAGCCCGAACGACTCGGGAATCCTCGAAGACCTCTTTCGTTCCCAGGCCGAAGCAGGTGACTTTAGCGAGGCTATTCGAACCGTTAGAGAATTGGTCGATCGACCCTATTACGAACAGCGCCCCGATCTTCAGCGCCTGCACGCCCGCTGCCTGCTTCAAACTCGGCAACCGGTCGAAGCCCGTACGATCCTGAAAGCCCTCACCAGGGAAAGTGGCACCGCTACTGGCTTTGAAACTTGGCACCTGATGGCCGACGTCGCCATGCTGCTCAAGGACGACCGTTTACTCGGTCAAGCCGGTGAGCATATGGCGCGAACTGACCCATCCAGAAGTGAAGGCTTCGTCGCTCAGGCAGTCAGCCATCGCCGTGTCGGCAACCTTGAGGCGGCGCTTCGGAATGCTCGTCTGGCGATGGAGCGAGCCGGCGATGACACGACGTCGAGCCGTTTGGAAAAGTTGATTCTCGACGAAATCGGCGCGAAATCGGCCGAACCGTCCGACAACTAATCAGCTCACTTCGAAGTCGATCGACTGTGCTGTTGGCGACGTTGGACTGGCTCCGGGATAGAGCTTGCCCCGACCGAA
>JBLINP010000249.1:0-7101 GCA_047639415.1 Planctomycetota bacterium | reverse complement strand
TTTAGAGGTTCAGGCGGAAGAATGGTCACCGACTCTTCTATTTCCCCGGGTGCGAATCTGCCGCCAGATGGCGGTAGATTGCCTGACTCGGTACCTCTCTTATTCCCCTTGGGGAGTCAGCCAGTTCTGGCGAATCCGCTCGATACGAGCGCGATTGGCACCCATGTCGGAGTACCCGATTCTGGATCCGGAGCGCGCGTGAATGACCTTCGCTTCTAGGTCGAGTCGGAACTCGACGTCGTCGGCAAACTTGAGATAGGGCGTGTAGTAGACGGCGTGCACATAACCTTCGTTCAAGGTGATGATGCTCGCGTTCGACTCAGCTTCTAGAAAGTCGATGAGTGAACGAAAGGCCAGCTTCGGATCACCGGTGAAGTTGAGGGGCGGGATGGACGAAGCGTTTTGGGGCTCGCTCACCACGCAGTTTGGAGACGACGGACATGGCCGTAGACGACCGTCAACGAGCCCGGTCTCGACGGGCCGATGGGACATGAGCACCGCGCACGCACCGAGCCCGAGGGACACCAAGGGAACCAGGATGATTCCGAGCAGGATGAAAGACTTCCGCTTCATGCGAGCCTCCGATTTGTCGCCGGCTTTCGCAAGGGCAAGGTCGGTTTGGCTGCGAAGGTTGAGATCATCCCTGAGATCGTATCGAGCCGAGACCGCCGTCGACACCGAGGACCTGCCCCGTCACCCAAGACTGCTCGGGGCCTAGCAGCCACGCGATCGCGCTGGCGACGTCACCCGGCTCGCCCAAGCGACCGAGGGGATGCATGGCGAGAGAGGCTTTTTCGGAGGCTTGGTTCTGGGTCAAGTGTTGCGACAGAGGAGTGCGTACGAGGCCCGGTGAAACCACGTTCACCCGAATGCCACGCGGCGCGTACGAGGCGGCGGCGGAGAGTGCCAGTCCTACGACGCCGGCCTTCGCGGCGGCGATCGCTTCGTGGTTGGGAAGCCCCACTTGTGCTGCTGCTGATGAAAGTAGAACGATCGATCCACCGCTCTTTCGCATGGCGGAGGTGCCGGCTCGAACTGCGGCGAAAGCGGTGTCGAGGTTGGCGGCTAACGTGTCGCGCCACTCACTGGCTGTGGTGCGGTGCGCGGGCTTGAGCAGAATTGAACCGACGCAGTTGACTATGCCGTCGAGTCGTCCGTGCTCGCCGAGAATTTTGTCGACCGCACTCTGAACTTCATCGATGGAGGTCGCGTCGAGGGGATGGATCGAGCCACCCACCTCTTCGGACAGAGTTTGAAGGCGGTCCGGATTGCGACCCGCGAGTGCGAGGTGATTGTCGCCGGCCGACAAGCGACGGCAGAGCTCCGAGCCGATGCCTCCACTGGCACCGAGAACGAGATAGACCAGCCCGGTCACGCTGGGCTCCTGAATGGAGTGCACCGGTTCGACGCGGGCACTTTAGCCGTTGCCCGAGACCTGGATTCGGTTGCGGAGGAGCGGGAGGGAGAATTGGCTCGCTGCTGAGCTTTGCTTGTGGTGTGCATTTAGTGGACGCGGGCAGCAGAGACGATTGAACGCTTCTGGATCGAGCGAAGGCTGAGGAGTTGGAACAGAGCGGCCAGGGAGATGGCCGCAAAGAGGAACTGGTAGAGCGAGGTGGAAGAGGCCCCAGTTGAGGCTCCAGTTGAGTCAAGGAGAGATTCGCGCTCGACGCTCCGGTGGATGCGCGGCGCTCGCTTTTTTCCGCGGTACCGAGTCAGGCAATCTGCCGCCATCTGACGGCAGATTCGTGCCAGGGAATCTACCGTGGGTTACTCGCTGATCCGAAGCTCAACGCCCAGCGCTTGAGCTAATAAGATGGCTTGGTCCGCGGCTAGGTCGGATAAGGGTTTCACCGACCCGAAGCCGAATTCGCGCCATGCAATCTTGAGTACGTCGTTGGCTCGAACGGAGAGCAGATCGGCCAGGTGCATGACAGTCACCGGGTGCTCGACTTCCACAGTCGTTCCTGCAAGCGGGGAAACGCAATCAACACGGCTCGCCCTTCCGGGCAACCGGTTGCCTCCGTGATTGCTTCCTGGACTCCGTTCGTAGAACTGGCTCACGCTGCCCACTTTACTCTCTCTGAGCATGGAGTCGGCGGAGAACAGAGAACGGAGTCGCTTACCACCCGCAATAATTACTCTCAAGGGTGCCGCACCAATCTCGCCGAAGGCAGACGTCCTAAGCCTGAAGGCCGCGTTTGCTGCGGCACTTCTTGAGAGAAAACTTCCGGTTGGTGTGCGACTCCGCATCGCGGGTGCTACAACACCGCATGCTTCAAATTCAGCGCATCATTACGCATCCCGGCGGCGCCCACAAAGACGACTTGTTGGCGGCCTGTGTTCTCGCTGCTCGTCACAGTTGTCCGATCGTTCGCCGCGATCCAACGGAGACTGAGCTCGCGGATCCGGCCGTTGCGATCGTGGACGTGGGGGGCTCGCACGACGCGGAGCTCAGCAACTTCGATCACCATCATTTTCCCCGAGAGCACCCGCCTACCTGTGCGCTCAGTTTGGTGTTGGATTCGATGGGGCTCTATCAAGACGCCCTGCAGTTTTGCGATTGGCTGGAGCCCGCCGAGTGGTTCGACTCGCGCGGACCCAATCGCACTGCCGAGTGGCTTGGAGTTCCGCGTCGCGCAATCTCGCGGCTCAACTCGCCCATCGACATGACTTTGCTGCAACGCTTTGCGGCCCAAGCGGAGCACGGTCCCGGGGAGACTCTTTACGAATACATGAAGCTCGTTGGTGAAGACCTGTTGACGTTTTTGAAGGTAGTGCGCGAGGGCATCGATCAGGTTGCTGAGCAAAGCGAGCGCTGGTCCGTGAGTCGCGGCGACGTGAACATCGAAGTCTTGTTTATGGAACGCAGGGACGTGCTTCCGGAGGAACCCTCGGGAAGTTTGGCGCGCTACATTCGCTCTGCCGGTCTCGACAAGGAAATCGGCGTGACCGTCTATCCCGATCGACGCGGCTCGGGCTATGGCATCAGCCGTTACGAGGATCACCCAGCCATGGACTTCTCGCAGTTGGAAGGCGAGAGCGACGTGCACTTCGCTCACAAGAGCGGCTTCATGTGCAAGACCAGCGCGACTGAGCCAGCGCGACTGAAAGCGCTAATCCGAGCGGCCATACGCGACGATACGGAGCCAGGACAAAAACCACCGCCCTAGGCAGAGAGGAAACGGGCCTCGGGCCCGTTCCCTCTCTGCCTAGGGCGGTGGTTTTTGTCCTGGCTCCGTATCGTCGGGCCCCGAAGAGTCGTGGCGCGGCGATAAACCTGATTCGGTGACGCGGTATATCTCACTCGTCGAGCATCAGTTGGATGGCCTCGAGATCTAGCCCGAGCACGTAGTGCAGCCGAATGATGGTCGATACGCGATCCAGTTGAACGGCAGCGATGCAGGCGCCTGTTTCGTCGCCAGCACTGCTCCCGAACAATCCCACGTCGTAGGCCTCGCGCAGCCAAGTAACGTGAACTCGATAAACCTCGGCGACGGCGTCGAGGCTCAGATATAGCTCGCCCTCGATGTAAAGCTTCTCACCACTCACTGTGCACCTCCATCGCGAGCGCCACCGGAGACTATAAAGGTCGGATCTTCGCCGAGTTCACGAAGCAGGGTTCGTTGGTGCTCGCTGAGCTCTTTGGGTAAGTCCATTTCAACTCGAACGATGCAGTCGTTGTGCCCACCGGTTTCATTGGTCAATCCTTGGCCACGCAATCGGAGTCGTTTTCCGGATCGGGAGTCGGGCGGGATGGAAAGAGCGACGACTCCGCGGGCTGTCCGCACGTCGATCTTCGCACCGTTGACCGCTTCAGAGGGAGTGATGCTGACGCGCGCGTGGAGTTCCGTGCCTACGAGGCGATACGTCTCGTCGGCGTCTAGTCTCAGAATGAGATGCAGATCGCCATTCTCTCCGCCGGCTTCGCCCGATTCTCCCAGTCCCTTGAGGCGGAGCGTCATGCCGTTGCGCACAGCTGCGGGGATCTTGAGTTCCACCGTCTGCCGCTTCTCGACTTGCCCGACGCCACCGCACGATGGGCACACATGCTTGTCGAGGAAACCCGTCCCGCCGCAACTTGGGCAACTCACTCGCGCGGGGATCTCGAAGCTGCGCTTTCCACCGGTAATCGCTTCGAAGATCGAAAGGTGCAGTTCAGCGCGAACGTCGGCCCCGCGGTACTTGTACCGCGCGTGTCGATTGGGTCCGCCGCTGAAGTTCTGACGGTACTGCGCGCCGAAGTTCTCTTGGAAGAAGTCGGAGAATCCTCCCGCTCCGCCGAAGGTGGATTCGAACTCCTCGCGCGACATCGTCGGCTGCCCGGGTTCCGATTGGAAGTCCTGGCCTTGCTCCCAGTTCTCTCCGAAGCGGTCGTACTTCTTTCGCTTCTCAGCATCTGAGAGAACTTCGTAGGCCTCGCTGATTTGCTTGAACCGAGTTTCGGCCTTCTTGTTCTCGTCGCCCTGGTGACGATCGGGGTGCCACTTGAGAGCCAACTTTCGGTAGGCCTTCTTGATGGTGGAATCGTCGGCGTCGCGCTCGACTCCGAGGACCTTGTAGTAGTCTTGAAATTTCAATTGGTTGTCACAGGCGCATGAGCATTGTCGAGGCGTGCGAACTCGCGACGATGGGACGTGGGTTGCCGACGGCGGAAATCAGACTAGAAGCTGGCGATGACGAACAGTGCAGAATCGCGCGTCCCCATCGTGTTTCGCAGAACCGAGACACCGTGGCTTCGCTCCATGAAGCAGGCTACGCGTTTTCGCGAGCCGAACGTTATCGAACCGGGTTTAAACCCACGCACTAGTCAGATCAGACGCCGCTTGTAATCAGTGGGATACGGAGCCTTCTCACAGACGACTCCGTATCTACACTTTTCGAGGGCAATTGAAGGGTTGATACAAAACCAGGTTCACTTTCATACACCCGCGGAAGCTATGTGAAAGTGAACCTGGTTTTGTATCTGGCTGTTTCCGCTGACAATGCGGCTTCCAGGGGACGAGCATCGTTTGGGGCAGGCTAGTATTAGCCCCATGCCCCTCACCACCGGTCAGACTCTCTCCTTCTACGAAATCCTCGGTCCCCTTGGCGCCGGAGGAATGGGTGAAGTTTATCGAGCGCGCGACACTCGCCTCGATCGCGAAGTCGCGATCAAGGTGTTGCCCGAAGAGATGGCGGAAGATGAGGAGCGGCTGCGACGGTTCGAGCGCGAGGCCAAAGTGCTCGCCTCACTCAACCACACGAACATCGCTGGCATTCACGGGATGGATCAGCAAGGCGAGACTTGCTTCCTCGCGATGGAACTCGTGCCTGGCGAAGATCTTGAAGAGCGACTTCGACGCGGCGCGCTTCCGATAAACGAAGCGATCGACATCTGCCGACAGATCGCCGAAGGGCTCGAAGTTGCGCACGAAGCGGGCGTTGTTCACCGCGACTTGAAACCGGCGAATATTCGCATCACTCCCGAAGGTGCGGTCAAAATACTCGACTTCGGTTTGGCGAAACCGATTGGTCCGAAGGCGCGCCAGAGTGGTACGGCGAGCGCGGAGTCGGACAGTTTTCTCGTGACCTCCGAGGGCATGATCCTGGGAACGCCAACGTACATGAGTCCCGAGCAAGCGCGCGGCAAGCCCGTCGATCGGCGCACGGACATTTGGGCTTTTGGTTGCGTGCTCTTCGAATGCCTGACGGGCAAGCGCGCCTTCAAGGGCGATGCGTTTGGGGATTTGATCGTGGCGATTCTTGAGCACGAGGCCGACCTTAGCGCGCTGCCGAACACGCCGCCGCGTGTGCGTGAGTTGATCGCACGCTGTTTGATCAAGGATCCGCACACGCGCCTGCGCGACATCGGCGAGGCGCGCCTCGTGCTTGGCTTCAATGACAACGAGGCGCAACTTGCGGCTAGCGCTGCAGGCGCGACGACTGGCCGCGGGGTGGCAGGGGTCATCGCCGTGGGCGCGCTGCTCCTCGGAGCGCTTTTGGCGCGCGCGTTTTGGACTCCCTCTCTGCCCAGCGCAAAGCGCACCCAAGCAGCTGGTGGCTGAGCTGATCGCACCGGACGGCATGCGCATGGGGGCGATCTCGGGGCCCCCCGCGGTCTCACTCGACGGAAAACGACTGGCCTTCGTCGCCGTCGATGAGGAAGGCAACTCGGCCGTGTGGGTGCGCGAGCTCGAAGGGGTCGCGAGGTTGTGGCAGATTCCGGGCTCGAAGAACGGGAGGTATCCGTTCTGGGCACCGGATGGCAAGCGCCTCGGCTTCATTAACGGGAATGACATTCTGACGATTGGCGTGGACGAGGATCGTCCGCAGCTACTCTTCCGTGGAAATCCCCGTATGGAAGCGGTCGGTGCCGCGTGGAATGAGAAGAATAAGATTCTGTTCGCCGAGGGGCCTGGACCCTTCCTGAGTGTCGATGCAGGCGGAGGGACTCCCGAAGTGGCGCTCGAGTACTCATCGGACCGCTTGGGAGCGCGAGCTATGTGGCCTGCTTTTGTTACCGGCGCAGTGGCCTTTATTGAATCGTGATCAGCAGTGCGTTCGAAGCAGCCCAGCTGCCAGCTAGCCCGCAAGTCCCCTGATCAAAGTACATCATCTGGCAAAACAGGTCCTCGCCCACTAGCCCCGCTAGGATCGCCACCGGGAACTCTTGGAATCCGTACTGGTCCGCGCTCGGCATCCCAAACACCCAGAATGGTTTGCTCAAGTTGACATGCGCATCCACGCCCAAAATCGGCGTCCCGCCAAAGTCACCGCCCTCGTGACCCATATCCCAAATCCAGTTTCCCCAATGATCGGCATATCAACGACTCCCATCGAGATCTCATCCCAACAGCCACCCATCGAATCCCCATACTTCGAGACGCCGGTTGGCAGCATGTCTATCGACACAATGAAAGCAGCGGGCTGGAAATTCGGAGCCACCGGATAGGCACCTTTAATCGCGGTAGGTGTCGTCGGCAAAAGGTTACTGAACTGGCTGGCAAGAGTGTGGATCCGTCCCCGGCCTCAAGCAGAGAGCCGTTCTCGATTTCGCCACTCCTGCACACTTTCTGCCTGCTTTGCCAAAGGATGAATACTGCGCTCCTTCCAGTCTTG
>JBLINP010000248.1:0-7157 GCA_047639415.1 Planctomycetota bacterium | reverse complement strand
AGAACGACTGCTTGCCACGTATGGCGGTGCGATTCCCCCGCTTGCGAGTTCATCCGAATATCGATTCTTCCGTGATCGGTACAAGCGCGGCTCATCAGACGAGTCCGCCTTCTTGATGTTGACGGACGCCACGATTCGTCGTTGGTGCGGTCCAAAGTGGCGCATCGGCGCGGCGCGAAGGACGAGTGCTGCCGCACTCTTGTCAGAGAATCAGGCACAGTTTATGGAGTCTCTCGTTCCACTGATTCCCGCGCGCGAGCCTGGCAGCAGTGAGACATCCATCGAACTCGAAAACCACGTTTCGCCGAACATCGAGAGGATGTTCACTGAGCCCGCAGAGATCCCGGATCAATTCATAGGCAATACAAACACAACTGGACTCAGAAAAGTTGGAGTTGGTTTGGAGGGTGCCGAATTTTCCGTCTACGGCAACCTGTCCTTCCTCACGCCGATAATCGAACTCGACATCGAACAAGTCACGGTCGCCGAGCAAACCGCTTACAACCGCTTCCGCGATCGCTACCAACGCGACTGGAGCGCCTTCTTCGATCCGATCGCCGTCCGGTTTCAGATGGCGGCCGACCGACTCGGAATGGACATCAGTGTGATGCCCCTGGTCGATGATTCCGACTACGACATGTGGATCAACTTGGCAGGCGATGCGGCCATCAGTCCCGACTCCGGCGATCCGCATCCCGAGTCCTTGATTCACTTCGCCATGGCGCTCTCCCGGAAAAGTCGCACCTTTCAAAGTGGCGGTGGCATGGCCGGCATGTTTCTGCCAGGTGTGAGCGATCCCCTCGGTTGGGTGGGCGATTCGATCTCGCTCTACTTCGATCGCGATCCGATTTGGACCGAGATTATGAATGCCGACAACGACTGGAGTGTGATCGAAAAGAACGCTTCGGTCATGCCGATCGGACTGCACGTCACCATCGACAATCCCTTGCTACTAGTGGGGTTTCTGACCGGCTTGCGCGGCTTCAGTGATCAGTCAGCTCCGGGCATGGCCGCCTGGGAAAATCGTGAGCACAACGGGCAAGCCTACGTCAGCGTGGGAGCTTCCGACGACTTCGATTCGGCCGAGTTCGGAGACCTGCGCATCAACTACGTGATACTGCCCACGGGCTTTACGCTCTCACTAAACGAGGGAGTTATTCACCGCGCCATCGATCGCGCGCAAGCACAAAAGTCAGAGGACAGCGAAGCTCCTGTCACCACACCATGGCTTGGCAAAAGCCTCGGGCTGCGAGTCGCACCGGAGGCCTTCAAGAGTTTGGTGCCGGTCTGGTTCGGTTCGGAATATCAGTCGGCCATGCGCCTGCGTTCGTGGAGCAACTTGTCGATTCTCAATGAATGGCACGCGCTCTACCCCGACCTCGATCCGGTCGAAGTGCACACGATGATCTGGAAGACGCGACTGGTCTGTCCGGGCGGCGGAAAGTACGTCTGGGACGAAGCGACTAAGAGCATGCAATCGACCGTCTTTGGCAGTCCACTCAACCCGCTGAAGGGCGGCGAGTTGCCCGAGTTACTCAAGAGCATCAGCGCTCTGGAATCCGGTCTGACCTTCGAGGACGACGGACTGCGCGCTCGGTTCCTGTTGCACCGCTAGTTGTCACTGATGGCAATCGGATTTCGATGCGGTGTCATGCTCGATTGGGCGACTGTCTTGCATCCGTGCTGGAACATCAGGCCCTACATCTGATCAGAAACTCGGCAGCGATGAGAACGCGGTTCTTCAAGTGCTCTTGGAGTCATACGGAAACTATGTCAGGCCAAATCGAAGAGCAGAAACTCGGCGCCATCGCTGGCGTTCAGTTGGAGGGTTGACACCTCGCTGGCTGCGGCGCTGTCGCCCGCAAGGAGCGACTCGCCATTCACCGTCAACTCTCCGCTGATGACTTGAATCCAAGCGTGACGCCCTTTTTCCAGAGAGTGTTCCACCGCCCTACCCGCATCGAGCACCGCCGAGTAGATCTCTACGTCCTGATGGATCTTCATGGCGCCGGCTTGCCCCGTGGGCGAGGCAACCTGGCGAAGTTGGTTTTGGCTGTCATCGAAACGCTTCTGAACGTACCCCGGTACGAGGCCGAGCTCGTTCGCCTGCAGCCAGATTTGAAGCAAGTGCGTTTCCTCATTTGACGACGGGTTGGCCTCGCTATGCGAGACACCTTTCCCCGCCGACATCATTTGAAACTCGCCTGCCTCGATTACAGCACCGTTCCCCATCGAGTCCTTGTGCTCGAGGCGACCGCTGATCACGTAAGTCAAGATCTCCATGTCCCGGTGAGAGTGCTTGGGAAAGCCAGTCCCCGGCGCGATGCGATCTTCGTTGAGCACCCGCAAGCCGCGGAAGCCCATGTGATCGGGGTCGTAGTAGTTTGCGAATGAGAACGAGTGCTGCGCAACTAGCCAACCGTAGTCGGCTCGGCCGCGCTCGTTTGCTTTTCGTAGGCGAATCATTGGATAACTCCTCCCCGCCCATGCGGCTCCATGAAGTTGAGTTCGGGTCCGATTGGGACGACGCCCGTGGGATTGATGGCTCGGTGCGTGACGTAGTAGTGACGATTGATGTGATCGAAATTCACGGTCTCCGCGACACCGGGGACCTGGTAAAGATCGCGAAGGTAGGCCCACAGGTTCGGGAAGTCCGCAATGCGCTTTAGGTTGCACTTGAAGTGTCCGTGGTAGACCGCGTCGAAACGCACCAAGGTGGTGAAGAGTCGCCAGTCGGCTTCCGTGATGGTGCCGCCCATTAAGTAGCGTCGATCCGCTAGGCGCTTTTCTAGTTCCTCGAGCACATCGAACAGCGGTACGATCGCCGCCTCGTAAGCACTCTGCGTCGTGGCGAAGCCAGAGCGATAAACGCCATTGTTCACGTTCTCGTAGATCAGATCGTTGAGTTCATCAATGTCGGCACGTTGATGTTCCGGGTAGAGATCGATGGAACCATCGCCCCACTCATCGAACTCGGAATTAAGCATGCGCAGGATTTCTGAAGACTCGTTATTCAGGATGCGCTTCGTTTGCTTATCCCATAATACGGGTACGGTCACGCGTCCATCGAAAGCAGGGTCGCTTTGCTGATAAGCCTCGGCCAGGAATTGAAAGCCGTTCAAAGGATCCGCTTCGTCTGTAAAGGCCCAACCGCGCTCGTCGCGAATCGGATCGACGATGGTCATGCCGATTACGTCCTCGAGTTGCTTCAGCTTGCGCACGATGATGACTCGGTGTGCCCAAGGACAGGCGCTGGAAACGTACAGGTGATAACGGCCCGGCTCCGCTTTGAAGCCTGACTTCCCGTCGGCGCTGACCCATTCGCGGAAGGCGCTTTGCTGTCGGCGGAACTCGCCGCTCTTGCTAGCTTCTTTGGGGAACTCGGCGGCGGTCACCGGATTGTTTTGGGAGCTCATGCTTGCACCTTAGCTGCGAGCAGCGGGCTGAAGACAGAACGTTGGTTCCATGCCAATCCCAAGTGCAGGGCGGTCACCAGCAAGGCCAAGGGCATTCCCTCGGGCGCGATGCTATGGAAGGCGACGATTTGGACGGTGATGGGCGCCAAGGCGATCAAAGCCAAGGGCGTGAAGCGATTGGCGAGGAGCGCTAGGCCCACCACGATTTGGGTGGCTGCCATCAGCGGAAAAAAGTATCCCGAGGCCGCCAAGCCGCCCATGAATTCTGCCGCGCTGCCTTCCGGCGGAGGTATGGGGATGAAATGCATAAAGCCGTTGAGGCCGAAGACGGCGAAGATCAGGCCGAGCAGGAGACGGGCGCCCGTGGGGGCGAATTGGATTAGCTTGTTCATGGTTCTGAAGGGGTTAGTTGTTGTGAGCACGAATGCTAGGGCCGCCCCCCTCGTTTGATTAGATGGTACATTCGGATATAACTGTTGCATGAGTGGAACAATCGAATGGGAGCCGGGGGATGCGCTGATCTTCGCCCAGGTGGTGGATGAGGGCAGCTTCACTGCGGCGGCGCGCTCGTTAGACCTACCCAAATCCACCGTGAGCCGGCGCGTCTCGCGATTGGAAGGTCAGCTCGGTTTGCAACTCTTGCGGCGCACGACTCGCCAACTCAACTTGACCGATGCGGGGCGAGCCTTCTACGCAGAAGCGGCACGTGCAGGTGAAGCGCTCTTGGCCGCAGAACAAGCAGCGACTTCCGTGCTCGATGAACCGCGCGGAACGTTGCGGGTGACGGCGCCCGCTGAACTCGGCACGCGAACCTTCGGCATCTTGCTAGCCTTCAATCGCGCTTACCCAGACTTGCACTTGGATCTCAACCTGAGCAACCAATACGTGGACTTGGTGGAACAGGGTTACGACGTGGCCTTGCGCGGCGGGCGTCCGCCCGAGGGAACGCTGACCGGACGCGCGCTCGTGGCCAGTCACATTCACATTGTGGCGAGTCCCGAGTACCTCAAGCGGCGCGGCACGCCCAAGCGCGTGAGCGACGTAGCCAAGCACGATTGCATTCTCTTTCCCAGTTGGGTGAGCGGTTCCGCATGGTCCATGACGGGAACGCGCGGCAAGGTCCGTGTGCCGGTCAATGGACGCTTGACCATCAACAACCTCGACGGTGTGCGGCACGCTGCCATTGAAGGTTGCGGACTCGCCTTGCTGCCGAGCGGACATTGCGAAACGGACTTGGAGCAGGGCGCGCTGGTGCGCGTCTTGCCGGGATATAACCGCGCGTCCAGCGGGGTATGGATTGTCTACCCGCGCACGCGGTTTATGAGTGCAAAGGTTCGAGCGTTCGTGGACTACTTGCAGGCGGCCTTCGAGAATAAGTAAGAGGAATTCATCACCAGCAACCCGTCCTTCATTGCGCGGGTTGACTCAACGTTCTGAAGGTTCGGAGTGCCAGGCGGTGCAAGATGTCCGCACGTAGATCGGCACGCCGCTCTGGATACGCGATTTGGGCTTTGCCGGGCGGTCTTCTCGCTTCCGCCCTAGACGTCTATCGGATCTGCGCAATAAGCGGTAGCCTTAGCTAACCGTCCCGGTGAGGAAATTTTGATGAGTCTATTTGTTGCGTTGGCTGCTGTTCCCCTTCTTCAATCACCCGTTGGGTTGAGCGCTCAGGAGCTACCTCGGGCGAAAGCGATTGCCGCCGGTCCCGAGGACTTTGCGCATCTACAACTTCCGCATCCGTCGCGTACTGGATCGCGCTCGCACATCGCGATGATTCCCGTGCATCTCGAGCCGACTCGAGATGGCGGTTGGGACTTTCAAGAGCTGCTTCCGATTGATGGTTCGATCGATGTGACGCTCGCGTTCGTTTCGCCTGACGCGCGCAATTGGGATCTGCGAGTGGAGGTCGAGCGTAAAGAGCTCTCGCTCACCTCTTTGTTGGATGACGATCAACGCACGTTTAGTTCACGCGTTACTCACCGAAGCTCGAATCTTGGCAGCGGCCAAATTCCCACCGAACTCTTTCGGTTCGATCGCATCGCGCCGGGCTTGCTTCCGATTCGAATCAAGAGCGAGTCGAGTGGCTTTGAACCTGGCGACGATCGGCCCGATGGTTTTCTGATACTTTCCAATGAAGACGGAATCGGACTCTACGTTCACCGACTTCATCATGAACTCACCTTGGGGCAAGACATTGGACTCGCCGCTTACGCCTTCGAAAAACTCGACGCAGCGGGTCAACCGATTCCGCTTTCGAGCAGCTTGGAAGTCGCGGAGATGCGTATGGTCTCGCCGAGCGGACAGCTCTTCAGCGTTGAAATGCACGATGACGGAATAGGCGCAGATCAAGAGGCTGGAGACGGCGTCTTCAGCGCAGATTTCACAGCGACGGAAGTCGGGCGCTACGTCGCGCAAGTAGACGCGCGCGGAGTGACACCCGACGGCCTGCTCTTTCGACGAACGGGTGAAGAACTGATGCCCGTCGTACCCAACCCTATCCAACTTGGTGACGACGAAGCGCGCGGTTTGGTGCTTGGCGATCGCTTGGAGATTCTGGTTCCGGTTGAAGTCACGGGCACTCCTCGACTGCAGGTTGGAACTGAAGTCTGGGGACTTTCGAAAGCCGGCGAGATGGCACCGGTCGCCTGGGTTGGTGGAATCGTGCAACCCACGGCGGCAGGCGAACTCAAACTCACGCTCGACTCGGGTTGGCTGGGACTAGCGGGAGTTAGCGATCAACTCGAGCTTCGCAGTCTGCGCGTTCAAGACGTCAACACCCACGCCATTCTCGCGCGGCGCGACCGAATGCAGCTCGACGCTGACTTGCCTCCAAACTGGTCCGCGCCCATCTATGCAATCACACCCAAGATGCAAACGGGCAAGCGCCCGATCGGCTTGGCCCAACCCGGACCTTCGATCGAGCTTCAACCTAGCCCCCCGCTTCCGGCCGGCTTGATGCTCGTGCACGGCTACTGTTCGGGCGGCGTCTGGCCCACCGGTGACTTCACCGGCTTCAGCGTCTTCCAAGACATCAACCAAAGCCGAAGCAACGATGAGTTTGCGCTCTTACTCGATGATTCAGCTTCGCAGTTCGGTTCCTACGGTGTCGTCGCGCACAGCCAAGGTGGATTGGCAGCGCTTCACCTCTACACTTTTTATTGGAGCGGCCTCGATAACGCTGTTGGTTCGCGATTGATTCAATCCGTCGGCTCGCCTTATCAAGGTACAGCGCTAGCGGGCGACCTCTCATTGCTCGGCTCGATCTTCGGCGCCGGCTGCGGCGAAAACGCTGACCTGACTTACACCGGTTCGGCACTCTGGCTCGCGAACATTCCGAGTTGGGCCCGCGACGATGTGTACTACTTCACCACATCCTTCTTCGACGGATTCTTCTTCGACTTCTGCAGCCTCGCAACGGATTTGTTCCTCGACGATCCCGATGATGGGGTCACTGAGATGGCGTACGGTCAATTGCCCGGCGCCAACAACATGGGACACAAAGAGTCGTGGTGTCACACGACCGGGATGTCCGATCCCGCCCAGTACTTCGACACGTCTCGAAACCTATCGATGGACGCCAGCGCCGCGCGCTAAGGTCTTATACGGAGTCAGACACCTCAGCAGCCCTCAGCCCACAGCCCTCACTTTTGCGAGATACGGTGTCAGACACCTCTTCAGACCTCAGCCCTCACTTGGTACCGCACAAAGATTGCCGAAGGCAATATTTCTTTGTGCGGTACC
>JBLINP010000247.1:0-7196 GCA_047639415.1 Planctomycetota bacterium | reverse complement strand
CAATCCACCATTTCGGACTCGTTATCAGCGTAATTCTCGATCACGAGTCGAACCGGATTCAACACTCCCATGCGGCGCTCAGCGCGATGATTCAAATCGGTTCGCAAACTGTTTTCGAGCACGACCATATCCACAGTGCTATTGAACTTGGCGACTCCAATTTCCTCGCAAAAGGCTCGGATCGATTCGGGTGTAAAGCCACGCCTACGCATGCCCGAAAGAGTTGGCATACGCGGATCATCCCAGCCCGAGACGAGCGAGCGCTTAACCAATTCCACGAGCACCCGTTTTTGAACCACGGTGTACGTCAAGTTCAGGCGCGCGAACTCGATTTGTCTCGGTCGCTCGTCCAATCCGATTTGCTCCATGTACCAATCGTAAAGCGGACGATGGTTTTCGAATTCCAGCGTGCAGACCGAGTGCGAAATACCCTCGATGGCGTCACTTTGACCGTGAGCCCAGTCGTACATCGGATAGATGCACCACGCATCGCCAGTACGCAAATGATGCGCGTGGTTGATGCGATACATGACCGGATCCCTAAGGTTCATATTCGGCGAAGCGACGTCGATACGAGCGCGAAGCGTCCGCGAACCATTCTCGAATTCGCCGGCCTTCATCCTCCGCAACAAGTCGAGGTTCTCTTCCACCGAGCGATCGCGATTGGGACTGGGCTTACCTGCACGAGTGACGGTACCGCGATGTTCACGCGTCTCCTCCGCATTGAGATCGCAGACGAAGGCCACGCCCTTTTCGACTAATCGTTCCGCCCAGAGGTAAAGCTGCTCAAAGTAGTCCGAGGTGTAGAGCGCTTTCTCGCCCCAATCGAAACCGAGCCAACGAATGTCGGCCTTGATCGCCTCGACATATTCCTGCTCTTCCACGTTCGGATTGGTGTCGTCAAAGCGCAGATTGCAGCTCCCGCCGTAGCGCTTGGCCAAGGCGAAATTCAGGCAGATCGACTTGGCGTGACCAATGTGAAGGTAGCCGTTCGGTTCCGGTGGAAAGCGCGTATTAACGATCGGCTTCGCCTGCTCCTCGATAAGAGCTTCGATGAAGTGGAGCGAGCGTTCTGTTGCGTCGGACGTTTTGTTCGTTGAGGGAGTCATAATCGCTTCCGTCCTGGCTCGGACGGTCCGGGATCATAGCCTGCCGGCGGGCGGAAAAAGTGTTCGGAGGCCCAAGAGACCTCCCAGTTTTCTTGCCCGAAGCATGACACGGCGCCAAAATCCGATTTCATTCAAAATCCGATTTCATTCAAAAACCGACCCCTAAGTCAAAATTCGGATTGAAGCGGCCCCCCGTTAACTGCCGATAAGATCTCGGCGGCAAGCGACTATCTTGTTATCCGAATTCGGCACAATTGCCGCAAGCTTGGCTCATCGAGCCGAACCATCCACGCCCCACGGCAATTCCCCCTCCCAGCCGCTCGCCCGCGCGTTTAGAGAACATGTTGATCAAGGACGATAAAGAGAAACGATCCGAGATATTGCTCGGCTTCCTACTCGTAGCCGTTGGAGTCGGAATCGGGGTCGGATTAGATCGCTTGATTCAACCAGCAAACCTGGCGCTGGTCGTAGAGGAAGGCGTCCTCGCCGTAGAAGGAGAATCGAGCGGGGGTAGTGCAGTCGTCAACCCATTGACCGTCTTGCAAATTCCGATGTTGCGAAACGAGGCGCCCGCTCCCGCCCCGGAGAACAATCTCGAGATCATCACGATTGAAGTCAACGACGACAATTCCGAGGTACTCCAGAAAGTTTACGACCGCTCAACGAGAAGCGGACTCATCGTTCAAACCGATGGTGATTTGGTCGACGCCACGATTGGCAATCGAGAGAAAAGCATCGAAGCCAAGATTCGAATCAAAGGTGATTATCTCGATCACCTTTCAACAAAGAAGTGGTCTTTCCGCGTTGAGCTGAGCGACAACAAACTGTTTGGCATGAGCCGCTTTTCGGTTCAACACCCCAAGACGCGTGGCTACCTTTGGGAATGGCTCGTTATGCAAGTGGCCAGGCGCGAAGGCATGCTCGCGCCAAGATCTCGTTTCGTGAACATTGTCTTGAACGGCAACGCTCTCGGGATCTATTACCTCGAAGAGCACTTTACGAAAGAGCTTCTCGAATCTGCTGGCCGTCGTGAAGGGCCCATTGTCAAGTTCGACGAAACCGCATCGATGAGCGCTACTGAGCAATACGACTTTCAGCAATCCTACACGCCAAGGACGGTCAATCCGGCGCTGTCGATCAATCAGGCTGAAATTGCAGCATTCGGCGAAGGCCGTTTGATGAAGTCCGAGAATCTAGCGCGGCAGTTGATGGAAGCTCTCGACCAGATGAAAGTCATTCAATCTGGTATTCGCTCTTGGCTGGCCGTGGACAACTCACAAATCGCGCACTATCAAGCCCAACTGGATCGCGGAGTCAAACGCATTGACTCCGTGCTCGACACAAACGCCGCAGCAGAGATGCACGCTCTGCTTTGCATGTTCCGCTGCACACACGGACTGGCTTGGCACAATCGTCGCTTCTATCACAATCCCATCACCGGTCTACTCGAACCCATCGTTTACGACACTCTGGCAGGCATACCTGTACCGGGACGTGGTCCACTGGAGATGAACACCTACACGACCACTGAGTTTTTGAAAAGTTCGAGCTATCACAATCAGCTCTTCATTCACTTGGCCCGGATGACTAATCCGCGCTGGCTAGGCGAGATTTTTGATGAGTTTGGCGATGAGCTCGACAACGTCTCCGCGCTATTGAAAGCCGAGGGAATGATGGACAGCCAAGCTGATTCAGCGGCCGTCCGCAATCAGCTCTGGGATCAGCAAGTTTACCTCCGTGAAACTTTGCGTCCGAACGACGCCATCAATTTCGAATCCAAGCTCATTGGTGACGAACTCGGTTCCTCGGTAATCCAAATCATCGTTTGGAACACCACTCGCGTTCCGATAGCACTACGCGGATTCCGCTATGAAAACGGGCGTATGTTCTCCGCGTCGTCGGCACTCGTCGCCGATTCTGGAGCAGGCTACTCACGAATCTCGGGCGAATCTGGAGCGGTTGTATTGCCCTCCGACAACAGCCGCCTGACATTCAGGCTGCCGGCGGACGAGCGCCAAGCAATGCTATCCACCGTCGATGAAATCAAGAAGGCCGTGGTCGACGACGCGGAATCCCCCGCGCCGTCCAAGGCTAGTACGATTGCCGTGGAGTATCGCCTCCTGACTGAATCGGAACAGCGCGTTGAATTGATTGAGCTTCGAAATTTTGAACGCGAATGGATGGAAGAAGGTGCACGCCCCGCTCCTCCCACTTTGGAGCAAGCGCTAGAAGCCCATTCCTTTCTGTTCGTAGACAAGGACAGCGGGCAACTACGAATTAAACCAGGCGTTTGGGACGTTGATGGAGATTTGGTTTTACCCAGTGCCATGTCCCTGCACGTTGGTCCCGGAGTGACTTTGCGATTCGATGAATCTGCAGCACTGATCACGGGCGACGCATTGATATTTAAGGGCACGGCCTCGAACCCCATTCGCCTAGAGCCGAAGCCCGGCTTAGCAAGTTGGTCGGGAGTTACCGTTTTAAGAGCTCCCACGCAAAGCCTTTGGGAACATGTACACGTACGCGACACCAACATCATTCGTCGCGGTGGCTGGATGATGACGGGTGGCGTCACCTTTTACCGATGCCCGGTTCAACTGCTTGACTGCAGCTTTACGGACGCTCATGGCGAGGACGCTCTCAACGCCTATGGAACCGAAGTGCTACTTGAGCGCGTAACCATCGACACCTGCGCCTCCGATGCATTCGATGGGGATTTCATAACGGGTACTGTTCGTGATTGCACGTTCATCAATTCCGTTGAAGACGCTGTCGATGTAAGCGGTAGCAATATCGATGTCGTAGGAAGTCGATTCATCGACATCGGCGATAAAGCAATTTCCGCTGGTGAAAACAGCGTTGTACGAGCTCGCGATTGTGTGGTCGAAAGCGCGTCGATCGCTGTTGCATCCAAGGACTTTTCAAAAGTCGAAGTGGACGGACTACTCGTCAAGCATGCTGAGAATTACGCCTTCGCAGCCTACGTCAAAAAGCCGGAGTATGGTCCCTGCTCGATCTTCGCCGTCAACGTGACAATCGAGAACGCTATCCGCGGTAACTATCTAATTCAGATTCCTTGCACGCTCTCCCTTAACGGTCAGATTGCCGATAGCGTTGAAGTCGATGTCAAGCAGATGTACGAGGATAAGATTCTCGGCAAGTAGGCCACAACGATGCGCACAGCTCTCTCGATTAGCACGCTAGCTCTAATAGTAATCATCGCCTTCGGCTTTCGAATCGGCGCTTTCTCCATCGGAGATAGCCGCCCCACTCAAATAGCAGCCGACGTTAACGAAGGCCGCTCGGTTCGAATCTACAGCTGTGGAGCGACTCTTCCGCCAGTCTTGTTCGGCAACCGACCACAGCGTTCGACGATCTATGTCGACGGGAAAATGCTGAATTCCTACTTCAACCAGACAGGGCTGCGTTTGGTCACCATCCCACCCGGAGATGCCCCCCCGACGCTCTATACTTTCTATCTTCCCCGAGATGTTGATTCGCCGGGTAGCTTGCTCGATTTGATTCGTTCAATTCCAATCGACACCGCCATCGCACTGGCTTCCTTTCGCACGATTCAACCGAAGGGTAAACAAGCCGGTCAGATGCGAGACGAGGTTCAGGAGGCACTGAAATCGATTGGGGCGCAAACGGACCCAACCGCTGACAATATGGTCTCTTGGGGGATCTTGAGCCTTCGTCGTCCAGGGGGGTGGCTGCCGCTCTCGGAGGTTTATTCGAAGACCAAAGGCATGTCCATCGCCTACAACCTTGAAGACGATCGTTCGCGATACGATGGAATCAAGCCGGTGTTACGGATTGATCAAAACCAAGTACAGCATTTGGGAATGGTCAGCGAGCAGGCTTCGCTCGCTACGGAAGGCGTCAGAGTCGAGACGGTCAATATTCAAGGATCGGCGAAACATTCGATTCTAATGCCGCTGGTTGCGGGCGCTGGCGTGCGATGGCGTTTCGTGAAGCTTGGGCACTTCCCAATTTTCGAATGTGAACTTGGGATTCCCTCCGATGCCTACCCCTTTGTTCCCGGCGCTCTCTGCTCGTTACTAATTAATGGCGAAGTTATCGCGACTTCAGGAATTGGAAAAGATGCAAAGCAAGCCGATGCGTGGCTCCCCTGGCGAGTCGATCTTTCGGCTTACTCAGATCGCTGGGTGACGTTGGAGCTACGCGCGACTCCGCTCACCAAAACTCTACCCGTCTCCGTCTTTTGGGCGCGAACGGCCATCCAGAGTAGCCCGTCAAAAGCACCAAAAGTATCGGGGTTTGATCGAATGCTTTCCACGCTCGACATCAATCGGGATGGCGTCGTCGGTCCACCTGAGGTCTCAAATTTCATGCGACTTCAGGATGTGAATAATGACGGGTATATCACAGAGCAGGAAGCTTTCAAACCGGGCGTCGTAAAAGGCGTCGATCGTGACAACGACGAACGAGCTAGTTACGAAGAACTCGAATCATGGTTCGGCATGTTGCTCGATCCGCCCAACTGATCGCCGACACGAACAAGGGTTTTTGTGAGTCTGATGTTGCTAGCGACTTTGTTTCTATTTCAACAAACACCGACTCAGCCGGTGTCCAAGCTCAGCGATGAGTTGCGCAGGTTAGCCCAACCTCTCATTGCTGCAGAAATCGTCCCGGGACTCGTAGTTGGCTGGATATCTTCCACTGGCGACTCTGAAAGTTTTGGACTTGGCCGCTACTCAAACAAGGACGAGCGCGTGCCCGATGGCCGAACCATCTTTGAGATTGGTTCCATTACCAAAACGTTCACGGCGCTGGCATTCGCGGCCGAAGTCGAACGCAGCTCGATAACTCTAGAGACAACTCTTAACGAATTGGTTCCTTCTCATTGCCAATTGCCACGGTCTGAAAAACCAGTGCGGCTGATTGACTTGGCTACCCACACCGCCGGGTTTCCAAGTATTCCGAGTAACCTTGCGCGTGACGCCACGCGTTTCTTGATCGACTACTCTGATTTCGGTGAAGCGCAACTGCACTCATTCATGAGGAGCTTCAGCAGCCTCTCGGACCCAGGTGAGCGATACCTATACAGCAACGCGGGCTACGGAATTCTGGGATGGGCGTTGGCGCATCACTCCAATCAGAGCGTTGAACAAATGTTGATCAAAAGCGTTTGTCATCCGCTTCAGATGCTGAACACGAGATTCCGCATTCCAACGGCTGGTCAGATTCACGCTGCTCCCGGCCATGACTCGAATGGAGATGTCGTCCCGAGAACCGAATACGGCAGTCTCGATGCTTGCGGCGAATTGACTTCAACAGCTGATGACTTAGCCCGCTATTTAGCCGTTCTACTCGCGCCTTCACGGACCCAGAATGAACCGCTTCGACGCGCTCTGACAAATGCCACACGAGTTCACTTCAAAAGCAATGCCAAATATGACCTCGGACTCGCTTGGCATTTTCCCGTGGCGGGAAGCGCTTTTTTTCACGACGGTAGAACGGACGGCCATTCGGCATTTATCTTCGTCGATCGAGAACATCAGACAGCTGGCATCGTTCTAGCGAATGGCTCTACGGAACGAATTGGTGAGTTTGGCGTTCTGTTTCAACAGTTGCTGAATGGCGAACAAATCGATCCCCCGAAACTTCGCGTTCCTTTGCAGTTGAGTTCCGCGCAACTCTCCATTCTCACTGGTCATTATCGTTCGCCGCTTGGATTCGAGCTGAGCGTCACTCTCGAAAATGGACGACTGTACACGGAACAAATCCGGCAGCCTGCGGTTCGACTTTTAGCCGCTGCTCCAAATCGCTTCTACGCAATCGACCAACTAACCGAATTCAGTTTCGAGCTCGGCGAACAAGATCAATCACCATCAAGCTTGACGGTTCGTAAGAATGGCCGTCAAACGCGCTATTCCCGACGATAGATTGCCGCCAATTAAAACCGCTCGGGCAGCGTAACCGTGGGCAGGTCTGCCCCTTCAAGATGTGCTTCCATTTGCGCATCAAAGCGAGCCCAAGCGACTCGAGCGGATAGCTCATCCGGTATTAATCGCCAGGAAAAGAAATAGGTCAACGAGTTTCTATCAAGAGCGGCCTGGCCTT
>JBLINP010000246.1:0-7252 GCA_047639415.1 Planctomycetota bacterium | reverse complement strand
CGACCTTACAAGGTCGTCTGCGGGGGCAAGTATCTGCAAAGTGCCAGCAGGAACCAATTCGAGGCCTTTTGCCTCGCGGTTCATGAATAATCCGGGCTAGCAGTCCAGTTCACGTATTCGAATATTTCGCTGGCAACCCTTGGGACAAGTGCTTTGTTTCATATGCAACGGAATTTTGGTCAGGTTGGTGGCCGGACTTTCTCGAACTCTTGATTCGCGATGCAACTACGACCCTACCAGCAATTAGCACTCGAAGCCGTGCGCGACGCCTACCGGCGCAAGCACCGCCGCGTTCTGGTCGTGATGCCCACCGGAACCGGTAAAACGGTCTTATTTGCGGAGATATCACGCTTGGCCAAGGGCCCTGTCCTGGTTCTCGCGCATCGCCAAGAATTGGTGGAGCAGGCACGCGATAAGATTTCTGCCTGGTGCGATGACGTGGTGGCAGTCGAGATGGCGGACCGACGAGAGTTCACCAAGCCGATTGGCGAACGACCGAAAATCGCCGTTGCGAGCATTCAGTCGATGCACCGGCGGCTTCAACAAATTCCACGAGACGCCTTTCGCATCGTCGTGATCGACGAAGCTCATCACAGCACGGCCGATTCTTTTCGCGAAGTGATCGAACACTTCGACGCGCACATTTTGGGCGTGACGGCGACGCCCGAGCGAAGTGATGGAACTCGCTTGGGTGACATCTTCAGTGAGGTCGCCTTCGATTACGATCTGTTGACTGCCACTGAAGATGGATGGTTGGCTCCGATTCGTTCGTTCTTGGTCAAGACTGAAGCCGACTTCAGCGGCATTCGAAAAATCGCAGGCGAACTCGCAACGAGAGACGTGGAAGCCGTGCTCACGCAAGACCTTCACCTAGTCGAAATGGCCGATCCCATTCTTCGCGAGCGTGGAAATAGACCAGCAATTGTCTTTGCGGCATCGGTAGCGCACTCAAAGGCGTTGGCGCGCGTACTCAATCAATTATCTGGCGACTCAAACTGCGCCATCTCGCTGGATGGAACTCACAAACTTGAAGATCGCGCGGTACAGATCAACCGTTTTCGGCGCGGTGAAATCAAAGTGCTCGTGAACTGCGCGCTCTTCACGGAAGGCTTCGACGTTCCTGAAATTTCCCTTGTAGCCATCGCTCGACCAGTTCTCTCGCGGTCCTTTTACGCCCAGATGGTTGGGCGTGGCACTCGATTGGCGCCCAATAAGGACGACCTCTTGGTGCTCGACTTCGTACCCGCCAATTGTCGGCACTCCTTAGTGCAAGCGGTCGACATCTTTGGCCGAGACACAGAAGAAGTCGTCGAGCGCGCACGCAAGTTTACGGCGGCTGCGAGTGAAGAAGGCGAGGCGCTTAGCTTAGAACGCGCGCTGGAACTCGCTCGGCAAGAACAAGAAGCGCAGGAAGCTGACGTTGTCTATCAACTGCTCAGACGCGACCCATACTCGGCCGTTGGCATTGAGCTTGAACGATTCAAAAACGGCCCCAAGCGCGGTGGAGCACCCACGAAACAACAGCTCAAATCGATCCAAAAAGCGGGTTTGCCGGTCGATTTAATCGAAAGTTACTCCAGCTCACAGGTTGAGGAACTGCGCGAATACCTGCTCGATCGAAAAGCCGTGGGCTTGTGTACCCCGAAACAAGCGAAGCAACTTCTCGGTCTCGGACTGGATCCACGCGAAATGTATTACGACGAAGCCCAGCAAATCCTGAAGGACGCCAAGGCGGCTCGCAAACAGTAACTATCGACCGGTCGCGTTCGGTTTGACGTTCGTCGGAAGGAAGGCCTCAAGCTCGTTCTTCTTCGCCGCGAATTGTTCATCGCCCGCGAGATTGGTCCACTCGTTTGTGTCGACGCGACGATCGTAAAGTTCCTCGGAACCATTGGCGTAACGAATGTAACGCCAATCATTGGTACGGACCGCATGATCGTCCGCGCTTAGCGACGTGATCGCGGAGTAATCCCAAGCGAGTGTTGGATCCTTCAGTAACGGTGCCAAGCTTGGTCCTTCGAAATTTGCGTTCGAAGGTTTGGGCAAACCGCAAAGCTCGAGCAGAGTCGGATACAGGCTCACTAGTTCGACGGTTTGTTCGATCTGAATTCCGGGCGGCTCGCCTGGCATCGCGATGATGAAGGGCACGTGCGTAGAGCGCTCCCACAACGTTCGTTTGCCCCAAATCGTTTTCTCGCCCAGATGCATTCCATGATCGGAAACCAGTACGACAACGGTGTTCTCCGCATACGGACTTTGTTGCAGCGCAGTCACGACTCGACCAACCTGCTCGTCCACAAAACTCGTCGTGGCCAGATAGGCTTGCGTGACATCCGCGCGTCTGGTTTCCCGTTGGAACCAGTCGTTCATCGAGGCGTCCCTCCTCATCGAGAGTGCGATCGGCGGAACATCGAGAAGATCATCGGCAGGGAGTTCGTGCAACGCGATTGAACTAAAATCGGCTTCAAATAGCCGTTTGGGAGCAAACAGCGGCACATGCGGTTTGTAGAAACCAACCGCCATGAAGAACGGACGCTCGATCTCCTCAGCCAATCGTTCTTCAGCCCAGGCCGCGACGGTGGCGTCGACAAACTCCGATTCATCGTAATCCCGTGCTCCGTAATCCCAGATGTGCCAGCGCTTACCATGCAGCGCTCGACGATCCTCCGCATTGCCCTGACCTGGGGTTGGCCCTTGAACGTCGATGCTTAGCGAATCACTTTCGGATGAATGAAAGATCTTTCCAGCCGAGAGTGTCAGATAGCCTTCGCTTTTAAAGTGTTGAAGCAACGTTACGTGTTGCGCCAATTCGGGCACGTCGCGAAACCAAGGATCGTTTTCATAAATGCCCGTAGATGTAGGGCGCAATCCGAGCATGAAGCTCGTCCGCGAAGGATTGCAAATCGTGGCCTGAGCATGAGCGTTGGAGAAAAGAACTCCGCTCTCGGCGAGAGAATCGATGTGCGGCGTATGCGCATCGCGATGGCCATTGAGGCAGCCGACCCAATCGGACAAATCGTCGACAATTACGAGCAGGACGTTGGGGCGCTCGTCTTCCGCTTCACTTGTCGGCTTCGAACATGCCACTAGCACCGATAGCACAGCCAGGGTTGCGATTGGTACTTTGATCGATTGCATTGTCAGGGCTACTAACTATCGCTTGCGAGTATTCGCAACCGTTTCGGCTAAGTCGGTTGCAGCGTTTGAAGGAAGAGTGTCCCGAAGACTTTGCAACTCCGCATCGAACTTAGGATCCGTTGCCAGGTTGACCCATTCGTGTGGATCAGAATCGTGATCGTAAAGCTCCTCAGATCCATCCGCGTATCGAATGTACCGCCATCTTTGCGTTCTAACCGCGTGGTCGTTGGCCCCCACCGAAGTGATTGCCGGATCGGTCCATTCAGGTTGAGTTTGATCGAGTAAGCCGGCCAAACTCGACGCATCGAAATCCGCTCCCGGGGGAGCTTCGAGACCGCACAACTCAATCAACGTGGGAAAGAGGCTCAACAGTTCGGTGGTTTGTTCGACGCGCACTCCTCTGCTTCCGCCTGGAATCGAAAAGATCAGAGGCACCCGCGTCGAGCGCTCCCACAAGGTGCGTTTGCCCCAAACTGTCTTCTCGCCCATGTGCATTCCGTGATCGGAAAAGAGCACAACGATCGTGTTGTTCGAGTGAGGTCCAGATGCGAGCGCGTCCAGTAAGCGCCCCACTTGTTCGTCAACGAAGGTCGTCGTAGCGAGATAAGCGTTCGTTGCTGCGTTGCTTCTATCTCGCGTTTGAAACCAATCGTTCGATGGAGCCGAATCACTTCGCATCGCCAACGCGATTGGTGGAACGTCACTCAGATCGTCGACTGGTTTACCCAATAACTCCAATGGACGCCGCTCCGGCTCGAACAAACGCGACGGCGCGTACAAAGGCACGTGAGGTTTGTAGAGGCCAACGGTTATGAAGAAAGGTTGAGCATGATCTTCCCTCAATCGCTCGCTGGCCCAAGAAACCACTTGCGAGTCTACAAATTCGGACTCCGCATATCCCTGCGGTCCAAAGTCCCACATGCCCCACCGCTTATCGGTCTTCACCCGCTCGTCCAACGGGCTTCTTTGTCCGGGCGTCGGTCCTTCGACATCGATGCTGGCAGGATCATTTCGCGAGGCGTGAAAAACTTTACCTGCCGCGAAGGTTCGATAGCCTTGTTGCCTGAAACACTGCAGCAAAGTCTCGCGCTCCTTCAACTCCGGCACGTCGCGAAACCAGGGTGAATTTTGATAAATGCCCGTCGTTGAAGGCCGCAACCCCAGCATGAAACTCGTGCGAGATGGATTGCAAATCGGAGCTTGAGCGTGCGCGTTGGTAAAGAGAACACCGCTGGACGCGAGCGAATCGATACGCGGAGTGCGCGCATCGGGATGTCCCTCGAGGCAGCCAACCCAGTCCGAGAGATCGTCAACGATAACGAGCAAGACGTTGGGACGATTTCCTTCCGCAACCTCTACGGCAGGTGCGCAAGCTGCGAGCAGAATCATTACCACCTGGCAGATTCGGATTCTCGGCGAATGTCGGGAGAGGGCTTCCACGACTTCGAGCCTAACCTGTCCGTCACAGACGTTCACCATCGCGCACTGCGAATCAGTTCACGTACAGATAGCCTCCCGCTGAGAATGCAGAGACGAATGAGCGTTTCTCACCTGCCGCTTGGTAGATTCACTTGCACTCGATTTCGGGGGATCTAGCCCGGATTATTCATGAACCGCGAGGCAAAACGCCTCGCGGTTCATGAATAATCCGGGCTAGTTGCTCTGCTTTCAGCTACTCCATTCAATCGGTCGAAGTAAGCGCAGCCCTGTGCCCCCCAGCACTCCTCCCTCTCTTCCCCCTAATGCCCTCCGTCATTCGCCTAATTGCGCCCTGCTTTACCTGCGCGCTCTTGTGCCTTCCGCTCAAAGCGCAAGAGGCTCTCGTCGTCGGCACAACCTCGCTTCCAGATGTGAGCACCATCGAGGGGATTGATGAGGATGGACGTGTCGAACGCCCGGAGATGCCCTCCGACATCAAGAATCCGGAGCATTGGCGCTATACGCCGCCCGGTCGCATCATCGATGGCAACATCTTTGAGCGCTTCTTGATCTCGACCTTCTTCTCGCCACTTCTGTTCTTCGAGAAGGACGTCGGAACAGGTGCCGGAGTTGCCATCACCGACATCGACTTTCGCAATCAAAAGTATCGCGAGTTCGCCGGAATCGTCATGAGCTATACGACCGAAGGTCAGCAGGCTTACACGGTCAATTGGAGGCGTTGGCTTCATCATCGCGAACTCGAAAACGGCGGCATAATTCGGGAGGATCGAAGCATTCTTAGCGGCGGCCTCGGCTTCTCGAAAACGTTGACTCGACGTTTTTTCGGACTGGGCAGCCGCTCGCCGCTCTCCAACGAAACCAGTTACAGTCACGCGCTATCCAATGTCGGAGTTGGCGTACGCGTCACCGTGCCCGACCCCGGCGATGACGTGATTCTCGGGGCCGCAATCAATTACCAACGCAACGACCTTGCACGAGGTCGCGTAAGTTCGCTTTTCAGTACGGACGATCGCTTTCCCGACCAGTTCGCGGCAGCGGACGACATCAGCCAGCTCTGGCTAAATTGGGGCATCGCCTACGATACGCGCGACAGTCTGCATCAACCCTATCGCGGATCCCGAATCGGCTTCTCCTCTCAAACGGCCGTACTTCAATCGAATGGAGAGTTCGGTGGTGGACTCGCGGTGGACTCCCAAAAGGTCTTCCCGCTTCCCCCCCTATTTCACAAAGGTGGCAACGGCGACGAAGAGAACCCACCAACCGATGTGATTGTGATTGGTGGCGTCATTGCAGACACACACGGCGTGCTACCTTTTTACGACCTGCCTTCGTTGGGTGGCAATACGCTCCGCGGCTACACGCCCAATCGATTTACTGATCGCGCTGCAGCGTACGGAACGCTTGAGTATCGATTCGGAGTGATTTCGCGCGGTTTCAAAGTTACCCATCGGATTCGAGTCGAGCGCATCAATCTCGCTCTCTTCTACGACTTCGGAACCGTTGCGAATGGTTTGAACGAACTTGGAGACGGAGAGTATCTCGACAGTGTCGGATTCGGAACGCGAATCAGTTTTTCTCGCGAAGCTAGCTTCCGTATTGACTACGGAATTTCAGACGAAGGCAGCAATCTCTCCATCGGTTTCGGTAACACCCTGTAAGGCCGTTCCCCTTCGCCGCGTTCAGCCAGTCAAGCCCAAACGCTGTGTGTGCAACAGCGTATAGTCGGTTCCAACCTTGTGAACCAGTTGAAAGCCCGCTTCGCCGAGCAGCTTCAACGACTGCGCGGTTTGGCGCCAAGAGATGTGAGCTTCGAAGTGATGGAACTCGATGCAGAATTGATTCACGGGCGGACCGTTACGAAGCATGTCCTCGATTACGTCGTACTCGAACCCTTCGATATCGAGCTTGATCAGTTCAATTTCTTGATAGCCCTGCTGGTTAGCAAAGTCGCTCAGGCTCGTGCAGGGAAATTGAACACTCTCGCTGTCGTGATTGATCGTGAACGAGCCCTCGGAAGCATTCACCGGTTGCGAGAATCCAACTTCGCCGCTCTGACCAGCGAGCCCCATCGGGTAGAAGTCAAGGCGAGGATGAGTGTTGTCCTCTTGCGCCATGGTTTCGGCGCCGGTCGGGGAAGGGTCGAACAAGTCAATGTGGCAGCCAAAGGCTTCGATCAACTCCAACTCGGTTGTTATTTCCTTGCCGACTCCGCCTGAGAGAACCACGGAATCGACACCGAGACTGCGGGCGTAAAGTTGCCAGACGTTGTCCTTGCCGAAGGGCAGCATCGGAACGCTGCTGTCGCACAACATGGCATCGAAAGCTTTACGGGCAACGGATTTCCAATACCGAATGTTGGTCGGTGGCATCCAAGCCGGAACGAGGGTAGTCATGGCGCGAGTGGGGACAGGGGGCTGGCGAATCACCTAGCATCGACCAGGATTGAGAATTGCTTGAGAGGGTCAAATCGATTGATTCGTTGGGAGCCCTGGGAGAGCATCCAACTCGCTTGATCGAGATGTGGGATCGTGAGAATTCGCTCTTCAACCGATGAATGGGAAAGGCCTAGCCCGGATTATTCATGAACCGCGAGGCAAAACGCCTCGAATTGGTTCCTGCTGGCACTTTGCAGATACTTGCCCCCGCAGACGACCTTGTAAGGTCGTCGAGGACG
>JBLINP010000245.1:0-7263 GCA_047639415.1 Planctomycetota bacterium | reverse complement strand
CGCAGACGACCTTGTAAGGTCGTTGAGGACGCCAGTATCTGCAAAGTGCCAGCAGGAACCAATAGACCGGCAGTGCCGGTCGTTCGTGGTGTTTGGTCCGCGTGTTCATGAATAATTCGGGCTAGCGTGACGCATCGAATCATATGAAGTTGCCCCCGCACCGGCTCGGCTTCTTCGGAGTGCGCCAAACCTACATTCTACATTTCACCGTTCTGGCTCGCGGCGCGTGCTACACTCCCTCCGAACGCACTTGAGGTGTGCGGACTAGCGTTGAGAGAACACAACGAACAGCAATACGAGGGGCTTTCTCGGCTCGCTTCCGGATTGGGCATCGGGCTTGTGACTTGGCTCGTGTTGTTCCTTCTCCAGCTTGGGTCGGACTCACCGATCGCTTCCTATCTGGAACAACTCGAGCATCAAGCGCTCGACCTACGGTTCAGCGTTCGCGCAGACATTGCGCCAACGATCGCTGACGATCGCATCCTCATCGTGATGGTCGACCAAGAGGCTGTAGATTTCCTTGAGCACCGCAGTGTGTTCGACGAATCGCTAAGCATCAATGATGACGAACCCTGGCCTTGGAAGCGCGAGAAGTACGGCCAGATTGCCGAGTTCCTTACCGCCATGGGCGCCGAATCGGTCTTCTTCGATTTTCTATGGACTGGCCGATCGGTTTACGACTGGGACGGGTACGAAGATGACGACACGAACTGCGCGGCGAAGTGCCTCGCCGCTGGCAACGTCTTCATGCCGCTTCATTTCGATCAATTGGTTCGGTCGGGAGCTGAGTCGCCCGCAATAGGACAGGCTTCTGCACACGACACGATTGCGAACGCGTTGATCGAGCGAACTTCACGCGAGAAGTTGAACAATGCCGTTGTTAGTGGTGGCGCTACACTTGCGCCGCTTTACCAACATGTTCAGGTACCGATTCGTCCCCTGGCGGACGCCGCCAAAGGCCTGGGTGCGGTCAATGAGATCCAAGATGCGGACGGCATCAATCGCAGGGTCGGTCTGCTCTATGGTTTCGAAGACCAATCGTACTGCTCAATCCACTTAGCACTCGCGCGACACCACTTGGATGCGGCGGCACCCACCTGGAATCAATCCGCTGAGCACGTTGCGATTGGCGACGTTGAGATTCCTGTCGACGAGCAAGGTCGCATGTTGGTCAACTGGCGTTCGATTCACGAAGAGTTCAACACCAGCTACGTCACGCGCAGCTTTCACAAAATTCTGATCGATGCAATCAATTGGGAAGCCGGTGCAGCGACCGCCAATGGTCGCTTAGAGTTTCAAGACAAGATTGTTCTGATTGGAACGTCTGCGGCGGGCATGAGCGATTTGAGAGCAACACCGCTCAACAGTAAGACGCCCGGTATCGAAGTCCACGCGACCGCGCTCGACAACATTCTGAATCGTGATTTCATTCAGCAGCCGGACCGCGTAACGCAAAACGTATTGAGTCTCGCTCTGTTTGTTTTGGCTGGAGTCCTGTTCGTGCGCAAACAAAGCGTCGGCAGATCCGCGCTTGTGTTTATCACAACGGTAGTGCTAACCAGCGGTGCAGCAATATGGCTCTTCATCGCCCACGACACTTGGATCGACATGGTCGTTCCGAACGTCGGACTCGTCTTGCTTTTCGCACAGGCCCAAACGGTTCAGTACTTCACCGAAGGGCGTCAGAAGCGCCAGGTTCGCAGCGCGTTCCAACGCTACCTGCCCCCCAGCGTGGTGAACGAAGTCCTAAAAGTCCCCACCGAGCAGTTGAAGCTCGGCGGCGATCGCCGGGAGTTATCCGTGTTCTTCTCGGACATCGTGAGCTTCACGAACCTTTCGGAGAACCTCGATGCGGAACAGTTGGTCAGCATGCTGAACGTGTACCTCTCCGAAATGTCAGATATCGTCAGCAACAGTGGCGGGACCATCGACAAGTACATCGGCGACTGCATCATGGCCTTTTGGGGTGCGCCGCTTCCGATCGAAAACAATGCAGCGCAAGCCTGTTTTGCGGCTTTGGATTGCAACGAGCGATTGAAGACATTGCGTGAACAATTCGTCGCAGATGGCTATCCCGAAATTCACGCTCGAATCGGTATCAACACCGGCGATATGCTGGTCGGCAACGTGGGGTCGGACTCTCGCTTTTCGTACACCGTCATGGGAGACGCCGTCAATCTGGCCTCCCGCATCGAAGGCGCCAACAAACAGTACGGCACTCAATTGATGATCGGCGAGCTGACCTATGAGCGCGCCCAGCACGCCATCGAGGCGAGGGCACTAGATCTGATCAGGGTCAAGGGCAAGGCGCAGCCCGTTCAGGTTTACGAATTGATGAGTCGCAAAGGCGGACTCGATCCAACCCGCGAACAGCTGCGCAAACTCTATGAAGAAGGTATCGAGTTCTATCGAATGCGCGAATGGAGCCAAGCGCTCGATCGTTTCCGAGCCGCGCTAGCGCTGGTGCCCGAAGACGGCCCCTCCGACACTTATCGCCTGCGCTGTGAAGCGTATGTCGAGACGCCACCTTCCCCGGATTGGGATGGCGTATTTACGATGACGACCAAGTAGAAGCTCGAACTTGCCACCGACCTGTTTCGCGCACCGGCGATTCGACAGATAACTCCCCATGAAAGCCCCCCAGAGAATGATCTCAGCCGTACTTGCAACCATCCTGACTTTGACAATTGGCGTCGGCGACGAAGAGCAAAAAGCTCCCGAGGTTTACACCACCTTGGCCGACGGCGAACCTCTTTTCCGCAAGCCGGTTCAAACTCTCGGCATTCATGGTCGACTCGCCAAAGGAACGAAATTGACGGTTGTTTCCGAACGGGGCACGTGGAAACAGGTCAAGGATGAGAAGCACTCGGGTTGGATCAAAGGTCCGAAAAAAAACAAGCTGGTCGGTAAGCCCGTCGACGCCGTGTACCTGCGCTCGCGCGCTGTTGCCAATGTGAGTTCGGGACTCGTAACGAAGGGGCTGTCGAAGAAGTATGCAAGTAGTCACGGAGTTGCCGATGAGCAGGCGAACGAGCTTGAGCGGACCTTCACAACTCCGAAGTTTGATCTCGCCACCTATGAGCAGTTCGTCAGCGTCGGGAGTCTCACGTACAGCGAACCTGGCGGCGAAACGACTCCAGCGAAGCAAGCCGAACAAGACCGTGGCAATGTTCCCGAACGCAGGCCCAATCCATTCGGCAGCAACCCCTTCGGCGAAGACGACACGCTGGGTGAGATGCAAGCGAGCATTGCCCTGAAGAAGCTCAGCAAGGCCATTGCCGATGATGAGCACTACTTCGCTCACAACGTGACCTACGCGGAGGAAGAAGAGCTGGGTCGCGGCATCGCCAATCGTTTGGCAGCCGGAAAGGTCCTGAACAATCCGGCTCTATCGGCCTACGTCAGCATGATTGGCTCTGTCTTGGTGGAGCACTCTGATCGCACCGATATCCCCTACCTGTTCACGATACTGAACTCGGAGGAAATCAACGCTTTCGCCGCGCCGGGCGGGTACATCTTCATCACCACCGGAGCCATCCGTGCTTGCAGCGACGAAGCCGAACTCGCGGCCGTCATCGGTCACGAGATCGCTCACATTGCGCGCCGACATGGCCTGCGTACTCTCGATCAAAAGCGCTTGCAGATTTCCAAGAAGATGATGGGCAGAGAGCTCAATCGCGTCACCGAAAAATACTTTGGTCCGATGGAGCCCGATCAGGCAGCGCTCGTGCGCGAACTGCAATCGCTCGCCAACGAAGTATTCGAAAACGTCACCGCTGGTTGGAACCACGAGTTCGAATTGGAGGCCGACGAATTCGGCATGCGCTACTTGGCCCGCGCCGGTTGGGACCACCGCGGCATGACGCGCTTCCTAGAAGTTCTGCACTCCATGGAAGGGCCAAGCATCGGCACGGCTTGGAGTAGCCATCCGCCTGCGACTGAGCGAATCAACCGTCTGAAATCAATCACGCGGAGTAGCGAATGGAATTCGAGGAGCAATGCTCAAACGGAGCGATTCCAAAAGCACCGCGCATTGTTGCAGTAAACGAGCTTTACACGGACTCGATCAGAACGAGATCAGCGTTACGCTCAACGAGAGGCCACCGCCGAACGCGACGGCTAGCACGAGCTCGCGGCCGCGAAGAACTCGGTCAGTAGCCTAGCCCGAATTATTCATGAACACGCGGACCGATCCTTCGCGGAGCCTCGCGGTGTGGAGGGCGGAGGAAAATGTCTGACGCGGTATGTGCTCTCAGAGCGGTGCGCTGAGGGCAGCCGCGCCGAGTTGAACCCAGTACAGGCCTGTGTAGACGAACTGGATCGTCGAGAAGGTGATCTGGTCGACGCCGAAGGGGCCGCTGGTCTTGAAGACCGGGTCGAAGGAGACGGTGTAGTTGTCTAGGCCCTGGTAGATGATGAGGTTGAGCACAGCCCCGGGCGGTGCGTTCGCGGGAGGCTGAACCACGGTGTCGTCCGCCAGGGTGTGGATCACGCTCAGGCCTTGGCTGCAGTCGATGAAAAGCGAACCACCGAACGACGAGACCGGCTGAAATCCATCGACGAAGCCTCCGGAAACGGAAAGCATGCCCTGGCCGCCCCGGTCGAGAACCACGTCTGCGTTTCCCGTGCTGGGGTTGGCGAACGAGATCGTTTGATTCGTCAGCACCGTGTCTCCAAACACGCGGTAAGTCGACTGGGTCCCTTGCGCTAAGTCGAACCGGGAGTCTCCCGAGCCGAAGTTGAGATTGAAGACGTTGTTGTCGATGTCGGTATTGCGCAGTCCAGGCCCGCCGACAATTGCCGTGAAGGGTCCCTGGAGACCAGAGCCGAACTGGTTGTGCTCGATGATCGCGTTATCGACGCCCTGCGGGCCGTCGAGCCGAAGGAAATGATCGTCGGGTTGAGGGACGCCGAACTGCAGGACGCGGCTAAACTCGTTCCGTACGATGGTCAGGTTGGCGACGCGATCCGCGTAGACGGAATAAGGCCGGTTGCCTTCAAAGGCACAGCCCTCGATCAGGTTCCCGTAGGGGGTAAAGCCCGTGATGCCCGTGACGTGAATGCCACCGTTCGAGTTCGGACCGCTCCCGTTGTACGCGAGGATCGAGTTGGTCACCCTCATCTGCTCGGATGCACCGTAGATGCCGCCCTCGGCGTTGAGCTCGACGTCGAGTCGATCCATGGTCACGTTGTAGGGCAGCTCGTTGGTGAGTGAATTCAGACGGATCCCGTAGCCGCCGTTTTGGGCGATGAGCGACTGCTCGATGGTCCAGGTCTTGGGCGTGGCGAAGTCATTCAGCTCGGCGAGCAGCAGGATCCCGTCACCCGCATGATCGGACACGCGGCAGTCGGCGATCCGTCCCGTCCAGATATCCCGGACCTCGATTCCGGACGACCCGGTTCCCGTCGAGCTGGTCAACTCCAGCCCCTCCACGGTGAGGAACCACGCGAAATCAACCGCTGGGTTCCCGGTGCGGAAAGAGAAGGAGGGCTCACCGGCTGATTGGTTGTCGATCAGCGTGTGCCCCGGTCCGGCGCCGCGAACGGTCAGGGCGCGGCCATCGAAGCCGCTCTCGCTGAACAGGAACTCCACCTTCGCGTCGAAGACGTACGTGCCCGCCGGCAAGAAGAGCTCGGCGCCACATTCGGCCGCCGCGTCGAGCGCCTTTTGCACGCTCTCATCCGTGTTGTCTCCCCACCACTGGGGCACGACTCGAGAGACGCTGCCCGGAGCGAAGCGAACCACATTGCTGGCGGTGGCGCCGGTCTCCGTGAACACGCGGGTTTGGGAGGCGAGAAACGCTCCGTTCACTTCCAGCGTTCGGCCGCCGAGGTTGATCGTGCCACCACCGTGGTGGACGAGGGCGATCTCCGCTGGAACCGTCACGTCGTCACCGAGCGTGTCGGCGGTGTCGAGGAAGAGGACGACCGGCTGCGAACCAAGGATTGCGATTGCTCGATGCAGGCGTCCCTTCCCGACGTCGCGGAAGCTGCTGAGATAGTAGTGGTCGCTAGGGCCGGAGGGCGACGGCGACAGCCGGAGCTTCGAGGCGGGAGCGACCTGCTGGAACGCGCCGAGAGTGAGAACGGGGAGCAGTCCAAGAAGAACACTGCCGACGAGGAACGAACGCTGAATCTGCATGATGAGGGCCCTGGTTGAAGACTAGGCCACCCTAGCAGATTGCTTCAGTAAAGGGCCGAAGCTGCGCGAAACTGCACAACTTGCGACAACCCTCCGTCAAGCAAGCTTCCCACTACCCCGACCGGGCCCATCCTGCCCCCGGGGCGAACACCGCGCCACGCCTGCGTAACCTGCTAGTCGCCACGAGCTGCTCTAATGGAGTTGGAGTCGATTCGCTTCAATTTTTTGCCTGCTAAGCGTTCTCCAATGCCAATTTCGAGCAAGGCACCAGCTGTTTCATTGCCGACCGACGCGATCGTGCGCCGGGCTCCATCAAGGCTTCAGTGAAAACGCCAACTTGAATCACCTCCATGAGAAGGCCCTCTCAGTCAAGCGTGCCTGCGGATTGTCCTCTTGTTTTATTGCCGCGCGGAGTAGCCATGGAGCGTGGAATTAAACGAGTTGCACGATGAGTACACACTTTCTCCCAGCTCCTCTCTGATCCCCCTTCAGGGAGAGCCGAGAGAAGGTTCCATACCGTTGTGGCAACGCTATCGGGGAACGATCGAGGGCAAAGCAAAAACATCTTCCGCCACGCTTCCATGCGCACTCTTGGTGAGCCACTTCCGGGGCTCGGTGCATATTGGGGTCCGTCCAGCCTGGGCGCTGCATTCTTATCCACGGCCTCTGGGAGTGAAGTCTAAAGACCAAACTCGCGGCCTGTAATCCAACCGCAGTTACCCGGACTGGGCGGTGTGATGTTGTCTCTTGTGCTAGCTCGTGTGTTCCCGCTTGGGAGTCTGTCTTGCTGCCTCCTTCTTCTGATTGATTCGCGTCGCGAAGAGACGGGAACAACTAGCCAGCTGTCACCGATACAAGAACCGCATGCTTGTCGAGGACGGGGACTTGGCTTGGTGTGCCGACGCGCCGCTTGGCTTCGGAGCGCTTCGCCGTCCGCAGTGGTTCATAGACTTCGCCAGTTACCCACAGGCGATGTAGAAGCACCGATAACTTTCTGGCGACAGCAACCACCGCACGTCGCTTTGCGACCTTGCCACCACGTGCTGCCATGGCCTGCCCAAAACGACGCAAGTCAGAATTCGTTCCAAAGTAACTGTCGTTCCAAACGGACCAATCATGTA
>JBLINP010000244.1:0-7340 GCA_047639415.1 Planctomycetota bacterium | reverse complement strand
GGCGTCCTCGACGACCTTACAAGGTCGTCTGCGGGGGCAAGTATCTGCAAAGTGCCAGCAGGAACCAATTCGAGGCGTTTTGCCTCGCGGTTCATGAATAATCCGGGCTAGGACTCGCTGCTCCAGTCCTGGTTACTCCCGAGCGACTGCGGGTCACCGCCGGCGTGTTTGACGAGCAGTGCGATGAGGTCGTCCCCGTGACGATCCAATTCAAGTTCCGTACGACTGAGTGCGGACGCTTTTGAGGAGGGCAAAGCGTCGAGGGCGTCGCATCTCTTCGCGCTGTCCCGCGGCGGACCTGCGCTTCCAAAAAGTTGGTTCGCGCGGTCTAGCAATTGGGCAGATGTGTGAGCGTCAATCGCTTGGAGTGCTTGATGCAGTTCTTGGGCAGTGCTGCCGTGCTCGCTGCGATAGAACTCTTCAAGTCCCGACGTTTCAAGAATCTCGGCGAAGGTTCGAATCAAGCCAATGACGGACCCAATTTCCGTTCGCACTAGGGGATCATGAGGTGCGCTGTCACCGGACGTTTCGATCTGCTTTAGGAACTGTAGTTGCTCTCGTTCCCGCTTCGATTCTTGTGCAAAAAATAGGGCGACGCCAGGTCCAAAGGCGAGTAGCGCGACTGCGATCAGAAGCGGGAGCCAAAGGAGCTCGAACAGAACGTTTGGAACCATGGCTTGGACGAGCGGGATCGAAAGGGCATCCGGCCCAATAAGCATGATTGCTACGCTCGATCGAAACAGGACCAAGACTCTTGCCCACGGTTTGCCGCTATAGAGAGCCCAGCAGAGAATGCCAGAGATGGTTAGTTCCGCGACGACTAAGAGTCCCTGAAGAGCGAGATCGTCGTAAAGCCCAAGCCTGATTTGAAGCGCGCTTGAAAACAGTGAAGTTCCAAACACGAGCAGCGCGGCCAAGTAGACGAGCACTCGCCCAAGCTTCATTTTTTCGATGTAGGCCTGTTCGTCGCGGCCAGGGGCGGAGCTTTTCATTTGGGTTGTCGGGATGACTTGTAGGCAGGGCCGAGGAAGGAGGCTCAACGGTAGATCTCCCTAGAATCATGACATAAAGAGGGTTGACGGGGATTTGCGTCATGGGTAACCTCGTGGTTACGTATGGGTGCCGAACGTACAGACCAATTGTTTTCAGCGCTGGCTCACGCGAGCCGGCGCAAAATGCTCGACCTCGTGATGGCGACTCCTGGCATCAGCGTAAAAGTGCTGGGTTCGCATTTTGAAGTAAGCCGCATCGCGGTGCACAAGCACCTCGCCGTGTTGGAAGAAGTCGAGCTGATCCTCTCGAAGAAAACCGGTCGAACGCGTCACCTGTACTTCAACTCCATTCCGATCCAACAGATTCACGATCGTTGGGCGACCAAATACAGCGCGTTCTGGTCGGAGCGCATGGTCGATATCAAATCCCGCGTCGAAGAAGGCATTCGTGAACAGAAGGACCATAAAAGCGCCTGAACAAGCTCCCTCGTTATTTCGAGTTCAAATCAATGGCTCCATCGAAGACGTTTGGAACGAGATCACGCGTACCGACGAGCCCATCGCGGCCTTCTTCAACTCGCGCATGGACATAGGCACGCTCGAGAGTGGTTCGAAGCTGGCCATGCGAACGCCCGATGGAAAGTACACCGGCGTAGTGGGGCAGGTAGTCGAAGTGATTCCGTTCAAGCGCTTCAGTCGCACCTTTCGCTTTACGAACTTCGATGACCCTGAGTGCCTGGTCACCTACGATTTGGAGTCCATAGCGAACGGCGTTCAATTCACTTTGACGATTGAACAACTACCGCTCGGAACCAAGACGGCCAAGCAAATGCTGCAGGGCGGCAAGCTGATTGTGGGCACGTTGAAGGCCGTGATCGAAACGGGGCGTCCGAGCTTCGGAACGCGCACGCTCTTCGTCCTGTTCAAGCTGTTGGGCCCCTTCAGTCCGAAGCGCTGTCTCAGCGAGAATTGGCCCATCGATGACCGTTCGTAGCTCAAGCTTGAACGCGCGCACACACACGAACCTATTCGTTTGATTTTATTCCAACCCAGAAACTAGCAATGGCATCACCCGAAGAAATGGCGGCCACGATGGTTGCCAACTTGAAAAAAAGTACCGGCAAAACAATGGCTCAGTGGTTGAAGATCACAAAGGCCAGCAAGCTCGAGAAGCATGGTCAAATCGTCAAGCTTCTGAAAGCTGAACACGGGATGACGCACGGTTATGCGAACTTAGTCGCTCACGAAACGTTGCAGTCGGGCGCAAACAATTCGAACTCGGATGATTTGATTGGCAATCAATACGCGGGGAAAAAGGAGGCTCTGCTTCCGATCTATAAAGCGCTGATTGCGGCGATCTCAAAGTTCGGCAAGGACGTCGAAATTGCTCCCAAGAAGAGCTACGTCAGTTTGCGGCGCAATAAGCAGTTCGCGTTGATTCAACCGTCCACGGCGACGCGAGTCGATGTGGGGATTTGCTCCAAAGATCTGGAGCCCTCCGAACGATTTGAATTGTCCGGCAGTTTCAATTCGATGTGTTCGCATCGCGTCCGACTCTTCTCCACCAAGGACGTCAATCCAGAACTGATTCGTTGGTTGAAAGCGGCTTACGTGGCTAGTTGAGTTGGGCTCTGATACGGAGTCAGACACCCGATCAGCCCTCAGCCCTCAGACCTCAGGTGGTACCGCGGATACGGTGTCAGACACCTCTGCAGACCTCAGCCCTCACTCGGTACCGCACAAAGATTGCCGAAGGCAATATTTCTTTGTGCGGTACCGAGTGAGGGCTGAGGTCTGCAGAGGTGTCTGACACCGTATCCGCGGTACCACCTGAGGTCTGAGGGCTGAGGGCTGATCGGCTGATCGGGTATCAGAGCCCGCAGCGGGTCTCTAGCGTATTCGTCGTCGTGATGCCGAGCATCCGTCGCGTCTCGAGCAACTTGCGAACTTGCTCGGGCGGGAGCGGATCCAAGCCGCCTTTGACGGTGTGCGCGAGGTACAGAATCTTCGAAGTGTGCTCGAGCATGTCGAGCTTCTTGTACGCATCCATCAGGTTCGATCCGATCGACACTGAACCGTGATTTTTCATGAGTAACGTGTCGGTACATCCGATCAGATCTCGAATCGAGTCGGCTAGTTCGTGCGTTCCCGGCGTAGCGTAGGGCGCAGTCGGAATGCCGCCGATCGTGACGACGATCTCGGGAATGATGGGCATTTGCAAATCGACGCCAGCTACGGTCATAGCCACTGCATGCGGCGGATGAGCGTGGAAAACGGCGTGCATTTCGGGACGTTGCTCGTAAACCGCTAAGTGAATTCCGGTCTCCGAAGAACACTGCGGACCGTCGTCGATGACCTCGCCCTGCATGTTGATGTGCGCCAGGTGGTGCGGTTGCAGGAAACCTTTCATCGCGCCGGTGGCGGTGATCAAAATGGTTCCATCGGCCATACGCGCGGAGATGTTGCCGTCAGCTGCAGCGATGAAGCCGCGCTCGTAAGCGAGTTTGCCAACGCGGCAAATGCCTATGCGCAGTCGAGATTCCTCTTCGGACCACGCGCCTTCTTGAATGCCGTCGGTTGGGTCGATCACTTTGAGTTCCTAGTTAGGGGAGCGCGCTGGCGCTCGTCATAAACATGTTCGCCATGAAGCTCGACGAAATCCACGATACCAAGCACGATCGTTTTGACCGGAGCGTTGGGTGCTGCCAGCAATTGGCGACCAGCATTGCCTTCATCGACAACCAAAACGCGATCGCCGACGCCAGCGCCGGTGTGATCGATTCCGATGCGCGCAATGCCGTTCGCTTCGCCGCTCGGTTTCACGGGCCGCAACAACAATAGCGTTTTGCCGTCGAGTACCGGGGTTTGCACCGGCGACACGACCGTTCCAATGACATCTGCCAAGAACATTAGCGCCGAGCCTCGGTTACTAGGTTGCGATCGAAGGCCGTGGCTTCTTCTAAATAACCGATAATGGCGGCATCGACAGGAACGAAGGTTGTCGGACAAGCCAGCGCACCTTCGCGGCCATCGACGAAGTGAATGATGTCTCCCGGACCGGATGCAATCGCAGCGCAAGCGACTAACGGTTCGCCAGCATCTTCGCCGTTTTCATCGAGCGGTTGGATCCACTGCAGCGGAACACCGTCGAGTCCTTCGTAGGACACCGTCGCAACAACGCGACCGATTACGCGCGCGAGGTACAAACTAGGCCCACTTCTCGTAGACGTTCTCGCCGCCGAGGTCCCACGAGTCGACGATCGCCATGATCACTGCATCGCAGGGCTTGCCGTCGGTGAGCGTCGTTTGCCGCGCGCTCGAGCCGGTGGCGTAAAGCACCATGTCGCCGGTTCCGGCTTGTACGGAATCGGCCGCGACAACAAAGCTCTCGGTGGGCTGATTTGAAGGGTTGTGAACTTGCACGACGAGCAGCTTCAAGTTCTCCAGCTTCTCGTCCTTCTGGGTGGCGACGACACTTCCGACTACCTTTCCAATTTGCATGCCGGGATCTTAACGCCAATTGATCCAGATCGCGTCCCGCTTATCGCCAAACAGCCAAATATAGGGGAGGGCTGCAGTCGCCTCCGGTTTGGACGGAGAATCGGTGCCGGATTCGTGGCGGAGAACGCGGCGTAACGCACGAAACGAGCTTCATCGGTGCGGTCGCCGCCCCTCTGAACTTGAAGTAGAGCGCCGGAGTGGAACGAACTAAACTCCAGGTCCGAGGAGAGTGACGTTTTGCGGATTAGAAACCGTGAACTCCTCAGTTGCGTTGTAGTAGAGCACTTGCTCGTAGAGCGGAACAAATGGGAGACCAAAGGGTACGAGTGTCACTGTTCGAGTCTTCATACCAGTGGCGTCGAGCTTGCCGCGGTATTTGAAAAAGAATGGACTGCCGGGATAGATGGCACCTAAGACAGCTGGCGAGAACACCGATGCTAACTGATTGACCGAGAACATCTGCCATATGAAGTCGCCAGGTTGGCCCAAGAAGAGATTCACTTTCGTTTCACCGACGCGCACGACAGGGGTGACGGTGTACGAACGTGCGAAGGTCGCGGAATCGACGAAGGTTCCAGCTTGAACCTCCACTTCGGTGTCGCCCATTTGTCCGTCGACGCATCCATTCGAAGCAACTCCACCCTGACCGGGAATCAAAGTGGAGTCGACTAGGTGCAAGGAAAGTTCGGAAAAGCCCTCGCGCATTTGAATGGCGGGGCCGCCGTCGCCGGCATTCGTACAACGGCTAAATTGATTCGGAGTGCCAGCGAAACCGCCTTTACCGCCGGTAAATCGACAGCCCGAAACTAGAGCCGTCGTACCCGTAAGTATGAGAGCTGCAGGTCCTGTTGCTCCCGGCATGGCCGGTATGCCACCGAAGGCGGCGATTCCGGATTCACCCGTGCCTGATTCCAAGTCGCAGTCATAGAGATAGATGCTCGAGCTGGCCGCGCTCACTGCGACTGGCGTTATGAATCCACTCGAAACGTCGCGAACATCTACTTCGACTCCCACCATCGTGACGGCTTCGCAGGCAAAAATTGAGACGCCCTGGGCAAAGATGGCCGTCTCCGTTCCGGTTCCAAACTGACACTCCTGCAAAAGTATGGCGCCGGGACAGTTGTCGATCGATAGCAGGTCGAACGCAGACGAGGAAGCCACGCGCAGGCCTTGAACTAAAACCGACTGATTCGACGCGATGTTTTGAATTGCGATGCCGGCTTCGAGTACGGGCAGCGCGCCAGAGTCGGCGCTGATGCTAATCGACTTTCCGTCGATGCTGATTGGCCCGTACGTGCCGGTTTTGACCAGGATGAGATCGCCATCGACAGCTGCGTCGACGGCGGGCTGAATGTCGGTGAAATCGCCGCGCGCACCGGATTCGTCAACGACGAGAACTTGTTGGGCGAAGACGGGCGAGGTCAGGATAAGCAGGGCTGCTGCTATTGAAAGCCGATTCATGTCGAGAGTCTGGATGCGAAAGCCGTGGGTGCAGAGGAGGGTTGAGTGTTCCTAGTCGCAGTGCCTCTGGATCTGGACAGCGAAGCTGGGTAATCGGGTGCGGATCACCGGAATTTGTCCAGATCTAGCCATGGGGACATTTATGGCGAGTTTGGGAGGGGTCGGACGCGGGAAACTCTTCGAGACTCGCTCTGACGGAACAGGGCATCGGCAGGCTCGAGCCCAGTATGAATTGGCGGTTTGGGCGGAATGCTAAAGTGATTGTGCCCAGGCGAGGGAGTGACATCGGAGCCCAAGCCTGGCTGACCGAGACGGTTCGAGCGCTAGCTGCTTCCATGCAAATTTACGATTCAATCGGGACTGGTTATAAGGAACTGCGCCGGGAGGACCCGCGCATCGCCGCTGCGCTTCGCAGTGCGCTTGGCGCGGCCACGAGTGTCGTCAATGTGGGCGCCGGAGCGGGTTCCTATGAACCGAGGGACCGTGCGGTGGTCGCCGTCGAACCATCCGCAACGATGATCGGCCAACGTGCCTTCGATGCCTTTCCGGTCGTGAGAGGTAATGCCGATCGCCTGCCCTTCGCCGACGATTCGTTCGATGCTTCGCTAGCAATCCTCACCATTCATCACTGGAAGAATCTCTATCGATCGCTAGCCGAACTCCGCAGAGTCGCTCGAGAGGAAGTCGTCATTTTGACTTGGGATCCCGCCGCTCCCGGTTTTTGGCTGACGGATTACTTCCCGGACATCCTGCGAATCGATCAGCGGATTTTTCCAACGATGGACGTGCTGTCCAAAGTATTGGGGGAGACTACGGTCGTCAAAGTTTTGATTCCAAGCGATTGTAGCGATGGCTTTCTCGGCGCTTATTGGAGTCGACCCGAAGCGTATTTGCTTCCGGATGTTCGACAGGCCATCTCGACCTTTGCGAAGCTTGATGATGTGAAGCCCGGGCTCATACGGCTTCGCGAAGATCTCGATTCGGGCGCATGGGAAGCGCGGAACGGTGAGCTTCGCAATCTTGCGAATCTAGACCTCGGTTACCGGTTCGTGGTCGTCAATCTGGGTGATTGATCCGTTAGGATTCTCGAGATGAACGTCCTATTCATTTGCAGTAAAAACAAGTGGCGTAGCCCGACTGCCGAAAAGGTTTTTATGGATCTCCTGCACCTTTAGTGGAAGCTTGACGGGCGAGGAAAGGCAGGATTGTCGGGAGCAGGGCGGAAGCGAACGCGTCAGCGCGGGGAAATTTGGTGCGCGCGAGTAAGACAGCAGGTTGGGGGGCGATTCGTTTACTACGAGAGAGAGGGAAGAATGACTTAAACGGGGGAGTTGGGAGTTGGCGGGGGAGTGTGAAGTTTGGGAGGAGGGCGCGGGGTTGCGGGGT
>JBLINP010000243.1:0-7355 GCA_047639415.1 Planctomycetota bacterium | reverse complement strand
CCGGTGATGTTGCCAGCGAGCACTTGGCCCTGACGTTCATCCAATTTTTTGCGCGTGCCGGTCAATTCGATGGCGAAGACGTCGGAGCGCCGCGCCAAATTAAAGAACTGGTCCGGGTCGAGTTGAAACTGAAGATTCAAGTATGGACCGACCCGCTCGGAACGAACGGGGCTTTGCGCGAACGCCTTGAACTCATCAATTGCTGCGCGATCGAGGGAGCCAGCGATCGTTTGAACGGTGATGGCGATCGGAGTTCCGCCAAGTGTGCGGGCGGCTTCGCGTACAGCGGGCGTCATGCGAAAAACCGGGTGGTATTCGTCGTAGAACTGAATACTCGATTCGCTGCGGGCCCATTCGTCGAGCTCGGAAACGCGCTCCGGTTCCATCGACACGATGAACGCGTTCATCGGACTGTACTGCGAAAAGCTTGCGCCGAGGTCCTTCAAGAGGGCAACCCATTCTTCGCGAATGGGGGCTCTGAATTGAACGATGTAGAGTCCGGCATCAGGGTCGAGCGGAGCTTCGGGCCCAGTTCCGAAAACGTCTTCGGCTGCGAGCATGTCCAAGACTTCGGTCGGACGAGTTCCGTCCAAGATGAAGCCGCTTAGGGGCAACAAGTCGTAGTCGTCACGAAAGTTCAGTTCCGATACTTCAAGTGCCGCGCGCCCGCCGAAGCTGGTTTCGTCAACTTCGACAATTGCGAAGCTGCCGTAATGCTCTTCGGTTTCGATTGCTCCGGTTGCCCGAAGCCAATCGAGAGTTTCGAACTCAGCCTCGTCGAAGCGCACCTTGTGCCGCGGGCCTGGGCCAAATTCTCCACGAATCGGAACGAAGCTGGCCGGCGCGGGGGGCGCCGAGGTTGGCGGCGCGGATACAGGCTCGGGGGTCGGCGCCGAAAAAACGAGAGGCAGGAGGAGGGCAAGGGCTCGTACAGAGTTGTGCATTCGAATCTCGAGTAGCGTGCGTCGGCAGTGGGCTACCTAGGTGGCCCCAGGACCGGATTTTTGGTCGTGGGTCTGCAGTTCGCCAAATCTCATTCGGAGTCGGGACGATTGGCGGAATCGCTGACGAGCAAAGGCTCGCTCTCCAGGGCTAAAACCCCTGGAGAGGCGAGGAGTGCTAGTTCCGCGTTTCTGGTGCCTTAATCGCTCGAATCGCGCCCCTGAGGGCGGCCAATGCCGTTGTTTGGCATTCTGCAGGCCTAGGTATGTCTCAGAATTGTACTTGAACTAATGAGACGCGGTCACTGACGCCCTTGTTCCCCAAGTATCCGAATGGAGAGCCGAGCTTTTTGGCCCGCCGAAAGCCGAAAGCCGGAATTCAATTACCGCATTTGGCGCAGGGGGAGCTTCCTATCCCCAAGCGTAGAGATGGCGCAGCGGGAAGCCGCTTCTTTTCCGGTAGTTCGCCCGGCGTCGTGAGGGGCCCGAAGCCGGTTGGCCTAGCCCACTTCGTGCTGTGAACCACCGGTCCACGAGAGCAACTTCCGTTCGAGCTCATCGATGTTGATGGGCTTCGAGAGGTAGTCGTCCATCCCGGAAACCAAGCAACGTTCCCGGTCGCCCTGCATGGCGTTCGCCGTCATGGCAATGATCGGTATATCCGACCGCCCAGCGGCTCCGCGGCGAATGTTTTCAGTTGCCGTGTAGCCGTCCATTTCCGGCATCTGGCAGTCCATGAGAACCAGCGCGTAATCGGTGTTAGACAAACGTTGAAGCGCCTCAACTCCATTGTTTGCAACGTCAACGGTATAGCCCATACGCTTGAGAATCTTCAGGGCAAGCATTTGATTGACGGGGTTGTCCTCGGCCAGCAGCAGTCGCATTCGCGAGTTCGGATCGCGGAGTAGGCTTGGAGTGGTTTTGAGCGTGAAATCTTTTGGTGTACTCGAGCTAGCGAGCGCATCCGTTTGACCAATGGGCTCATGATCATTGGGTTCGGATTGCTGGCAACGAGTGAATTGAGCGGTGAACCAGAACATGCTGTATTCACCAAGTTCACTTTCGATGCCAATCTCACCGTCCATTAGTTCCACCAGACTTTTGCAGATGGAAAGTCCAAGTCCGGTTCCACCGAACTTGCGCGTGGTCGAATTGTCAGCTTGGCTGAAGGCGTCGAATATTTTCGACTGCGCGGCTTCGGTGAGTCCGATTCCCGTGTCCCGAACTTCGAATCGTAGGTCGACCTTACTTTGGGTTTGATTCACAACGACCGCACTGATCTTGATGCTTCCGCGGTCTGTAAACTTGATAGCGTTGCTAATCAGGTTGGTGAACACTTGGCGAAGTTTAAGCGAGTCACCAATGACGGACTCGGGTACCTCGCTCTCGATATCCTTCGTGATCTCGAGGCTTTTCTTGGAAGCGGGGATCGGGATGATGTCGAGTACGCCTTCGATGATGTCGGAGATCGAGAACTCTAGTTGCTCCAGTTCGAGGCGACCCGCTTCAATCTTTGAGAAGTCCAAAACATCGTTGATGATCGACAGTAGGCACGAAGCTGAAACCTGAACCGTTTTCGCGAATGACTCCTGTTCATCATCTAGATCGGTGCTTAGAAGCAGCTCAGTCATTCCGATTACGCCATTCATTGGCGTTCGGATTTCGTGACTCATATTGGCTAGAAATGCACTTTTAGCGCGATTCGCGTCCAAGGCCTCATCTCGCGCCAAGGCTAATTCGCGGGTTCTATCGGTCACTCGTCCTTCAAGGCTTTGATTGAGAGTTTGCAAGCTAGATCGTGCTCTTCGCTCGCACTCGATGGCTCCGCGGAAAGCCAGGTCCAGCTTGGCCAGTTCGTCTTCCGGCGTTTCTTCTGTGGAGCGGTAATCGACTTCTTCGCCACGTTCGAAGGCGTGGATCACCGACAGCAATTTTGACGCTGGTTGAAGAATCGTGATTTGAAGTCCGGTCCAAATGGTGATTAGGAGAGCGATCAGAATGAGCGTGGTGACGGCGAATCGACGCGACTCGATTTGTTGCAAGCCGGCGAGCGCGCTGTTGGTGGATTGCTCGAGAACTAGCACTCCTGAACAAAATTCTTGAGGGACCGAAACGCTCAGTTTATCGGCATCGATTTTTCCGTTGCCGAAGCCAAACAAGACTTGATCGTGGATGCAAATTAATCGCGAGCTTACGTTGGGTGCGCTCTGTGTTGCGAACCCGAAAATCGGTTCGGCGATTCGATTGAAGTCCACGACCATGGATCCTGTAATGTTTCCCGAGGTTTGCAGCAGGGGTTGACTGCGTGTCAACCGCACCAAACCGCCTCCCATGCAACTGACCGAGTAGGGGCGCGTTCGTGCTTCTTGATACCAATCCCGTTGCGCTGCGCTGATTGGCGTTTGGTTGGCGTTGCTCGATCCGATGAGGAGCAATCGATCGCCGCTCGGATCGTAGAGTTCGATCGAGAGCAAGTTCGGCGTATGAATGAACAGGCGCTTGCAGGTGTTTTCGATCGAAGCGAGTATTTGCTTGGCTCTCTCATCTTGCCGGGCGCTATCAAAACCTGAGTACTTTGTAATTGCGTCCTGAGAAAGAATGCCCGCGAGCAGGGTGTTCATCTCGTTGACGCGATACTCCAGGAGTTCAGAGGCAGTCGATGCCGAAATCGAGAGCCGTTCCTCCGCGACGATCAAAGCTTCCGATCGGTTGCTTTCGCGCTCGTGAATCCAAAGTCCGACCACGAGCACAGCGATGGGAAACAAGGTCCGAGTCAGAAGCTTTCCGCGTAATCCCACGTTCAGACCTCTCGGGCTTGGGTAGAGCCGGACGGCGACTGATTATTTGATTGGTTACTCACTGCTTTAAGGCGGACAGACCTTTGCCTCTTCGACAAGGGTCTGGCTTTGCTGGAGGGCAGAGAGGGATCCTGCGTGAAAAATTTGCCCGATAGCCCGATCCGTGGACTCCGGGCGCTACGACAGTGCGCCAATCGAGGACTTTCCCCACAAAGAGGTGCGCAGGATGAAGGGTGGAAGATGCCCGCGTATGGCCAAGGAGGAGGCGTGCTTGTAGGCTCCGCCTCCCTGTGCCCTGTTGGCACTTGAAAGGCACGCACAAATGAAGGTCGTATGCATCGGTGGTGGCCCTGGGGGCCTGTATTTTTCCATCTTGATGAAGAAGAATTTTCCGGATTGCGATATCCGGGTGATTGAGCGCAACCGTTCCGAAGACACATTCGGCTGGGGCGTGGTTTTCTCGGACGAAACCATGAGCGGTTTCGAGGAGGCTGACCCAGAGAGCTACGCTCGCATCACCGACGAGTTCGTGTATTGGACCGACATCGACACGCACTTTGGAGGGGATTGCGTCACTTCGACGGGGCATGGATTCTGTGGCATGGCTCGAAAGAAGTTGCTGCTCCTCTTTCACGAGCGGTGCCGCGAGTTGGGTGTGCAGCTTGAATTCGAGCGCGAAGTTGATGACCTCAGCGAATTCGCCGACGCCGATTTGATCGTTGCGAGCGACGGCATCAATAGCTTCATTCGCGAAGCTCACGCGTCGCACTTTCAACCCAGCTTGGACTGGCGCAAAAACAAGTTTTCGTGGCTCGGAACGACGATGGCTTTGGAATCGTTCACGTTCATCTTCAAGACAAACGAGCACGGTCTCTTCCAGGTTCATGCTTACCCATTCCAGCGCAAGTCGAACGGTGCGGAGCGAGACCTGAGCACTTTCATCGTTGAGTGTTCTGAAGAGACTTGGCGCAAAGCGGGACTTGATCAAGCTACCGAAGAGGAGACCGTCGCTTATTGTGAAGCTCTGTTTGAGGAAGATCTAAAGGGCCATCGTTTGCTCACGAATGGGTCGGCGTGGCGGACCTTTCCGACGGTTCGAAACGAAAACTGGCATTTCGAAAATATCGTCTTAATCGGCGATTCGGCTCACACGGCGCACTTTTCCATCGGATCGGGAACGAAACTCGCGATGGAAGATGCGATCGCGTTGGTGGACGCATTCAAACGCAAAGGCACGGCGGAAGTACCCACGGTGCTCGCCGATTATGAAGACGCTCGTTGGGTGGATTCACTTAAGGTGCAAAAGGCAGCGCAGACCAGCCTCGAGTGGTTCGAGGAATCGGATCGCTTCCTGGATCAGGATCCGATTCAATTCAAGTTCAACCTTATGTCGCGCTCCAAGCGCATCACCTGGGACAATTTGATCGAGCGCGATCCGGCTCTCATGCAGCGAGTCCGAGATTGGTACGCCGAAGATGTTGGAGCGTCAAAAAGCGCTGACGGAACCTATCCCGTTCCAATGTTCACACCGTTTACGGTTCGAGAACTGACTTTGGATAATCGCGTCGTTGTTTCGCCGATGTGCCAGTACTCGGCAAGCGAGGGGACGGTCGGTGATTGGCACATGGTTCACTACGGCGGACTGTCGCTTGGTGGCCCCGGTTTGATCATGACCGAGATGACCAACGTGTCAGCCGAGGGGCGCATTTCTCTGGGCTGCGCGGGAATTTACACCGACGAGCACGAGGCCGCGTGGAAGCGCATCGTCGACTTCATTCGGGAGACTTCGCCCAGCAAAGTCGGAATGCAGATCGCTCATGCTGGGCGCAAAGCATCCTGTGAACTGCCAAAGGATGGGGACGCTCCTCTAAGAGGGGAAACAGCTTGGCCCATTATCGGCCCGACAGCCGAACCTTTTACCGCGGACGGCCCGAAGCCGATTCAAATGGATCGCGCGGAGATGGATCGCATTCGAGACTGTTTCGTTGAAGCGGCGCAGCGCGCGCTTCGCATCGGTTTCGACCTGATCGAATTGCACATGGCACACGGCTACTTGCTATCGAGCTATCTGAGCCCGAAGTCCAATGCGCGCACCGACGAGTATGGAGGGAGTTTGGAGAACCGAGCGCGATTCCCGCTCGAAGTACTCGATGCAGTTCGCGGCGTTTGGCCGCAGGATCGCCCACTTTTCGTCCGAATCTCTGCGACCGATTGGTTGGATGATGATGGCGGGCAGACGATCCAAGAGTCCGTGCAAATTGCCAAGTGGTTGAGCGAGCACGGTTGCGATGTAGTCGACGTTTCTACGGCCGGCAACACGTTGGAATCGAAGCCGGTTTACGGTCGCATGTATCAAGTGCCCTTCGCTGAACGCATCCGGCACGAGGCGGGTGTTCCCGTAATGGCGGTCGGCGGGATTCAAGGGCACGACCACGTGAACACCGTCTTGGCGGCTGGACGCGCCGATTTGTGTGCGCTTGCTCGCCCGCACTTAGCGGATCCGCAACTGACGCTCAACGCCGCTATTGCGCACGATTATCCCGATCACTGGATGCCGCGTCAGTACGCCGCGATTCGTCCGACGGGCAAAAAGTAGCAGTCGGAGCCGCGGCACCGGCAGGACTGCAAGTTAGCGCGGAGGCCATCCTCCGCTCGTGGCTCACTTAGCGCGAACTTTAACGCGCTCGCCAATGTGGTCCATGATGCGACGCAGTTCGTCGTAATCGGAGTGCTTTAAGCGCATCCAAGCGTTGGCCATGTAGCCACCCTCGACACCTTGGGTGCCGGTGCCAACCGGCGGGAAGTGGCTGTCGATGATGCTCGAAGCAAATTCCCGTTGAACTTCTTCTGCACCTTCGTAGCCGATGATTTGTCCGTCGCAATCCGGTCGCAAAGCGATCATTCCACCGGCGTAGTTACGCGAGGCTTGTGTGCCCGGCTTCTCGTGGACGATGGCATTGGCCCATTCTTGATAGACGTCCATGTCATTGGCCGCACCGTAAATGTCCCAAACGAGGACGCCGGGGGGGCGGCATCCGATCTCCGAGAACTTGAGGCCTTTGGGGCCGAAGAACCATTCCATATGAGTGGCGGAAGTGCCGATTTCGAGCACTTCGATGACCTTTTTGCACATGGCGCGAACCTCGGAGTAATCCTCTGAATCGTTGCGATTCGTGACCACTATTTGCGGAGAGATCCACCGTTCGCGCATGGCTTCGAGCACGCCCGGGTAGTAGTGCGAGATAAATTCATGCTCGATCTTCCCGTTGATCGTGATCGTGTCGAAGAACCCCTCGTGTCCTTCAATGAATTCTTCGACGGCAGTCGGAATGCCTTGGCCGACTCCAGATCCTTCGATAGCGATTTCTAATTCCTCGTCGTTGTTCGCGCGAAAGGTGCCCGCCGCACCCGCACCATCGCGCGGCTTGAGGATGACCGGATAACCGACTCGGTCGATAAATTCGCGAACCTCTTCGCGCGAGGAGGCGCCGGTTGACTGAGCGCAGGGCACGCCGGCCTCGCTCAGTATTTCTTTCATGGCAGGCTTGTCGCGACACAGGTACGCCGTCTTGGTCGAAGTACCCGGGATTTCGCAGCGTTCACGAATGTGAGCAAC
>JBLINP010000242.1:0-7372 GCA_047639415.1 Planctomycetota bacterium | reverse complement strand
CGCGCATGCCGCCAGCTTCAACATTGAAAGTGTTTGCGATTGAGTCAGCCCACTCGGCCCCAAAGGGGACAACTCCTCCGAGGTCCATTTCAGCAACGGCTGTGCCGCCGTATATCATGATCGGATTTAGGAAGTAGTTGATTCCGATTGCAGCGCAATCGAGCATCAGCGGGATCTTGGTTTTGCCGCGGCCGATGAAGGAATTGTCGAGTACTGGAACCAGGGCGATGGGGACCAAGAAGATGTATAGCGTCTTTAGGTACTCCTCAGCGAAAGTGGCACCACCGGGCGGCAATCCGAGAATGGCCACAATCTCTTCGGTATAGGCCGCTCCGAAAAAACCGATCACGAGAGCGATCATGGTCGCGAAAAAGATCGCGTGCCGAGTGACCGAATGCGCTCGTTCGGTGTCATTGGCGCCCGTGGCTCGAGCGACTAAGGCCAAGGCTCCGCCTGCCGCTAAAAACAGCGCCGCGAAGTTAAGGATGATGACGAAGAAAGATGCGCCAACGGCCGCTTGTGCATCGGCACCCAATCCTTGAATCCAGAACTGGTCGTTAATTCGATAGGCGTTGTGAAGGATGTAGGATCCGACGGCTGGCCAAGCCAATCGAAGCACTTCCCTCTTTCTACTGGTCATCATCTACTGGCTGCTCAGGTTGTGTGCAGCGCAGTGAGCCGCGGAAAAATCTACAGGGAGAGGCTAAAGCGAACGATCGCGTTCTCGCCCGCAACGAGTTCTACGAGCTTTTGACTCGTCTGGAATCCCGGGTGTTCAGTTCTGATTTTGAAACTCCCAGCGGGTAGGCCAGCGATGTGGCACTCTCCAAGCGCGTCGGTGAAGTGATCGATAAATCCGCCTGGTCTGCCGGAGCCCACGATGTTGACGTCGGGCAGGGGGTTGCCGCCGTCATCGAGGACGACGACTGTGATGCGTCCCACGCGTTTGAGTACTTGTGGCGGAAGGTGCATGGACGGTGCGACGAAAGCTAACTGCTTGGGTTTTAGAAGCGGGTTCAGGTCTTCACCAAAGCGGAGCTCGTATTCGCCATCGGGCAAGCTCGGGAATTCGTAGCGGCCGGAAAGATCGGTTTCGGTGCTGGATTCGTGCGCATCCTCTTCGTCCAAGAAGCCGACGCGCGCAACTCGCACCATGACGCCTTCGCTTGGTGCGCCGTTCGCGTATTCAACGCGCCCGGTCAGCGTTCCAGCGGGAGTCATCGAAATGTCGATATAGGGTTCGCTCGACTCGGGCGTTAGTGAAATCGGGAGCCAATTCGAGTTCATGCCGGCGGCCCGAGGGCGAACGTCGTACGTTCCAAGCGGGAGGTCTGTAATGACGAAGTCGACCACCTGATCCGCGAAATGAATCCGACGCTCCACGGCATTTCCGCTCTTGTAAAATCGAGAGGGCATGAGCACGAGCTCCCACTCTTCTGGAGCAGGCGTGCCGACGGGCAGGTTCAATCGACCCCGAATCCCGCCGCTGGTCGGAAGAGGTTTCTGAGGGGCGGATTCCCGTTCAGCCGTCGGGCGGTCAAAAGCGCTCGATTCGGATGTCGGCTCGTCGGTCGGCACGTTGGGAGACGCGCTTTCCGCGGGAGGGCTTGTTTGCAGGGCCACGTATAGGATGGCGGAAAAGAGCAGCGCGAATAGGAGCGCCAGTGGCCATCGCAGGGCGCCGGATTGCGAGTGGAGGTGGGGGAATCCGTGGGCTCGGGGAGAGGAATACATGGGCTGGGCTCTAACTGCTCTTTCTGTGGCTCGTACGAGTGCGACTTGTAAGGCAGTCTCGATTGACAGACTGCTCCGGGGGAGCCTAGGCTGCTGCCCCAAATGAAGCTCGCCAGAACTTATTTAAGCTCTGAACTGACAGTCTCTTACACATATTTGCGACTTCATCCGATAACAGCGGAGAAATCCTAACCGGCCCGTTCCCGCTGCGATAGCACCACATTCCGTTGCACGAGCAACTCTCCGATGTACCAACCCGTGACGAATCGTCCCTCTCCCCAAGTTCGCCTCCTCCAAGGCCTCACACTCTTTCTCCTAGCGCTCTGCTTCTCGAGTTCCACGCTCGAGGCGAAATCACCGAGCAAGGGGCCCGATGACCGCCTAATTGTGTTGGGCTTTGACGGCGGTGATGGCCGAACCGTCGAAGAAATGATGGATGCCGGTGAGTTGCCCAACATGCAGCGTTTGCGCGAGCAGGGCACTTTCGCTCGATTGGGCACTTCGGTTCCGAATGAGTCTCCCACCTCTTGGGCCAGTCTCAACACCGGTCAGAACCCGGGTAAGAACGGAGTCTCGGGATTTATCAAGCGCATCTATAGTCGCGACAATCCGACGGCCTTCTTCGGTTTCATCGACCCCAGCGACACGCGGGCGATCGAGGACTACGAGAACGTTCCCATTCCGATTTGGGATCCGATGATGATGGCGGGCGTTGCCGGCGGCGGCGCTTTCGTCGTCTTCATGATCGTCTTCGCAGGCTTGCTGCGCATCAAGCTGATCGTCTCGTTGATCCTGTCCATTCTGATGGGCGGAGTTGGCGCTTATGCCGGCATGTACGCACGCGGCATGATGCCTTCCGAAATCTCCCGCACGTCGAACGTCAACGAAGTGCGCAACTTTTGGGACTACGCAGGCGACGCAGGAGTGGAGAGCATCGTGCTCGAAGCTGCCCAAGCCTGGGACATGCCGACTCCCGACGGCACACGCGTATTGGCTGGCCTCGGTGTGCCGGACGCACGCGGTGAGATCGGCACTTGGTTCATCTACTCCGACGACGAAGAGTTCACCGAGCGCCCGCCGAAGTTTGAGAAGAGTTCAACGGCTGGCCTGAAGTTCCGCGTGGACTGGACCGGCGACCGAATTGAAACCGAACTCTACGGGCCTAAAAATTTCTGGAAGACCGACAAGCTGAAGTTCGAGATCGCTGATATCGAAGAGAAGCACAGCGATCCCTCGACGACGTATAAGGATTCGATGGAGCTGAATGCTCGGGCTGCTGAACTTGAAGATCAGTTGAAGGTAGCCAAGTCGGAGCGAGTTACGGTTCCACTGATCATCGAAAAGCGTGGTGATGACAAAGTCGCCGTCATCATGGACGGCGTCGAACAAGTACTCGCTGAGGGCGATTGGTCAGACTTCTATCACCTCAGCTTTGTCTTGAATCCGCTGTTGAAGGTCAAAGCCGTAACACGCTGCAAGATCATCTCGTTGGGCGATACGTTCAAGATGTTCATCAACACCTTGGACCTCGATCCCGAGAGTCCGCCTTTCTGGCAACCGATTAGCCAGCCGCATGGCTTCTCCAAGGAACTCGTGGAAACCTCCCACGGCACCTTCGAGACCTACGGTTGGGCTTGCACGACGATGCCGTTCAAGGACGGCGAGATTTCATCGGACACTTTGCTCGAAGACATCGAATTTACGATGAAGTGGCGCGAGCGCATGACCTATGCGCAACTCGAACGAGGCGATTGGCGCATGTTGATGAGCGTCTTCAGTACGACCGATCGCGTGCAGCACATGATGTATCAGTACTACGATGAATTGCATCCGATGTACGACGCTGAAGAAGCCAACCGCGAAGTGACGTTCTTTGGCAAGCAAGTCGCGCTCAAGGACGTGATCCCCGAAATCTATCGCCAAGCCGACCGCATCGTCGGCAACGTGATGGACAAGCACCTCGGCGCGAACGACACGCTCTTGATCTGTGCCGACCACGGTTTCCAAACCTTCCGTCGTCAAGTCAGCATCAACAACTGGCTTATCGATAACGGTTATATGGTCTTGAAGCCGACCGTTACGAAGAATCAAACCAAGGGATTCGCAGCGGTGGACTGGAGTAAGACCAAGGCTTACGCGTTGGGCTTGGGCTTCATCTACATCAACGAGAAAGGTCGCGAAGCCAAAGGCATCGTGGACCCCGCTGATAAAATGGCTGTCTTGAAGTCGATTCAAGCAGATCTCTTGAAAGCGCGCGACGAGGAAAAAGGCGTCAACACGGTGCTCGAAAGCTACTTGCTCTCTGAAGAGCATTCAGGCGAGCACATGGATATCGGTGCCGACTTGGTGTTGGGCTTCGCGCCTGGTTATCGCGTGGCTTGGACGACCACTGGTGGTGGCATTCGACTAGTTGAAGATGATTACGGCAACGTCGTTCCTGGCGAGATCTATACCGACAACACCTCACCTTGGTCCGGTGGACACCCTTCGGTGGCTCGTGACGAAGTGCGAGGAATCTTCTTCAGCAACCGCAAGGTGACGATGCCTGAGGGTGGTCCGAACCTGTTGCACATTGCTCCGACAGCACTCAGTATTTTGGGCGTTCCGATTCCCGCTGAGATGGACTTGGCACCGCTTAAAATCGAAGGTCTCTAAGTTTGAAAGAAATCACACCCACTGACCTTTCCGTTCGCTTGGCCGGCGGAGAGTCGTTTGTCCTGCTCGATGTGCGCGAGAACCAAGAGTTGGAAATCGTTCGCCTCGACGGAATCGTCCACATTCCGATGGGGGAGATTACCTCTCGCGTCGGTGAACTCGATCCGGACGCGCCCATCGTTTGCATTTGTCATCACGGGATGAGAAGCGCGAGCGTGGCGGGCTTTCTCGAGCAGAGTGACTTCACCAACATTACGAATCTGACCGGCGGCATGGACCGCTGGGCGGCCGAAGTCGATTCGAGTCTCGCGCGTTATTAGCGCTTAGGCTTCGGCTCAGGCGTTTGGAGCGATCCAAACACTATTGGGACAATCTCCATTTGAAAGACGACGGTTTCCGTCGTCTTTCTTTTTGTAGGTGCCGCTGAGCGACACTAGCCACTCATTGGTGGCGGACGATGCGCTTCGACGATTCTCAACCAGTGCGACGGTGATATGGTCGTGCGAAAGTGCTGGGCGTTTCGTCGACTGGCAAAGCCCGGCCGTAGTAGAAGCCTTGTGCAAGGTCGATTGTTTGCTGAATTAGCCAGTCGTGTTCGGATTGCGATTCAATTCCCTCGGCCAAACACTGCATGTTGTTCTCGTGACAGAACTCGATGAGGAACCTCACCAAGATTTGCTTCGCGCGAAATCGATCGACGTTTCTAACCAGCGCCATGTCGAGCTTGACGATGTCGAGTTCGATTTCCGTGAGCACGGCCAAACCATTATGTCCGGCTCCAAGATCGTCGAGAGCGACGCGAAAGTTGCGCGATCTTAGCTCCGCTACACGCTGCCCCAATTCGTCTACGTTGCTCATCTTCGTTCGCTCGGTAAGTTCCAGTACGATTCGATCGGCGTACGGCGCCAGCGGTTCATCGAACGCGAAAAGCGCTTCGCCTTGCAGGTCTTCCGGTTCCAAGTTGACATAAACTGCAACTTGGTCGGGCAACGCCGGCAGGTCAGCAGCGATACTGGTCCGGATCGCACTTCCCAGCGCTTCCATCCGATCGGCTTGCCGAACTGCTTCTAAGAAATCGGTCGGACAGGAATCGGGATGCGCCTCGTCCCGCAGCAGTGCTTCTAACCCGATGAGTTGGCCGGTGTGCGGAACGATGATTGGCTGATAGCTCAGCCAGAGTGTGCGTGCTTTCGAGTGAGAACTATCGAAGGCAATTGAATTGGCCTCGGTTCTCAATTCGCCCACAGTCTTTCGACCAAGTCGAGTAATTGGCGGGTAGCAAAGGGTTTTGAGAGCGTCGCGGCAGCCCCGAGTGATTCCGCGACAGATAACAGATTCGAGGCTCCACAACGTCCTCCTCCGGACATAGCGATCGCGGTGGCCTTCGGAAAACAACGCAGAGTGCTGCTAAACGAAGAGGTTGGTTCATAACCCGGGATGATGAGATCGAGAACGAGCACGCGGACGGAGAGCAATCCGAATTGTCGATAGGCGGAGTCGAGATTTGGCGCATCGACAACGTTGTAGCCTTGTCGTCTCAATAATCGATTCAATACCGAACGAATGACAGGTACATCGTCGATGACCAGGATCCAGTCGGATTCATTGTCGCCATTTTCCTCGCGGGATGAACTTTGTTGAGTGGCCCTTCGTGACGGCGAGCCGAATGGAGTGGCGGCCCTAGGTATCCGTCGTCGCGACGCATCTAGAGTTCTCGGCGGGAGGGGATACAAGACGCATCGTTGGCCCGCCGAATCGGGACCGCAAGGTGAATCACGATGCCACACCGAGCGGAGCCGCCGATTGAATTCGTCTTCGTTAGGAACAGGTTCGCCATGGTTCGCCATTGAAATTCGTCCTCGAATCAAGTGTTGAAGTTGTCGGGCGGGTTCTTTCGAAGACGGTCAAGGAGCAAGCCGAGTGCCAGTCAAAGATCAGCTAAGGAAGCTGTTTTTAGCCGTGTTTAGTACATCCCAATTGCTTCCAAGGCGTGGTGTTGAACCGGGCTCTCCACCCCAGATCTAGTGGTGATTCACTTGCCTAGATTTCACTTTTCCGCAGGCCCGGTTCGTCGGTTCAGATCCCATTTCGCGCCCATTTCGCGTCCGACCATTGGAACGTTTCGTTGCACCATTTTGCGCATGCGAACGAAAATACGAGCTAACCGACTGGCGGTGCTCGGCTTGTGGGTGACGTATGAAATCGTGCGTCAGAACAAAATGCATCACCCCTTCGAGAGATCCCCGCCGCGCTCTTTGATTCGTAGACCCCACCGAATCGACCAGTAGTAGCGCGAATGGGAGTCGCAGCTGAATTTTGGCATCCTGTGCCGGGGATGCTGGCACTCGCTCCCAACTCAATTACGATTAAAAGAGGGATGTGGTTCGGATATGAATGTGCTTCGAAATGAACAGTTAGCGGCGGGTTCGATCCTTTTGGTCGATGACGATTCCTCCATATTGGAGTTTGAACGTTGCTTCATTGAACGTGCTGGTTTCGGTCCCGTGATTGCGTGCCAAGATAGCCGCAAGGCGGTCGAGACTGCTCTCGAGCAAAAGGTCTCTTTGGTTCTGCTCGATTTGCATATGCCGCACGTTTCTGGCGAGGACATTCTGCGTCAGTTCCTCGAACTCGACGCGAGTCCGGTGGTCATCGTGTTGACCGGCGGCTTGGATATCTCACTGGCCGTTCGATGCATGAAACTGGGTGCTATCGACTATTTAGAAAAGCCAATCACCGGAAAGCAATTGGTCAAAGCGGTTGAGCTCGCGATGGCGCGCTGTGCAGTGCAAAACGATCTTGATGACTATCGTCGCGAAGCTTTAACCCACAGCGAGCTTGAGCATCCGGAAGCATTCGAAGGCATCCTGTCGAACGACGCGAGCATGTGGCGCATGTTCAGGCATGTCGAAACGATCGCGAAAGGTTCGCACCCGGTTTTGATCTGGGGAGAAACAGGAACCGGTAAAGAACTCATCGCGCG
>JBLINP010000241.1:0-7485 GCA_047639415.1 Planctomycetota bacterium | reverse complement strand
ACCTCGCGCGTATCCATCCCAAGCTTGATGACCTTGAGTGCAACCTGGCGCTTCACCGGCTCGGATTGTTGAGCGAGCCAGACGGTTCCCATGCCGCCCTCGCCAATCTTTTTGACCAATCGATAACGATCGACCCACTCCCCCGCCGACTCGCCGCCGATCGCGGGATGCGCAGGATGTGCCTGAGTAAAATCGGCCCCGCCGATATCCGCAAACTCCTCGTCTTTCGCCATGCGCACATCCTAGCCGAGAGTTTGAGACTGGGGCACACACCACCCGGAGCTCTGCTTAGTTTCTTGGCTCGACACCCTTCGAAGGAAGACTTCCGGGTGGTCTGCGACGCCGAACCAAAGGGGGGAGGAGAGAACGATCGGGTCTACGAAGGCGGTTTGTTTTTGATGCACTCAGACCGAGGGGACCGAGCTATCACGTGAGAATTCGAGCGCGTAGCTAGTCACGGTCTCAGTATTGAATCCACCGATGCCGTTAATCGAGATTCGGTCCCTCAATGGAGTCGAAACTCATAGCATGCATAGATAGCCGAGCAATTCGATCCGTCCCGAAGTCTCAGCTCAGTTCATCAATAACGCTCGTAAAACGGAGAGAACCCAATGAAGAACAGTATTTGTCGAACGATCGCAGCCCTATTTCTATTAAGCGTCGCCGGTTGTGGAGTGGAGAGTTCCGGCGGCGGTGATGTCTATTCTCGAACTCCACTTGAAGACACCGAAGCCAATCGGATTATTGAAGCGGACCGATATCTTGTGTCCGCCGACCTTGAAGAGATGATGACCGAGATGACGAAAAGCATGAATTCAATGATGCCTCCAGATCAGGTCGAGGCGTTCAACGAAGTGATGACTGAACACCTCGATTTCGAAAAGTTCAGCAGCATCATGCGCGCATCCGTCGTGAAGAATTTTACCGCGGAAGAAATCCGCGTGCTTGCCGATTTCTACGAGTCGCCGGTCGGGAAATCAGTCATGCAGAAAATGGGTCCCTACATGCAAGATGCCATGCCGGGGATTATGAAAATCATGATGGAAGCGATGTCCGAAGTTTCAGTGGACGATCAGGAGGGCAAGATCGAGATACTGGACGATTTCGAAACTGATAAGTAAGCGATCACTCGAACGCCTGAGCTAAGGGCGGCCGCCAAGTTGTCGCGGCACTTGACGTCGGTCCACGGCTTGCGGCGCTCTCCCCATCAACGAAAATGCCCGGACCTGCTGCGAAAGCAAGTCCGGGCACGTTATGTGTGTTACTCGTTAGAACTCAGGGGCAGATGTTGACGTGGATCGCGTTCGACGCGGCCAAGCTTCCACCCGGGTCAGCTCCGAAGTATTGGAAGTAGATGTCGGCGCCCACGAGGCTTCCGTCGAGGGGAATTCCGAGCGGCGTGTTGGTCGTGCCGGTTGCGCCGGTACCCATCGGGAAGAACTTGAACAGGTTCAAGAGCGCGACTAGGTCGGGACTCGTAAACGGTGCGTACTGCGCCGAGAAACCGAGCAGCAGATAAGCCGTACTCATGGGTTGGAAACCGGTACCGGCCAAAGTAAGGCCAGTTCCGATTGCGCCCGTTCCCGTCGCCGCCAAGTCCAGTTGATGAATCAACGGATCCAAGTGGTCGTACGAACGAACGCCACAGCCTGCGAAGTTGAGTCCCAGCGGCGTCGGCGTACCGAACGTCACGAGCGGATCACTGCCGTCCGTCAGGCGACCCGACGAAATGTCGATCTCTTGCGGACCAAAGATGAAGCTGTCGAGCAAGGTTACTCCATCAACATCGAACAGACCGATCTCTTCGCCAACGGAAGAGAGCTTGAAGGTGGCGTGCAGCGGACCTTCGAGGGGATCGTTGTCAGCCCAGACCAGCAGGGTGCCGCCTGCAGGGATGATGTTGCCTGCGGGAATCTGCCATTTGTCCGGGTTGGAGAGATTGTCGGTCAGGTACATCAGGGATACGTCGACGGCTGCCGCGCTCTTGTTGTAGAGCTCGATGTAGTCCTCGAAGCTGCCCGCCGGATCCTGGATCGTCGTGTTGTTCTGAGCGAGACTCTCGTTGATCACAACGTCCGTCGGAATAACGCCGCCTTGGAAGGCCAAAATCGCCGGCTGAATTTCGGTGCGGTTGGGCAAGAAGCTCTGTGCCATGAACGCGTTGTTCGCGGTTGCGCCAACGTAGTATGTGATCTTGTCTCCGCCGACTCCGATCACCGGAAGAACAACGCCGTAGACGCCGTCGCCAGCCGCTCCGTCGCCGGACAAACCATCATCAAACATCTCAGCCAGAGAGTATTGATCTGCGGGCTTGTGACGATAGTAGAGCGTGACGGAGTCGATCGGATCGGTTCCCGTCACCGTAGCCGTGATGAAACTCAAAACGCCCGGCGTGCTTGAGCTCGCTTCGAGGTTTGTGATGACCGGAGCCTCTGCTTGAACTTCGGCATCTGCTGAGAGCAGTGCGATGCGAGCGTTGATGTACTCGACAATTCCTACGCGCGGACTTCCGAAGGTCGGAAAGCTAACCGTGGTGTAGAAGTTGTTGAGAAATGCTGCATAGCTGTAGAGCTTCTTGGGATCGGCCTGCACGAACGGGTCGATCAAATTGCGTCGAGCAATAAACTCGGCTTCCAGAGCGACCGGATCGAAGGTTTCGTTGATCAAAGTTCGCAGGTGAGCGTAGTAACGACCGCGCAGCGTCGGCTCGCTCAACACAACGTTTAGGAAAGGCTTCGACGGAGAGCTGAAACCCTGATCGGATTCCCAATCTTCCTCCGTCCAGGATTCGTTGCCGTCGGTCTGATGCAAGTGCATGCGTCCGTCGACGGGATTCTGGTAGAGAGTGAAGTCGCAACCTTTGAAGACGTAGCTATCCTCGTCACCAAAAAGGTTTTCCATGGCGACCGTCCAGATTGAGGGGTCGACCGCGAAAATCTGATCCGTGCGACGCCATTGCGCCGGCGGATTGTTATCGACTGCGTCGCAAACTTCGATCAAAGCGCCGAGCGGATCGAGGAGACCACCGTCATCCGAAATATCGTAGTCGTTGTACTGGTTCGGATTGGTGCCTTTGTACTGCAAGCCCGGTCCGCCGGGGTTGTTGGCACACTTGATTCGCAGACCATCTTCATCATCGAACCAGTCTCGCAACACTTTTTTGTTGTACTGCTGAACGTTGGCGTAGATGCCCCAGTTTTGGCCGTTGAGCGTAACGTTGACGTGGTTTGCACGTCCGTTCGGAATCCACTCCGCCAAAATGTTGAAGTAAGCAACTTCGCGACAAAAAGTCGGGTCCGAGAAGGCGTTGTTGAAGTTGATGGTCTCGACGCCCATCACGTCCTGACCCGGCGTCGTGAAGTCGACCTTGATACCGAGCGAAAACTTTTGGGAACCGGAGGGCAAGAAAAAGAATGAACTGTTGCCGCGGATGCGAACACCAACATCGGGATAGACAACGCCTTCAACAGTCATATCCGCGAGGATGTAAACCTGTGAGGCGTAGTTGTCTCGCAACATTTGCTCCCAGTTCACGTCCAAGAATTGCAGGTCAACCGTGCGAACGATGTTCTTGTCGAAGAAGTCTTGTGCTTGAGGGGCAGAGGCTCCAATTGTGAGAGCCAACAGAGTGAGGAGTTTTTTCATTGGGAAACGCGGGGTTCCGGACATCAGACGAGAGCCGCTCGGGGTGAATCGAACTCTCGGCGAGCAAACAGGGGGTGAGTTAGTAAGTGCGGTTTGCTCAGTTAACCCTATGCCAGAATCGTAAGAGGGTTATCGAAAAGCTCTCTTTGCGATCAACTTTTTACCCCGGCCGGCGTCGTTCCGCTCATTGGTTAAGTTCCCTCCAATCAGCAATTGTTTTTTAGATCGAGCCGAATCCGGCTTGAATTGGTCAATTGAGGGCCTTGAGAGCACGCGCAATCAATTCGATCATTAGCCGAGCCAACGCTCGCACAACTCCGACACGTACTGATGTTCAGAATTTAGGACGCGACCGAATCAAGGTGATCCTTGAGTACCGACGCCCCACGCCTCTAAAGAACTAGAACGAGTCGCTCAGAATTACTGAGAAGGTCGGATTCGATACGTGGAAGCGCGTGAAGTCATAGAACACTGCTTGCTCGTAAAGCACGGCGTAGTCGAACCCCTGCGAAGGTACGGTGATCGCGAGTGCTTTCTCGCCGCTGGCCGGAATCATTCCGCGGAATCGAACGAAGTTTGGAGTCCCGACACTTAAGGGACCCGTAATTTCGGGAATGAAAACAGGCGAGGCCGGTTGGACACCGAAGACGTGCCACACGAGGTCAGTCGGTGCCCCTTTGAAAACGATGTTCTTCACTTCGCCAACACGGACGAGATACTCGGTTTCCAATGAGCGATTGGGCTGCGGATCCGAATCGATGCTGCCCGCGAAAACGATTTGTTGAACACCCGGCTCGCCAGGTCCGCAGTTGGCGGGCAGTGGTGTGAGCGGATTGATTTGCCCCGCCGCTCCGGGAACCGCAACGACATTTGAGCGAACCAGCAGCGGCGCCGAAGCTCCCATTTGCAATTCAAGGCCTGGCCCGCCCGTTCCGCCGTCTCCACAAACGATGCCGTTGTAACCACCAAATCCGCCTTGACCACCAATCACTGTTGTTCGAACGCCGAGTCCGAAACCACCGCGGATTCTCCATCCCGCTGCACCACGAAAACCATTCGTGCCGTCTAAGAAATCGCCTTCTTGTCCAGTTCCACTGGCAATAGTGCTTCCGTAAACGAACAGGTTTGAGTCTTCGGAAACCAGTCCGTGGGAATCGTCCGTACCGGAGTAGCCCATCTGACTGAGCCCCGAGTCAAGACTGACATCTACCAGTGTGAGCGCTTGCGTCGAAACCACATCCATGGAGGAAGCACGAGGCGAGGGAGAGATGATCGAACAATCGCGCATCAGAATTTGGCCCTCGTTGTCAAAGATATTTGCTCCGGGAAGTCCGAATGCACCGCCGCCTTGTGTGATCTCAATACCAGCGATATTGACCGTCTTATTCGCAGCCAGCAATCGGATATCGAGCGTTGGACCAACGAAGAATCCCGGTGCTGGTGGAAACACTGCTAAGCCGCCATCAGCCACGATCGTTATCGAAATATCTCTAATCAGGAATTCGGTGTAGTTACCGGGCTTGATTAAAATCAGATCGCCATCGACAGCTAAATCGATTGCAGCCTGCACGTCCAAAACACTACCCGGGCTACCCGCTTCATCAACGACAAGAACCGACTGCGCCGACAGCAAGCCGACGTTCAAAGCGAGCACCCACAAGTAAGAAAGAGAACGTCGCATGAATAAAGGCTCCTGAATCCAGAGAGCTGGAAATCAACTAGAAGGCTGCGCTTCAGACCACTCTCGATCCTAAGCTAAGCAACGAAGATGCGTCAGTCCAATTGCGAGATGCAGTGGCGCACAGAGGTTCTTGCTCAACCCTATAACCCCCAGCGATCGAGGACCGGCCTTCGTACGCTCAATCGCAACCCCTTGCGCATGCTTGATGAACCCACGCTCCCCTTCCGTGACTCCAAGCGCTTTCAAAGGCTGTATTGACGGGCGAGCAAAGCTCGATTCTGCGTTGATCCTGACCGCTCATTATTGAACGGACGTCGAATGGTTCTCGCTCGAACTATTCTTGGAGAACGACTCGTACTCCAGAGCGGTTGACCGTTACTAGCCCGAATAATTCATGAAGGTCTAATCTGGAACGTGAGAAGCGCGCCGTGATTTGCGAGAATCTTGTTATTAGAGGCCAAACTCAAGCAAATCAAAGACGCGCCATATGCCCGATCCTACACAACAGCCTGTACTTTTCGAGGACATCTTTCGCAAGCCCGTTCAGGTTGCCTTCGACGGGGAAGCGCTAACCTCGGACGCGGGCATGATGCTGCTGGCGGGAGCCGATAGGAAGCTCGGCATCAACCCGCGCCATGTGCAACCAGATCCACGATGATAGGCAGTCCGGCAAGGTTCGGCACGAGGTCGATGAGTTGCTGAAGCAGAGGGTCTACGGCATCGCAGCTGGCTACGAAGACTGCAACGATGCCTCGCGTACTGGCGGAGATCCCGCACTGAAACTTGCCTGTGGGCGAGAACCTCTGCGCGGCGAGGACCTTGGCTCACAGTCCACGCTCTCTCGTTTCGAGAACAGGGTTTCCGGACGTGAAGTAGCAAAGCTGGCACGTTGTCTTGAGAGCAACGCGGTAGTTGCACTGAAGCGTCGGCATCGGCGGGCGAAGCAAATCGTGATCGACATCGATCCGTCGGTTGACCCGACACACGGTGCGCAGCAAGGCGTGCTGTTCAACGCGTTCTACGACACTTGGTGTTACCTGCCGATTTTCGGTTTTATCTCCGTGGCCGGCGATCCGGATCACTATTTGTTCAGCGCGAGGCTTCGCCCGGGCACCTCCAAGGAGACGCGAGGGATGATCCCCGCGCTGCGCCGGATCGTCGCGCAACTCAGGAATGCGTACGGGAAGAAGCAGTACATCCTTGTGCGACTGGACGCAGGTTTTGCCAATCCCCGGTTGATGAACGTGCTCGAGGAGTTGGGCGTGAAATATGTGATAGGGATGCCCAGCAACGTCAGAATCAAGAAATGGTCGAATCGCAAGCAGCCGCGTGTTCGCCGCTTGGCACGTGAGAGCGGGGAAGCGCAGCGTGAGTTTCATGAGACGAGCTACGCTGCACGATCATGGCCGCATGAGCGCCGCGTGATCCTGAAAGCCGAAGCAATCCCCTACGTCGGTCGCGACCTGAAGAACAACCCTCGATTCGTCGTGACCAACTTGCGCCACAAAGCGGAGCGCGTGTATGAGATCTACTGCGGGCGCGGGGATGCGGAAAACCGGATCAAGGAGCTGAAGAAGGACCTCTCGATTGACCGCACGATTTGCTCTGGCTTTCTGGCCAATCAGTTCCGTGTTTTGATGACTTCAGCTGCCTACATGCTGTTCCAAGAGATGCGCTGGCAGCTGCGCGGAACGGACTTGGGCCGAGCACAGGTCGCACGCCCAAGAGACATGTTGGTCAAAGTCGGAGCCCGAGTTGTTGAGTCCGTTCGACGTGTCGGGTTCCACCTTCCCATCAATCTCGCGTTCGCGCGACCATGGCGGCAGCTCGCTCGCGCCTTCGGCGCGAGAGCCCCGGTCTGATCACAGTCGATGGCGCTCTGAAACTTGTCCGGCCTTGGGAGCGGTCTGCCCTGAACCAGAAAACCACTCAAAACATGTGTGGTTCGAGCGCCACAACTCTCGCAATCGACGCGATTTCATGCTGATCGAGGCTTGGCCCCCGCGAATCGGAGTCTCCCGCCAGACTCGCTGCGGACAAATTTACGTTCATGCATAATGCAGGCTAAGACTCTCATCGTCCGCGCCATTCTTACACGGTTCTTTTGATTTTTCTGCCTGGGACAAGGGGAACCCTCATCTCCGCCGGCCGCATTCTGC
>JBLINP010000240.1:0-7600 GCA_047639415.1 Planctomycetota bacterium | reverse complement strand
ATTTTTGCAATTGCAGACACCACACCGCTGATGGTTTCGCGATTGGGAGGATTCGGTCCGCTTGCCGATGACCTGGCGCGGGTGAGCGACGTGGCGTTGAGTCGCGACGGCCTTCAGATTGTTGCCACGGACGCAAGTGCGCATCGAATCAGTCGATATACGATGAGTCGATCGGCCGGAGCTGAGTTGCGGTTTGATCCCGTGCTAGCGAAGTACATCGGTGGAGCCAGTCTTGATCGTCTGCCACTGACCATTGACGGAGTCAAGCAACCAGGTCTCAAGCCGATCGAACCCGGCGCGGTCGTTCGGGACGAACAGAGCCGCATTTTCGTCGTTGATTTGTTGAGCTCGCGCGTCCTTCGATTCTCGCCAAGGTTCGAACTCGAAGCCGTATTTGGCGGGGAAGGTGATCAGCCCGGACAATTGCGATTGCCAACGGATCTATCGCTCAGTCCCGATGGCGAGGAGCTGTGGGTTGTCGACTCAGGCAACCGTCGCCTTTCGGTATTTGATACCTCGGGCAAATTCCTGCGAAACGTCGCCGCGCAAGGCGAACTATCCAGGCCACATGGGGTTGTGGTGAGCGCCGACGGAACGGTCTTCGTTACGGATGCAGGTGCGCATCGCGTGCTCGCTTTCGATAAGACTGGTCAAACAATCCGAAGCTGGGGGAGACAGGGCCTCGGCGCTTCTGAATTTTTCAAGCCCCGCGGAATTGCTATCGATGGAAAAGGGCATGTGATCGTTTTGGATCACGGCAATCATCGTGGGCAAGTGTTCACGCTCGAAGGCGAGTTTCTCTCTGCCTTTGGCGCTCGTTTGTACGTGAAGGCCACGCGCCAAAAAGTAAATCCAAAATGAGAACCGCAATTATCGCTTCGCTTTTCACTTTACTGTTCGTCGCTTGTACAGCGGTGGATCACACCGAGACTGTTCAAGTCCCTGTCGTTCCAACGCCCATCGGAACTGAAGTCCCGAGCAACGCTGGAAACTACTCTGTGATTTACAATGCCCGGCCCGCGTCGATTCCGTCCGGGGAACTGTTTGGCCTTTCGGTTTGGATCCTGGACGCCGATAGCCGCGAGGTTGCAGAGGATGTTGCACTTGTAGTGGATGCCAGCATGCCCCAGCACCAGCACGGCATGAACGTGCTCCCGTCCCATTCGGTTGACGAGCACGGCGAGCACCGCGTAGAGGGCCTGCTATTTCACATGCCCGGAGCCTGGACCGTTACTTTCGATCTGGAGCGCGAGGGCATTACGGAACGAGCTGAGGTTGTAATCGACGTGAATTGAGCGCGAGGGGGGAATCAACGGTCTTACCCTTTGGAAACAGTCCGCGTACAATTTTTGTATGCGCCACAGCGTGACAGGTCCTCCAACCGCGATGCTCTTGTTTCTAACCGCTTGCGGTGGTTCAGAGGCGGATTCGATGGCTTTGGATTCCGGAGTTCGGTATTCCACAGCGGCAGCCTCGCAGTCATCCAGCCAAGCGGCAGCGAAGGACGAAGATTTGACCGGCGGCGCCCTCGTGGAAATCACGCACAGCGCGGGCCTAGAGTTCACTCACGAGACGGGTTCTTCCGGCGGTTTCTATATGCCGGAGACGATCAGCGGCGGCGGCGCCTTGCTCGATTTCGACGGCGACGGTCGCTTGGATCTCTATCTCGTGAACGGTGGACCGGATGCCTCGAAACCGGAAGAGCGCGGAGCGGTATCCAATCAACTCTATCGCAACTTGGACGGCGAGCACTTCGAGCGCGTTCGGAACGCAGCCGGGGCGACCGGTTCAAAGTATGGCATGGGCGCAGCGGTTGGTGACATCAACGGTGATGGCCGCCCGGATCTCTACCTCACGAACTTGGGCGACGACGAACTGTTCTTGAATGCTGGCGGCACCCAGTTTGAAAAGAGCCCGAGCACAGGAGCCAGCGGTTGGTCGTGCTCTGCCGGCTTTCTCGATTACAACGCGGATGGCGCTCTCGATCTATTCGTCGCCCGCTACGTCAAATTTGACAGTGCCGGGCTGTGCTTCGATTCAGCCGACCGCCAGGAGTACTGCGGACCCAAATCCTTTCCGCCCGTGTTCGACGTCTTGTTTCGAGGCGACGGGATGGGGGGACTCGTCGATGTCAGCAGCGAGGCCGGAATCGGCGCGAGTAGTTCGGCACAGGCCGCAGCTGGTTTGGGGGTCGCGTGCGATGACTTCGACGACGACGGTTGGCCCGATGTTTACGTCGCTAACGATGCTTATGCCAACAACCTTTGGCTGAATCAAAAAGACGGCAGCTTCATCGATGACGCGCTGATTCTCGGCGCTGCCTTCAACATGAACGGCCAGGCGGAAGCGGGGATGGGAGTCATCGCTGGCGATTTTGACGACGACGGATCCATCGACTTGTTCATGACTCACTTGGTCGGCGAAACCAATACGTACTACCGCAATTTGGGAGCCGGTATCGGATTTGTTGACGCAACTGGTCGCAGTGGTTTGGCTCAAACCAGCATGAGCTACACGGGCTTTGGCGTCTTGGCGTTCGATCTTGAACTCGACGGCGATTTGGATCTCTTGATCGCCAATGGTCGTGTCAAGAAAGGTGAGGTGCTCGAGAAGACCAAGCTGACTGGACATTGGGCGCGTTATGCCGAACCGAATCTGTTCTATGTTAATCGCGGCAAGGGACGCTTTGACATGGCCTGTGACTTGGCTTCGGCAATCTGTGATCGTCATGAAGTCAGTCGGAGTTCGGCCGCTGGAGACATCGATGGCGACGGCGATTTGGATCTTTTGATCGTCAACGCGAACGGTCCGGCGCGCTTGTATCGCAACGATGCCGAACGACATGGGAAAGGCCTCTTGCTCGACGTACGCGACGGGAAACGCGAAGCATTGGGAGCACGAGTTCGTTTGACAATGGACGGGTTTGAGCGCAGTCGTACGGTTTCAAGTTGCAGTGGGTTTCAATCTAGCAGCGATCCGCGCGTTCACTTTGGATTGCCGACGGGGCTCAATACGAGCAGCGCTCAAATCGAAGTTCGGTGGGTTGGCGGCGACCTAGAGAGCTTTGAAATCAATCCTGACGGCGAATTGGTCGTGATCCAGCGCGGAACGGGTAAATCGCTCCCGTAATGATGAACCCCGTCGCCTTGTCGTGTCTTTTGTCGGCACTCTGTTCCGTTTCGCCTTTACGCGGTTCGACCGTTGTTGCGAATTCAACTTTCGCGATTGTCGCGGGAACTCAAAGTGAGCCGAAAGTCCCGACCTTCGATTCGGTTGGAATGCACCCGGAAGTGAAAATCGTTTTCGACAGTGCTCGCGCAAAAGTGGAGGAGACTTCCGCCGATCCGGACGCATGGCGTAAGTTGGGCGCTCTTTTCGACGCGCACGACCTGCACCGGCAAGCTGAAGTTTGTTATCGCCGTGCGCACGAGCTCGATCCGAAGGACTTCGGCGCGGTCTACTTGCTGGCCATCGTTTCTGATCAACTCGGGCTTCCGCTCGAAACGACCGTTGCTCTGTTTCGAGCAGCGATTGCACTTCGGCCAGATTACGCGCCTGTATTCCTGAACATGGGCAACGCACTGGCGCGAAATGGGATGATCAGCGAAGCACGCGAAGCCTACGAACAAGCTCTCTCAATCAACGAGAATTTCTATGCCGTGCACCGACGCATGGGGCAAATCTTGTTGATTACGGACGAACTCGAAGAGGCTCGCGATCATCTTCTCAAGGCTTGGGAAGGTGCAGCGGATGACAGTGAGATCAACGCCTCCTTGGCGCAGGTTTACATGCGTTTGGGTGATCGGACTTTGGCGCGGGAGTACGCGGAGCGCACGCGCGGGATGTCGCCGTCGCTCGCCTATCGCGATAAGGTTCGCGAAGAGGTGATGGCGCTTGCGCTGTCCACAGTTTCGAGAATCTCCCGGGCCAGGGAAGCCTTTCAACGGGGCGATATAGAGTCGGCTATCGAAGAGTTAGAGGGTATTTTACGACTGCATCCGACTCAGGCTGAAGCGCACGTGATGTTGGGCGGGATCCTGCTTCAAAAAGATCAACTCGAACGTGCGCTCAAGCATTTGGAGCAAGCGGTCGCTCACTCGCCCCAAGATGCTGGCAAAAGATTGGTTTACGGACAGGCGCTTTTGAGATCGTCGCAGAGTGATCCGGCTTCAGTGAAAAAGGCGGTGCAGATATTGCGTTCGGCCGTTCAGTTGGATGGAGCGGACGACGAGATTCGCGAAGTCTTCGCGATCGCTTTGGCGATACGCGGGCGACACGAACAAGCTCTGAAACATTTTGAACGAGCGGCTGCAGGCGGTCGCAAGCTTTCGGAGTCGGCTTACAGTTTGTGGGGCAGTGTGCTCGGAGTTGAAGGTCAGATGGAGGAAGCTTACGAGTGCTTTCGCACCGGTTGGGAGCATCTACCGAAATCGGCTCTGTTGTGTTTCAACCTCGCCGTTGCGCTGGAACAACTTGATCGCGTGGAGGAAGCGATCGTGAAGTACGAGCTAGCCATCGAGTTGGGCACGGAAATGCCCGCGAAAGAACGCCTTCACGCGCTGCGGTAGGGATCGCGATTAAAAGCGAACGGCACCGCAAGCAATGCGATGCCGTTATCACTCATCGGTGACGCACTCGTTGTGCGACAGTTCGATCGGCGCTCGAACTCCTACATGCCGAGCTGCACGGGAACAGCGTTGCTGGCGTACTCGATCGAGCCGATGCTGACGGAAGTCGTGAAGGCGTGGTGCAAGGTGATGCCCGCCAAGCCCGGATCGGAGCCCGCTCCGATGTTGAAGGAAGCCGACGCGCGACCGTTTCCGTCGAGCGTACCCAAGTAATCGACGAAGACGCTCCCGAAGGATGGCTGAGTCAGGGTCAAGTTGAAGTAGCCGTCGAAGTTGAGCGGCAGGTTGACCGGACCGAAGTCGAGTCCCGGCGTTGTGCCCGTTGCCGAACCGAAGATCCAGTAAGTGTGACCGGCGCGAGAAGCTCCCGCATCGAGTTGGAAAGCGATCGAACCGCCTGCGCTCAACGATACGGCGTTGTTGCTTTCGGACATCGGATCGCAAACATCGGGAACGCGGTTGTCGTCGAAATCCGTCACGCTGCCGTTCAGGATTTCAAAGTCGTCGGACAAGCCGTTGGCATTGCAATCCGGGCAACCGTTCTCAACGACGCGCAGGTCGTCGACGGCCGCTTCGATAATCGACGCGGTTCCGCGATCGCCGGCCAAGAAACGTACTTGCATATCGGCGGTTGGCGTGAAGAAGTCCGTGACGCGCAATTGATGGAAGATCCAGCCGCCTTTGACTTCGTTGCCTGTCGGACCAACCGATTCGACGACCGTCCAATTCACACCGGCGTCATCGGAGAGTTCGACGTAGAAGACGTCGGTGCTCGAGATCGTGTTGCTGGCGTTGGAGTACCAGCGCCAATAGCTCATGACCGGATCGATCAGTGTCGACATGTTGAGTATGGGCGAGGTCAACGTAGTTCGACCATTGTCGACGTCGTTCGTTGTCGAGCTAGAGCCGGGTGCCGCTTGGCCGGTGAACCAGCAGCTGACACCGGACGCGCTATGATCATCTTCAGGTTGGGCGCTGTTTCCGTTGGGATCACCTTGGACCCAAATGCCGCTCGTGGCCTTGTCGTCGGGATCTCCGACCGTCCAGCCGGTGACATTCTCCATATCGAAATCGAAGGCTACCGACTGACTCATCGTAGCGGCCGCCGTGTGAATGTTGCCGCTACCACCGATCGGATCTTTCCAAACGATTCCGTTGCTGGATTCGGCAGTGAAGTAGTAAGCCAGGTCTTGGCCGCAGGGGACTTCCGGAAGATCGGCTTGAAAGTCACCGCCGCCGAGCGGGGTGAGCGTGATTGAAGTCAGACCGAGTCCATCGTCGTAGTGCATTTGCACCGAGCCAGCGACGAGGTCGCCGCCCGTCAATTCGTCGATGTGAATAACGAGCGAATCGCCGGCGGGATCAACGATGGTCGGAAGGCCGCCGGGAGCACTGAAGGTCAATAGCGGAGCGCCAACCCACCAGACGAACAAGCCCTTCTCCATGTCGCTGCCGATCACGATGCCGCTGGGAAAGAAGGGGTAGTTGCTCCACAAACCGTTGAAGGCGTCGCTATCGCTTTCGGGATAGGTGTCGAAGTAAGCCGACTCCGTGGGATTCGTTTGACTGACGCTCGTATCAAACACGCGCAATCCACTGCGATAGTTCGATTCGAAAATCTGATTGCCGCGGGTGTAGAGATTGTGACCGATGGCGCTGTTGCCATTGGTAAAGGTACCGACGGTGAACGGCGCGGCTGGATTGGAAACGTCGAACACGAAGGTCGTCGTGGGCAGGGTTCCGTTCTCGTCCAACTCGTCGTTCAAATAGAGGTAATTTCCATCTTCACTCAGCCAACATTGGTGCGAGTAGGCCGGGTTGGGATATTGAATGTTGGCGAGGACGATGACATTGACTGGATCGGTAACGTCGAGTACGTCGAGGCCGGTGTTCGTGAACCCGCCATTGAATCCGCTGCACGCGTAGGCCAGTTGACGACCGGCGAAGGGGCCAGTTGTGGGGCTTACGAATTGCGCGTCATGGATGTAACGATCGAGCCATGAGCCGATGAAGACCGGGTTCGCGGGGTCGGTCAAGTCATAGGTTCGCAGTCCAGCGCTGCCGCCACCCAAGCGATACAAGCGACCGCTATCATCGTCGATGGCGACATTGTGCGAAGACGAAGAACCACCGCCGGTAACGACTGTGTTGACCAACTTGACGATGTCCGTGTCGATTTGGCTGAGGTCGAACACCTGAATGCCGCTGCCACCTTCGCTCACAGAGTAAGCGTGATCTTGATAGACCTTCACGTCGCGCCACAAACTGTTCGGACCAGGGATGAGCGTGATGACTTGCGGGTCGGTGGGGTCCGCCAAACTGACGAACGCTGTGCCGGTCGACGTTCCAATCAAGGCGTATTCGGTTCCGGAAGGCGAAACGTAGCCCCAGCAATCGTTACCCGTTGCAATGCCGGTTCCAAGTTCACCGAGCGGCAACCACGAGAGCAGTTGGACGTTGCTTGCTTCGAAGCTCAAGGCACTTCCTGCAGTTTGAGCGGTGAGGTCGAAGGCACGGGGATTGGCCGCTTGCGCGCCGCGATAGCCACGTCCAACGTAAGGCGGTTGCCGGTCGAGAATCTTGGGATCATCTTCGTGAGCAGCGGATGTGTTCGTGAAGAGTGCGAGAAGGCTGAGGGCAAGAACGTGCTTCGACATCGATGAACGGCGGGGTGAGGGAGGCTTTGATGCGGGAACAAACGGCTGTGCGAAGTGCACAGAGCTTGCGAGTGAATGCGACGATCATAGCAGTGTTAGCGGTTATTGGGGGCTCAACGCTCTCCACTGATGTTCGCACTGGGCACGAAAAAACGTCACGGCACCCGCGAAGGGCACCGTGACGTTTTTGTGGATTGAATCCCCTAGCCCGGATTATTCATGAACCGCGAGGCAAAACGCCTCGAATTGGTTCCTGCTGGCACTATGCAGATACTTGCCCCCGCAGACGACCTTGTAAGGTCGTCGAGGACGCCA
>JBLINP010000239.1:0-7605 GCA_047639415.1 Planctomycetota bacterium | reverse complement strand
TTTGAATCGAAGTGGCACGGTGGCTTCGCCTTCTCGCGTTCTGATGGACGCCTGGTCGGCGTGCTCTTGTTGGAAAACGGCGAAGCGATCATCGCACCCGTTCCCAACTTCTAAATTCCAAATCAGAATTCAAAGGCCCACCGCGACTCGCGAATGTGCGCGGAGCACACCATCCGAGACTTCACGAAGACAGAAATCCCTATCCTGGGAAATCGCTCAAATCTAGCGAACCCTAGGAACCCGACGCTCGTCCATTATTAGCGCGGGAGTGCTATAGACATCTCGCAAGTCAGGTGCATCGAAACTCCAGGAGGATTCCGTGTCTAAGGTTGTCCAATTCCGAAAGCTTACCCATTCGCTGTGCTTGTTCGGATTAGCAATTGGCCTCAGCGTCAACGCTAGCTCCGCACAAATATCGAGCCCGACTCAGTCGGGTACGACCAATGGAAAGGGCACGCCGGTTCAGGGAAACCGCCCTCCGCACCTGTCGCCTAGACCGTTTGACCCAGACGGGATTCCGGATTCAGCTCCTTTCCGTAAGCTCGACACGATCATTGGACCGTACGTCAACCTAAACGTCGTCCCCTTTTCCCCGATCGCGCTGACTCCTGATGGCAACACACTCGCGGTTGTCAACACGCATGCCAACCTTGTGCGTCTGTTCGATAGCACGGATCCGAACCCGGTCAATTGGACACTGATCGCTTCGTACAAGACGGCCTGGGGTCCCGTTTCTGCCGGCTTCTTCATCAACCCCGGGTGCCAGCCGGAGCTGCTCCTCACCTGCTCCAACTCCGATTCGTTGCTGTGGATGGATTACACCGGCCGCGTCCAAGGACTGCTCGGCTTGCCTGGTGAACCCAGCGACCTCTTGATTGACCAAACTCGAAAGATGGCTTGGGTTTCATGCCTCGGGTCCGACGTCGTCGTCGAGGTCGACTTGCAATTTCGAAGAATTCGAGCCGAGTACCCGATCCCCTCCAAGCACCCAGCCTTCCTCTCTTTTGAAAACGGCAACACGGGCTCGGTCATCGTCGCTCCAATGCTTTCGGGCAACAACACGACGGTGGAGCGAGGCCCGGCCCTTTTTAATGCTGGGCCCAATGGCATCCTCGATCTCTCACAAGAAACCCAGGGCTTGCCCGATGAGGATCTGTTCCGCCTAAGCCCTGCCGACGCAACCGTTTCGCCAGTCGTCATTGGTGCGGGCACGATCTTGAACGACCACGCTGAAAATCCAGTCACCGGTGAATGGTGGATGCTCGGAACGGACGCGAAGAACGCGCAATTCCAAAGTGAACCAGAAGCCAACGGCATCTTCAGCGAGAATCGACTGACGATCATCGGAGCGCTTCCGCCACTTGGAGGAGCTCCAGTGGTCCCCAATCGCTTCATCGATTTGGACGATAGCAACCCGTTACTGCCAGGCCAGCAGGCCATTCCCACGCGGACCGTCGGTCAACCCTACGCCCTCGAATTCGACAGACTCGGCAACGGCTACATCACAGGAATGTTGACCAACAACATCACCCAGTACGACCAAACCGGCACGTGGGTGAAGGAATGGAATGTCGGTTCGATTCCGCGCGGACTAAAGACGATCAGAAAGGGCAGTAAGGATTTCCTCGCTGCCTATTGTTGGGGCAACAACAAGATTGAGGTTTACGAACCTGCCGTCGGCACGGGCATTGTTGTCACCCTCGACGTGGGACCCGACCCCACGCACCCGAAAATTCGCAATGGGCGCACACTGTATTACTCAGCCGCCAATTCAATGAACAACAACATGTCCTGCAACACCTGTCACATCGACGGTTTCTCAGACATGTTGGCTTGGGACCTCTCGGATCGCCGCGTCGATATCAACGGTGCCCATACGATTCCCGTGGACGACAAGGGTCCGTTGATCACGCAGACCTTGCGAAGTATCAAAGGCCAAAATCCCTATCACTGGCGCGGAGAGCGTGGAGATTTGATCGCGTTCAACGGAGCATTCCCTGGGTTGCTCGGTGGACCGCCACTCGACACGACTCCGGACGGCGACTTCGACAACTTTGAAGCGTTCGTCATGCATCTGCAAGAGCGCGCCAATCCTTTCGAGTCGGTAACGCGTGAAATCCTCGACTCCTTTGTTCCCGATACTTTCCCGCCTGGGACTTCAGCCGTACGCGGGCAGGACTTGTTCTACGACAAGAACTCGCTGCCCTCGTTCTCATGTGAAGATTGCCACACGCTTCCGAGTGGAACGCGCAACGCAACCTTCCGCGACGAGTTCTCGGCGACCCTGCCGGGTCGAAGTCACTTCGCCGTAGCTCCGCTCTTGTCGTTTTGGCGCAAACTGCAACCCAACAATGTATCGATCGAGTACGCCAGCGGACAAACGGATAAGGTTCCTGTACTCGGAACCGGACTGTCTCCCACTGGTCTCGCTGACGATCTGCAGGACTTCGTTTTGCAAGGCGCCTTCATCCTCAAGCAGCAAGAGAAGCACGATGTCGCCGCGTTCCTAATGCAGTTGGACACCGGCATTCCGCCGATCATGCACAAAGGTGTACGCATCGGTTACGGAGGCAACTGCATCCCTCCCGTTCCATTCGCGAAAATCGTGCCGGACGAACCGATTTATCCGAACCTGCCGGGGCTCACACCCAAAAAGACACTGGGGAACACCACCCCCGCCGCTCCGACGCTCGCAGGCTCGGTTCAACCGGAATTGGCCCCTGGTGTTGAGGACGAGCAGACCGCCAACTCGATCGCCATCACTAAGTTGCTCTCCAGTTCGGCGCCCGACGAATTCCAACTCGTCGTCGTCGCCGATTACTTGGGCACTCTCGTTGAAGGTGTTTTCGATTCGGAGGCTAACTCGCTTGACTTGAAGAACGATGGAGTACTTGCAGCAACGCTGACGGTGCCCGCAATCATCAACGCCTTCAATGCGGGAAGTCTGTCCGGCATGATCTTCCCGATGCCGCGCGGCATGGGCGATCTCTTCATGCAACTCGACCCCGATGACGGAACGATCGCCGTGATTCCTGGACCGGGCGCGGCGAGCACCGGAGGAGGAGTCGATCCCGATCCGTTCGGCGATGGACAGGCAGCCACGGCCTCGGACTCTTCGAAGCGTACCTCGAATCAGTTTGAGAGCTTCGGTCAGCCGTTCTTCCCCGACGGTACACCGGTCAAACTGGCGAGTGGCGTCGGTCCGACGATCGAACACTTCAAAGTGGTCTACGTGACTTCGCGTGTTGCCAAGGTGGTCTTTTACACCGATGTCATGGCGAGGTCTGTCACGGAGTACACGCCCATCGGTGGCAGCATGCGTCAGCATTTCGAGCCGATGCCCACACGGGCTCACATGGTTTTCTTGCGCGATTTGGACCCCAGCAAAACCTGGGACCTGCGCATCGTAGCCGTCGACGCGAACCTCGACATGGGTGAAATGATCTTGCCAGACGCGTTCACATCGCTCTCGCTTCTGATCCCGCAGCACGTCATTGCGAATAAGTTGGGCGCGCAAGCTCCGCTTCAAAACAGCGGCGGAACTTTGCGGTTCTTCGTCGACATCAACGTGACTCGGTTGGTCGGCACTGCGAGCCTGAACTTCACGCCGCTATTCAATGTGCTGGTCCATGACGTGACCAACAACAACTGGCGTGAGGATGCGGTCGCAGTAGCCGCTCCACTCACGGATGTTCTCGGAGATAGCTCGATCGAGTTCATCGTGCCGGGACTCAATGTCGGAGATGAAGTCACCATCCTCATCAACGACATTCTGCCGCCAGGTAGTCCGGTCTATACCTGGAGCTTGCCCGACACCCGCTCGGTGAATCGTTCCCTGACCCTGACCTATACCGGCACGGGGCCGTGATCTCGCTCTAGCGGTAGAGAATTCGTCAGCTCAAAGGAGCCGACAAAGCCAATGACCCGGCCTGCGCCTCGCGCGGGTCGGGTCAACTTCATTAGCCCTTTACAATCCCTAAGGCTTTGGGCTAGAAGCGCTTAGCGAGAGACACGGATCAGTTCGAGTGCCTTAGCCCGGATTATTCATGAACCGCGAGGCAAAACGCCTCGAATTGGTTCCTGCTGGCACTTTGCAGATACTTGCCCCCGCAGACGACCTTGTAAGGTCGTCGAGGACGCCAGTATCTGCAAAGTGCCAGCAGGAACCAATAGACCGGCAGTGCCGGTCGTTCGTGGTGTTTGGTCCGCGTGTTCATGAATAATTCGGGTTAGGGTGAACGGAGTGCCGGGCTACAAGTAAACGCCTACGTTCGATGTGCTTGTACACGAAACGAGCACCGATTCGTGGCGCGAGGTTTATATGAACTTCCCTGGGCATCGCACCGGCGTCAATGGCCACAGTTCGGTCGATGTCGGCGTGAGCAACCTGAACGAAGGCGATAAAGTTCTGGTTCGCATCGATGGAATCCTAGCGCACGACTCCGACTTTTACGCGTGGAGCACGCCCAACACGCTGCCAGAGCATCGCATGCTGAGCTTGACCTATACGGGAACGGGTCCGTAACCGAATCGCTCATCCTGCGACGAGCGATTTCAGCTAGCCGCAGGTATCCAGTTCAAGCGATTCTGATTTGGGCGCTTGCTTACGCCCCTTTTTGTGGTTCTTGGCCACTTGGCTATGAGCAAAGGCGCGTTTGTATTTGGCTAGCAAATCATCGCGACCTGCTTCGCGCAGAGCCTCTTCAACGAGCAGCTTCGATTCGGGCGCCTTCCAACAAGCCAAGGCTTTCTGCACTTTGCGCTCGCGTGGAGTGCTCGGCACATACAACTCTTCGTCCGTCAAAGGATCGCGCCCCGTTACCCATTGGACACAGCCGCGCGTCATGGGGAGCGGAATGAACTCTTGCACCTGCTCCGGTGAATAATTGCGCTCCAGCAACTTTTCAAACAACTCGATGGCGTAAACCAACGTCGTTCCAGGATGACCGACGATGAAGTAATTCACCAAGTGTTGGTCGCGTCCCAAAGTGTCGCAGTCGTTCTTGTAAGCCGATTCGTAAGCTTCGTAAACATCGAAGCTGGGCTTGTTCATGATGCGCAGCACATCGTCCGAAGCGTGTTCCGGCGCGAGCTTCATCTGGCCAGAGACATGGTGCTCCACCAAGTCCTTGTGCAGCGGCAGCGTCTCGCCCTTCTTGTCGAACAGCATGTCGTAACGAATGCCGGAACCGACAAAGGCGTGTTTGACCTTCGGCGTTTTGCGAACCAGCCCGAGCAGTCGACGATAACCTTCACTGGTTTTGTCGATGCGCAGTGCCGGACAAACATCCGGTGATAAGCAATCGCGATCCAAACACGGTTCGCCCTTCTCCAAGAGCGAGCAACCGAGCCCGTACATATTCGCTGTCGGTCCACCGACATCGGTGATCGTCCCGCGGAAGTCAACGTCCTCAGTCAGCTTGGCCGCTTCCCGCAAAATCGAATCTTCGCTGCGTCCCTGAATCGATCGACCTTGGTGAAAGGTGATCGAACAGAAGGAGCAATCGGCCATGCAACCGCGATGCGTATTGATGCTCCATCGCACCGTTTCGAGTGCCGCGATTCCACCAGCCTCATCGTGATCGGGATGCCACTCGCGCTTGAAAGGCAAATCGTAGTAGCTGTCGACTTCAGCCTGGCTCGAGGGCGGCATCGGCGGATGCTGCAATACAAAGCGATTGCCATGCGCTTGCGCCAACGGACGCGCGCCCGGATGGTTTTCTTCGCGAACCGCGTTGAACATCGGAATGTGATTTTGAACGTCCTCGAGCAACTCTTCGTAGGACGGCACAAAGCGCACGTTCTCCGGGAGCTGATCTTTGCGAACGATTTCGCAGGTCATCCCGATGCCATCGAGAGCTTCGCCGGCGCGACAACGACGCGCGACTTCGAGAATCTGACGCTCGCCCATGCCCCACACCAAGAGATCCGCTTTCGCATCGACCAAGATCGACCGGCGCAGCTTGTCTTGAAAGTACGCGTAGTGAGCCAAGCGACGTGGCCCGGCTTCAAGGCCGCCGATGATGACGGGCACACCGGGAAAATGGTGTCGAGCCTTCGACGTGTAGGCGATGGTCGCGAGGTTCGGTCGCCCGGGCTTGCCACCGGGTCGATAGACATCGTTGCGCCGCTTCTTCTTCGAGGCGGTGTAGTTCGTCACCATCGAGTCGATGGTGCCTGCGCTCACTCCGACGAAGAGCAACGGAGCGGGCAGTCGTTTCCAACCACCGTCATCCGGCTCAAGTTCAGGAACGTCGAGGATGCCGACTCGGTAACCGGCAGACTCCAACAGCCTCCCGATCGCCGCGACTCCGAACGACGGATGGTCGACGTAGCCGTCGCCCGTGACGAGCACGATGTCGAGCGCATCCCATCCAAGCTCGGCCATCTCTTCTCGCGTCCGCGGAAGGAAGCCTTCGGTAACGCGCGAATTGGCATTAAATGATTTAGCGGGCGAGACCTCAGTCCCTCCCGCTTCTCCGAGCCTAGGGCTCGGTGCTTTGTTCTTTTTGTCCATCTTACTTTGGGAGAGTCGGCCGCGCCGGAGCTCTCCGTTGGTCAGGACGCTCGCCTTCCGCGAGCGCTTTTAATCTGGCCTAGATACTTCCGTGGCGCGCACGCTGGCGCTTATTGGTCTTGCGACCACCTTTGGTCTTCTGGCGGGTGCGGAAGCCATGCTGCTTCTGGCGCTTGGTCTTGCTGTTACGAGTCTTGATCTTCATGGTTCGGTTCCCGGTAGAGAGCCTCAGTTCGAATTAGAGCGGAACAGTCTATCGGCGCCGGCGGCAAAGACCACCCCTCACCGCCAGTCCTAGTGCCCCGCGACGAAAAATGCCTCGAAGTCGGCATTCTCGGGCTCTAATTTGCCGATATCGAGGCCACAATCGCTCCGAGGAACTGCTCGGCGCCGATGAATCCCGCTCCCCATTCTGGTGCGTAATCACCGAGAAGCTCCATCGCCACCATCTCTTCGAGCGATTTTCCCGCTTCGAGAGCCTCGGCCACGCGACCGCGGCATTCGATCAACATCTCGAGGTAGACCCGGAATTCAGCGGGGCCGCAAACCTGGCCGTGGCCGGGAATGATCTTGGCGTCGTCAGGAATCATGGCCAACAGCGCCTCCACCGATCCGATCAGCCGGTCGACGTTTCCGCCGCGTCCCACATCGACGAAGGGAAAGGCGCCGGCGAAAAAGAGATCGCCTGTGTGCAACACCTTCGAGCCCGTGAACCAAACCGCAACGTCCGTATCGGTATGCGACCCGGCCATGTGAATCAATTTGACTTCCTCACCGTTGAAGTGCAGCGACATCGATTCGTCGAACGTGATCGTCGGCAATTTGTCATTTACCGCATCGCTTTGCTCTCCCGCCTCAGAAATCAAACGGCCACGCGTATTGGTGTGAGCGACAATCGATCCGTACTTACCCAGTACGGCATTGCCACCCGTGTGATCTCCGTGAACGTGGGTGTTGACTAGGAATGACGGGCCGTCCGCTTGCAACTTCAAAAGCGCAGCTTCAATTTTCGGAGCCAACCAATCGAATTGCGAATCGATGACCAACATTCCGTCGGGGCCGTTCGAGAAACCGATGTTGCCGCCGCG
>JBLINP010000238.1:0-7658 GCA_047639415.1 Planctomycetota bacterium | reverse complement strand
GCACTTTGCAGATACTTGCCCCCGCAGACGACCTTGTAAGGTCGTCGAGGACGCCAGTATCTGCAAAGTGCCAGCAGGAACCAATTCGAGGCGTTTTGCCTCGCGGTTCATGAATAATCCGGGCTAGACGAAGATTGGAAAGGGTTGACCGCCAGCAGCCCACCCGAAAAACGACCTACTACGACAAACCCCTCTCCGCCGCTACTGCGCCCTAACTCGGCGAGCCGTGCTTGACGGCCCTGCACGGCCGACTGCGCCGACTCGACTGTCCCCTCCTTGCCGCGATGAAGATGGCTTCGTCTCGCTACGGTACTTTTCGGGCAGCCTGCTAGTACAAATGAACACGCGACGAGGTGTTCACATTGAAACCATCGTCGCGTGTTTTGGAGCCGACCGAGCATTGCTCGCAAGGTTCATGACCGACACGAACCGAGCTTGGCACAAGCCCCGATTACTCGTCCTTGGGACGTGGACCTTTGGGGAGTCGAGCTTTCGGAAGCTTGATGCCCTGCTTCTCCAAGTATCCGGAAAGGCTGCGCCGCGCGTCGGCCAAGGCATGACGAAGGTGGCTGTTGCTCTCCGATGCGGCGGCATCCAAGCCCTTGTCGATGCTTCGAAGCGAAGCGAGGGTCAGTTTGACGGCGGGAGACTCTTTGATCGCTCGTGCCGTGGACTTGGCGCGCAACCTTTTTATCTCGGACTGAAGGTCTTCGATGATCTCTTCGGGCGAACGCCGGTGGCGCTTCTTGCGATCGCTTTCGCTTTCGACGCGCATAGTTTTCTTTTTAGCCATAGTTAGCAATTAGTTAGACGGACCTGGATCCGTTCGGTTTTTGAATGTTTCGTTGTTGAGTCGAGAAGTCATTCGCTCTCCGTTCCCGAAGTGGAAGAGAATTGTTCACGAGGAGAAAGGTTGGTTCAAAACGAGTGGGCACATTGACGTACTTGGTGAGAAAGCCTCGAAAATGGAGCCCAACCGGCTACTGAGAGCGATTCGTCTTCTAGGTGAATTCGCGAATGGGAGGAAGAGGTTAAGAATTCGAGTTCTGCTTTCAAGGCCACGAACCTGCTTTTCTGTTCGGTTTAAGCGAACTCGTACCTTTGCGAATTTCAATCGGCTTGGAGCACCCATTAGAGGGCCTGTGGTTGCCTACTCTCCGTGAGGCCGAGAGTAGTTGAGTTTTTATTGCTTATTGTTGCTAACCCTCAATTCCTTGTTTCGACAGGCGCTGATCTGAAACCTTCGCGGCGGGGGGCGGAGGATCCGCGAGCCGTTCGTTTTTTTTGTCGGTCAATGGGAACATCTACTGATGCTCGCTGGAGGGTTGTGCCACCCGGGCACTAGAATGCCACCCCTGCGGTTCCGGAAACGGATCGCGTGAAATGAACGCCGCTACTGCAACGAGTGATTCCAATGACCGAGTCAAAGACAAACGAGCCCCAAGATATGATCCAGCCCATGCCGAACGGCCGGGAATCGGAGGCTGCCAAGCCCGTCCAGGCCGATTGGGGTGTGAACTATCCCAAGTCGCACAAGGTCTATCGCGAGCTTGAACACGATGGCGAGACCTTGAGGGTGCCTGTGCGCAGGATTCACCTATCGGGTGGCGAGGAGAGTTTGGATGTTTACGACACGTCCGGTCCGCTGGATATCGACCCTCGCGAAGGACTTCCGAAGTTGCGTGAGGCCTGGGTCGCCAAGCGCAGAGCGCGTGGCGATAAGAACTTTTCGCAAATGCACTACGCCAAGCGTGGGATCATTACAGAAGAGATGGCCTACGTTGCGATGCGCGAGGGTATGGAGGCTGAGTACGTGCGCAGCGAGATTGAACTTGGTCGTGCGATCATTCCGGCCAACATCAATCACCCGGAATTGGAGCCGATGATCATCGGGCGCAATTTTCACGTGAAGATCAATGCCAACATCGGCAACTCAGCCGTTAGCTCCTCGATTGAAGAAGAAGTGGCCAAGTTGCAGTGGTCGACTTTGTGGGGCGCCGACACCGTGATGGATCTTTCCACCGGCGACGACATTCATGAGACGCGCGAGTGGATCGTTCGCAATTCTCCGGTTCCGATTGGAACCGTGCCGATTTATCAGGCGCTCGAAAAGGTCGACGGCGTGCCGGAGGATTTGACGCTCGACTTGTTCATCGAGACCTTGATCGAGCAGGCCGAACAAGGCGTTGATTACTTCACGATTCACGCGGGCGTCTTGTTGCGCTTCGTGCCCATGACGGCCAAGCGTCTTACCGGCATCGTTTCTCGCGGCGGTTCGATCATGGCCAAGTGGTGTTTGTCGCACCACACGGAAAATTTCCTCTACACGGGTTTCGAGCGCATTTGCGAAGTGATGAAGGCCTACGACGTGTCCTTCAGTTTGGGTGACGGGCTGCGTCCTGGATGTATTCGCGATGCGAATGACGAGGCGCAATTTGGCGAGCTAGAGACGCTCGGTGAATTGACCAAGATCGCCTGGAAACATGACATTCAGGTCATGATTGAGGGGCCTGGTCACGTTCCGATGAACAAGATCAAAGAGAACATGGACCGGCAGTTGGAGGTTTGTCACGAGGCGCCCTTCTATACGCTCGGTCCGCTCACGACAGACATCGCGCCCGGGTACGATCACATCACTTCCGGAATTGGCGCGGCTATGATCGGTTGGTGGGGCTGCGCGATGCTTTGCTACGTGACTCCCAAAGAGCACTTGGGTTTGCCGGACAAAGACGACGTCAAGCAAGGCGTGATCGCCTACAAGATCGCAGCCCACGCGGCCGACCTGGCGAAAGGACATCCCTCCGCTCAATTGCGTGATGATGCGCTCAGTAAAGCGCGCTTCGAATTCCGCTGGGAAGATCAGTTCAACTTGGGGTTGGATCCCGTCACGGCACTGGCTTACCACGACGAAACTCTGCCGGCCGAGGGCGCCAAGGTTGCACACTTCTGCTCCATGTGTGGACCTAAGTTCTGCTCGATGAAAATCACCGAAGACGTGCGCAAGTACGCGGCCGAGCATGGTTATGCGGACGAGAATGCTTTGGACGCAGGTATGCGTGATAAAGCGTCCGAGTTCACAGATAAAGGCGGCGAGATTTACTCCAAAACCGAAGCCTAGGTTCAGTTCCATTGAGCGAGCAAGCTCGGACCTCTCCCGCAAGCGTGAGCCGTGGCGTTCCTGTTGAGCGCCACGCCGCGTGGTTGATCGATCTCGACGGAACGCTCTACAAACCATTGCCAGTTAAGTTGGCCATGGCGGCGGAACTGCTGCTCTTCGGTCGCGTTCACTTGGCGGCGATTCGCGCTTTCAGAAAGCACCATGAACTTCTGCGCGAAAATACGGATGCGCAAGATCCAAACCCCTTTGATCAGCAACTCATTGGCGCGGCGGCCGAGTTGAACATCGAGCCGGAGAGTCTTCGAAGCATTGTTCAAGAGTGGATGGTCGAGCGGCCGGGAAAGTGGATTCGCCGTTTTCGTCGTGGCCGCTTATTGGCCGAAATCACCACTTTCCGGGCATCTGGAGGCAAAACGGCGCTTGTGTCGGATTACCCAGCGAGCTCTAAACTGGCAGCCCTCGGCGCTCGCGACCTCTTCGATGTAGTGATCTCGAATGGCGAGCCCGACGGACCCACTCGATTGAAACCCTGTCCCGACGGTTATCTGGCCGCCGCACAAAAGTTGGCTACGAATCCCTCCGATTGCCTGGTGATCGGTGATCGGCGCGATGCCGATGGGCTCGCCGCGAGTCAGGCGGGGATGGAATTTCGACTCATAGGCTGAGTGCCCCTGGTTAGCCGCGCGGGTGATGCAATCGATGTAAGCTACGCACGTGCTCGCCGTCGAGGTGTGTATAGACCTCGGTGGTTTTGATCGAGGCGTGCCCCAACATTTCCTGCACGCTGCGCAAGTCGGCGCCGCCTTCGATCAGGTGCGTGGCGAAGGAGTGACGCAAGGTGTGCGGAGAGATGTTTTGACGTAGGCCGGCAACCAGCGCGGCGCGTTTGATTCGTCGCCAAGCGTTGATTCGATCGAGCGGCTTGCCGGTTCGAGTGAGAAAGACAGCTTTGCTCGTGGCTGCGTCAGGCAGAGTTCGCCTTCCGCCTTCAATCCACTCATTCAATGCTTCGGCGGCGCGTTTGCCCGTTGGAACGACGCGTGTCTTGCGACCCTTGCCCGTCAATCGCAAGACGCGCAACGATGGTTCGATGGCGTCGGTGGTCAATCCGATTGCTTCGCTGATGCGAGCGCCGGAAGCGTAAAGCACTTCCAACAAAGCACGGTCTCGTTGGGCTTGCCAACCTGTTCCTGTCGGTGAATTCAGCAGTGCTTCGACATCCTCGACCGTCAGCGTGCTGGGTAGCATTCGCGCCAGCGAGGGTGCCCGGATGAGAGCGGCGGGGTCACGCTCGAGAACCGCTTGTCCGACGAGGTGGCGTAGCAGCATTCGCAGACTAGCCAGGTGTTGAGCGGCGGTGGCTTCCGAAAGTTCGCGATCGCGCAGCCATCCGAGGTAATCGATTAAGTCCTGCGCTTTGACGTGGCTCCAGGATGAAAGCTGGCGCTCCAGAGCCCATCTGGCAAATCCCCTTAGGTTGTGCCGGTAAGCCGCGAGCGTGTTGCGCGAGAGGCCCGCCTCGAAGCGCAGGGATTCGAGGAAATCTACGATCCCGTCGCCAAAGGCTGGCGGAAGGGGAGTCGGGCGACTTCTTTTGGGTGAGGACACAAACAGAAGCTTGCTGGCTAGGGAGCCCGGGTTCAAGTTGACTGTCGAATTCGTGCTCTACAAGAGCTAACAGTTCGCCCCAACGCCTGTACTCGCTGGACGATGTTCGCGTCCCGCCGCTTTCTCTGGCGCTGACTCCGAAGGCCCTCTTATACTTCGCCGCTCCATTCTGCCGGTCGTGAGAGCGCCCAGCATGCCCCAAAGCCTCACGAACCGATGCCCGGTAGAAAACTCAACGACAAGGATCTCGCAGCCTTCAAGGCTCTGCTCATTCGAATTCGCGGCGTACTCGTCGGCGATATATCGAAACTCGAGGTGGATGCCTTCGGTGTCGAAGGTGGTCGCGGGGGTGTCGATGCGGCGGCGGACGGCGGTTCCGACCGCTACATGCTGGAATTCAGTCTCGAATTGATGCAAATCGACGAACATACGTTGAGGGAAATAGATTCGGCGCTGGAACGGATCTCGGCTAAGAGTTTTGGTCGCTGTGAATCGTGCAACCAGTGGATCTTGAAGGATCGTCTGCGCGCTATACCCCATGCCCTGAATTGCATCGACTGCCAAAGAGCGCAGGAACAATCTTAATGTCGACGAAGAAAGCTGGACTGCCCATCGGACGGTTCGTGATTGTGGGATTGTTGTTGGCGCTGGACCTTTGGTCCAAGCAGGGGGTCTTCGCGTGGTTGGACGGGAACCCGGAAGGGATGGTGGTCGACGCTCATCGGCATCCGCGCTATCCATTGGTTGGCGAATGGTTGACCATGATGCTTTCCTACAATCCAGGGGCGGCTTGGGGAGCGCTGCGTGATTACCCGCATTTCTTGGTCGGCGGACGCATCATCGCGGTTTTATTTCTCAGTTGGTTGGTGATTCGCACGGAGCGAGGAACTGGAGTGATGTTGCCTGCGCTGGTTTTGGTCTTGGCGGGCGCTTTGGGCAATTTGCACGACAATCTCTTCCTCGAGCCCATGGGGGATCATCCCTACGGCGCGGTGCGGGATTTCATCGACGTTTACTTCGGTCCCATGGGCTGGGATTATCACTTTCCGACCTTCAACGTGGCCGATTCCTGCATTACCTGTGGCGCCGCTCTGCTCTTGTTTTCGGGGCTGTTTGGTCAGAAGGTAGCGGTGGAAACGGACTCGGATTCCGAGCCGGGCGAGACTCAGGAGACTCCGGCGGCGTAACGTCCGTTGAAGCACTCGATTGACTGGAGTAGGCTGCTCACTTGCAGCGGCTAGTCTGTCAGTAAGAAGGTTTCGTTATGGCGTCGACGACGAAGGACTAAAAGATGCGGTTGGAGGACATGACCACCGGTCACGTGCGCCGCGCCGTCGACCTTTATTGCGATCTGGCGTGGCTTGCGGAGGAGCTTCCTACGAAAGCCAAGCTGCGGTTCGATCGTTCGAGTCTTGAGGGCTGTGAGTCACTAGACGAGTTGCTCGAGCTCTTCGAGAACGACGGGACGAAGGAGTCCAATCGCTACTGTCTGAGAATTGGCAATAGTCGCTACCCGTTCATGAAGTTCGTGATTCAGGAGTATCTGATTCGCGGAGAGTATTTCTTCTCGGTGGATACGCACGACAATTTAGATGTACACCCTGAATCGCCAGATTGGTGCGAGTGGGAGTTGGTCAAGCAGTACAATCACGCGCTCAAGCGCAAAATCGAGACCGCTTGGAGCGAGGCGAAGCTTCCCACCTATGACGATCTGCTTCGATTGGTGGAGGAGCTTGCGCGGGTCGAACGCGAGGATGAAAAGCGTCGGCGAATCCTCGTCGTGGATGACGAGGCCAACGTTGCGATGGGCATCAAGGCGCTGCTGCGCGCGCGTGGCTACGATGTCGAATTGGCCCATGATGGCGGCGAAGTGATGGAGCGGTTGCAGCGCGATCCACTGCCTGACCTGCTTTTGCTCGACGTCGAGATGCCCGTTTTTGACGGCCAGGAAGTTCTGCGCCGCATGCGAGCCGACGATCGCCTCAAAAACGTTCCCGTCTTGCTCGCCACGGCATCCAATCTGGATCTGACTAAAATCCAGCGGATCAGCGGCTTTCTGCGGAAGCCTTACCCTCGTCAGGTACTGTGCGCCATGATTGCGAAACTGCTTGAAACCGAGGCAAGCGGCAAACCAAAGGCGCCCGAATCGGTGCCAAACCGAGACGATCTGACTTAAGTCCGCATGTGGGCGCTCATTTCTGGGGGCTCCACTGTGGCCGGGCCGCCGAATGCTCTAATCTCTTGCGCTTATTCGCAAGAGGACCGGTACCCGCCCGGGTTCATAGGCCTATTGCACAGCTACATTTCTCGCGCGGCTTCACCTCCGCAGGGATTCACTTCTGCAAACAGAGCGGCTTTCCTGCTGCGACTCGAGACGGCTCCAATGGACTGGGATCAGATAACGGACAAGTTCGGCACCTTCGGCGAAAGCGTCGGAAAAGCCCTCCGCGGAATTTTCGGTGCTCGGAACGAGCGCATGGTGAAGGAGCTCGCGCCCCTCGTCGAAAAAATCAATGAGCTCGAGACCTGGGCACAGGAGCTTTCCAAAGAGGAAATGCAGGCAGAAACGGCGAGCTTCAAAGCGGCGCTTGATTCTGGCGAAGTGGAGATCGACGCTTTGATTCCGAAAGCCTTCGCGATGGTTCGCGAAGCTTCGGTGCGGACGCTCGGAATGCGCCACTTCGACGTTCAGTTGGTGGGTGGAATCATCCTGCATCAAGGTTCGATCGCCGAGATGATGACGGGCGAGGGTAAGACGCTGATGGCGACGCTTTCGCTCTACCTCAACGCCTGCGCCGGTCCAGCCTTCTTGGTGACCGTCAACGACTACCTCGCCCGACGTGACGCCAACTGGATGGGCCCGATCTTCGAGTATCTCGGATTGACCTTTGGCTCAATTCAGTCGCAGATGGGACCGCAGGAGCGCCGCGAG
>JBLINP010000237.1:0-7664 GCA_047639415.1 Planctomycetota bacterium | reverse complement strand
CCCACGAACAGACCGACCAAGTCATAGCCAAGTGGATCGACGTCGGCGGCGGAGAGGTCCAGGATCTCACCGTCGTGAGTGACGATCACTAAACCCTGAACGTGTTGCGTCGTGTTTCCGTACTTGAAGCAGTGCGGTCCGCCCGAATTGGCCGAAACGTTGCCGCCCAAGGTGCAGGCGCGTTGGCTCGATGGATCGGGAGCGTAGAAGAGGTCGTGTTCGGCGCAGGCGCGTGAGAGTTTTTCGTTCACCAGCCCGGCTTGAACCCGAGCGAACCGATCGACGGTGTTGATCTCGAGCACGTTCCGCATGCGAGCCGTTCCAACTACAACGCCACCTTCAACGGGTGTGGCGCCTCCCGCCAAACCCGTTCCCGCTCCGCGCGGAACGATCGGAATGCCTTCGCGGTGGAGGATGCGCATGCACTGCGCGGTCTCTTCGGTATTGCGCGGTAGCACGACCAGGCTCGGGCGCTGGCGCAAAATGGCCAGCCCGTCGGATTCATAGGGCACCATGCGAGTGGAACTCTCAATGAGTCCCTTCTCACCAAGTATGGCGCGTAGCTCGTTGACGATTTCGACGTTCATCGGGTGCTCCGCCGACAGTCCTGCGGAGCGAACCAAGAGCCTAAGCGCGGTGCCCGTTCCGAGCGAGCTTCGTGGCGCTTTAGAAGTCTATTCGGGATAGCCGGAACCAGCTCAAGAGCAGGCAGGCGCCGACGAAGGCAAGCGATGAGCCGATCGAGAACCAAATCGTATATTTCCACTCGCCGGTCCAGTCGAGCCGACTGGTAAACCACGCTTCGGGATTGAATGAGTTCTGCATCGCATTTAGTGATCCGGAACCGAACATGTAGTCACGACCGCCGAAGTATTCGATCAGTTCTTCGTCAAGTTCCAGGCCTTCTGGTGCTTCCAGTTGGAAGCTAAGCAGCCAATCGTTCTTCCTGACCTGAATTGTTCGAATGGACCAATTCGAATCGGCTCGGAATGCCGTCCAGTGAATCTCTCGGGCGCTTCGTTTCCAAGTCGTACCTGCTGCCACGGTTCGTTTCTCTAGTGAATCGAGTTGCCGACTCTCATCGGCTTCGAGCCAGTCTTCGAAGGCATCGGCCGCGCGCTTTGAGCTTTCGGTTTTAAAGCCCCCCGAACTTTTTGGTGTCTTCTCAAGTGACCGCCTGTGAACGAGAAGGCGAACGCCTGCTGTCGAGCCTGAGCCTGAAGCGGCGTAAAGAACCTTTCCATCTTCAGATTGAGGGAGGGCGGATTCGCTTTGCTCAATATCAATGGACGAAAAGCTGGTTGGCAACGAGGTTAGTTCGAACTCTGATAATTCGTCGCTGAATGCGGCTGCATCATCACTTCCGAAGTTGTCGCGCAACTTGCTGATGATAGCCGCGGTGTCGGTCGTCTTCGGAAGCGCGTAGTGCAGGGTCTGAAGCGTCTTTACCAGAACGTTTTCGATTGTACTGCGTTCGTCTTCGTCCTCTTCAAGCTCCTCGTCTTCCAGATCCTTTTGGTTGGCAATGCTAGTGATTTCATCGTCGCCATTAACGACGACGACGGTCGATGGTGAGGGATCGAACTCGCCATTGGCCTTCATTTCGTATCCTTGCCAAACGCCGTGAATGCAACCATTCACGGTTAGGAATACAACGGTCAGAAGGATCGAGGTGACGGTACTGCGAGTGAAAACGGCCACCAATGTCGTGACCGAATAAAGCAGGCCGAACTTGTAGGTCAGTCCGATTACATTCCACAAGAAGGCCGGATCTGAGGTCCCCGAGCCGATTAGAAGTGAAACGTGGGTTCCCAGGATGAGCGCCAAAGAGAGGATAGCGACAAACATAATCCCGGTGAAGTAGCGTGCGAGAAGAAGCGTCAAGCGCGATACGGGTTTGGAGAAGACCGTATCTGCTGCGCCCTTTTCGATCATTTGCGGAATGAAGAAAGCTGTCGCGGCCAGGCAGATGAAAATGCCGAAGCTGCCCATCAATCCTTCGATAATGACAGTCTGATAGGCCTGGACAGCAAGTTGCTGAAGTTCTTCACCGCCCATTGAGCCGACGAGGTTGTTCTCCATTCCCATCATCCATCCGACGGAGGAAAAGAACTCGGCGTAATTAAACGTTCGCCAACCAAAGAAGATGATGACCTCTTCTGTACGAAAGCCAACGAGAATTGGGAACAAGACGATGATCCCGATGATGATGGCCAAGATGCGAAAGACTTTGTTGTCCAGCACTTGATAGAACGCGTCGAGCACCAAGGCTCGGAGGAGTGTGATGCTCACTGCGAAACTCCGCGCACGGTGTCGATGAAGGATTGTTCCAAGCTCAGTTTGGTTCGCTTGATGCCGCGAATGCTGATGCCTTTGGAGCGCAACCTATCGATTACGCGGTCGTTTTCTTCGCTGTCCACGGTCAGATCAAAAGCACCTGTGGACAAGGACTCGGAGGGGGGCGGATCTTCTACTAAACCTTGGCCGAGGCCTTCGAGGACCGTTGCCAAACCACTCGGGTAGGGATCAATGACGAAGCGAACGGTTCCTGTGTCAGGAGTGAGTTCAGCCATCGTGCCTTGCTTGATGACGCGACCGTGATCCATGATCATGACTTGGTCGCAAATCATCTCGACCTCCATCAACAAGTGGGAGTTGATAAAAATTGTCGTACCGGTGTTGCTCAATTCCTCCACGATCCCGCGAATCGCTTCGCGCCCGATCGGATCCACTCCATCGGTGGGCTCATCGAGAAAAACGAGTTCTGGATCGTGAATCAGCGCCTGCGCGATACCGATGCGCTGGCACATGCCCTTGGAGTATTCCTTGATCTTGCGGTGCGCATCGCCGGTCATGTCGACGCGTTCGAGCCAACCGGGAATGCGCTTGTCGAGCCAGGCTGCGTCACGGCCGCACAATTGTCCGAAGAGACGCAGCACTTGGTGTCCGGTTAGATAAGGCGGCAGTCGGTGAGCTTCGGGCAGGTAACCGACGCGTTTGCGCGGAGCGGGTTGCCCGACAGGCTGGCCGAATAGCTCGGCTTCGCCCGCGCTGCTGCGCACGAGTCCCAACAAGATCTTGATCAACGTCGTCTTGCCGGCACCGTTGGGACCGAGCAAACCGAAGACGCTTCCGCGCCCGACTTCGAGGCTAACGCCGTGCAGCGCCTTGTGACCCTTTTTGAACAGTCGTTTGCCGTAGGTCTTCTCGAGATTACTAACGCTAAGTATCGATTCAGGCATGGAGGTATTGGGCAGCCAGACTCAAAACTCGCAACCAAAGTCGGTCGCGAAGAGACGAATCATACGGCGCCTTCGCGACGTGCTTTCGCACGTCTGGTAACTCGTCGGTAAGCCTTGGTGTACTCGGCGGCTGTCGAGTTCCAAGAGAAGTCTTGGTTCAGGCAGCGAGTCGAGAGTTTCGTCCAAGCGGAGGCGTCGCGGTAAAGTTTGACGACTTCGTTGAACGACGTCATCAGGCCTTCAGAGCTGTAGGGCGCGAAGTGAAAGCCGGTGCCGCTCGCCGGATCGTCTTGGACGTCAATGATCACGTCTTCAAGCCCGCTCTTTTGATAAACAACCGGGACGACTCCATAGCGCATCGCGATGGCGAAGAGCGGGCTCGACGGTTGGTAGTGCGAGGGCAACAACAAGATATCCGCACCGCCCATCATCAGGTGAGCCATGGTTTGGTCGTAGCTCTCGACCATTCGAAATCTTCCAATGAACGACTCTTCGATCGTGCGCAATCTCTGATGTATGTCCGGTTGTCCGGATCCCATCACGACCATTTCGACGTTGCGTTCCAAGAACTGCGTGATGTTTTGCGCAATCAGGTCAAAGCCTGAATCCGCGTCAAAACGGCCAATCGTGCACACAATTGGCGTTCTCGGTCCGGTATCGAGCCGCAGCGTAGTCTGAAGGGCAGCTTTGCAGCGCTTCTTGCCAGCTAGGTCGGTTGCTGAAAATGCAGAAGGCAGCATCGTGTCATGCTCGGGATCCCAAGCGTGATAGTCGATTCCGTTGGTGATGCCAACGAGCTCTTTCTTGCGCGCCGCGAACGTGCTTTCCAATCCATAGCCGCGATCGAGCTCTTGAATCTTTTGTGCGTGGCTAGCGGAGTGCGTTCCAATGATGGTGGCGAACTCAGCACCAGCTTTTAGAAAGTTGACCTTGCCGCCCAACTCGATTCCGCCGCTACCTTTGAAGTAAGTGTGGGGGATGTCGATCTTTGGAAGTATGTCTCGTTCGAACGCGCCTTGAATCGCGAGATTGTGAATCGCGAAAAAGGTACCGGCACGTGATACAGGGTGATCGGGGTACTTCTCGACGTACTCGATCTGGTGCAGCATCGGAATTAATCCGGTGGTCCAGTCGAGGCAGTGAATGATGTCGGGACTGAAGCCGAGTGGTTCAAGTGAGGCGAGTACCGCGCGCGAAAAGGCAGCGTAGCGTCGCCAGTTGTCCGCATAAGGTCCGGAGTCATCTCCGTACGGATTCTTATTGGCGAACAGCTTGTCGTTCTCGAAAAGGTAAATCGTGAGGTTATTGAGCTTGCCCATTCGAACTCGAAAGGTCGTCTTACCCAAGATGCCTTCCGACACTTGGACTTCGGCGACGACATTCGTTGGCTCGATGACCTCCGTATCGACGAGCGCCGAGTACGGAAGGAATACGCGCAGGTCGCTGCCGGAGTTCGACAGAGCTTCGCAGAGGGACTGCGATACGCTGGCCAGGTTCGTCCGGCGGACGAGGGACTGCAGCTCGGGAGTGACGAACGCGATCTTCAATGCCGTAGTTGGGTTCGGGCTTCGGAGCGGTGTTCCAGAGGTCCTAAAACACGGTTGCGGATCATATCGGAGCGCTATGTCCGTCTTGAACCGACTTCTTCGGGCCTAAAAGCTAGGAAAGTCGCCCCGCTATCCCTAGCAGCATAGATTCACTTAAGTCATAAGCCGTTGTCAATAAGGGAGTAAGCAATTTAGACCTCTCGCATCGAAAAGGCCTCTGGTCCGCTGAAATCGTGATGTACAGATGAGACGAAAGCTCGGGCTGCAAGCCATGCCTTCGCCGGGGGGGGAGCGCCAACATCCTGTGGTAAAAGTGATTCGCCCGATGATCGGCCTCTTTTCGGCCAGGTCGGCACCCGTAGTCGGATCCCACAGAGTCTCGCCGAATCCATCGCCTGCTGAATTCATAGCTGGGGCTTCGTTCTCGAGCACCAAACTGACCGAAAATCCGCTGCTCATCGAGCAAAGCACTCGTCCCTCTGACTGCTAGACTGTGGGCCGTCGTCGAGTTGTCCCATTTGGGAGGCGGCCGTTTGGCGGACAGTCACTAGTTCCACCCTTGCTCCCCCTTTTCATGCTCACCGATTCTCCCTGGTCCGACCTTTCCCTCGTTGATTTCTGTAAGGGACTGGCTGACGACTCCACGGGCGCCGAAGGTGCGCCAGCGGCCCGGTTGTTGGCGGCAACCGGTGCGGGCTTGGCTGCAGCTGCACAGCGCGCGGGCTGCACTTCGGAGAGTGCGGTTTACGCGAACGGTCGTGCGGACGAACTCGATGCTCTACGCGAGCGCGCACTTGCGCGTTTAGAAACGTCGCGCGATGTATGCGAGAAGTTGAATCGCAAACCCGAAGGCGCCGACTTGGAGAAGTGGTGCAAGCGGCGTGTCGAGTTGGTGCTCGAAACGGTTGAGTTAGCAGTTGCAGCTCTTCGAATTTCAGCAGTGGGTGCTTTCGATATCGAAGTTGAACCGGCTGGGGATTTAGCCGTTGCGGCCGGCGTACTGACAGCTGCCGCGCATGCGACTGCAGCCGAGGTCAAACGCAGTGTTGATGCGGTTTCCGATACTGAATGGGGCGAGCGGCATCGCCTTGCAGCGGGCGTACTGATGGAGGAAGCTTCAGCCTTGCTCATCGAAATTCAGACGGAAACGAGCAAGTCATGAATCACAAACCGATCGTTTTGATTGTCTTGGACGGATGGGGATGTCGCGAAGCTGCGGAAGACAACGCCATCGCTGCGAATAGTCCCTACTTTCATGAGCTATTGGGGAAGTATCCGAACACCTTGCTTTCCTGTTCCGGAAAAGAGGTTGGTCTGCCGCTCGGTCTGATGGGCAACAGCGAAGTCGGCCATATGAACCTCGGTGCAGGTCGCGTGATTTGGCAAGACATCACGCGTATCGATCTTGAGATTGAGAAGGGCAGCTTTTTCGATCTAGGCGCATTCGTTCAAGTGATGGATCGCGTAAAACGCGAGAACAAGCAGTTGCACTTGACTGGTTTAGTCAGTGACGGCGGTGTGCACGCGAGTGACGTTCACTTGCGTAACTTGCTGAAAATGGCGGCTCAACGCGGATTGGCAAAGGAGCAGGTTTGCGTGCACGCGATTCTCGACGGACGCGATACAGCGCCGCGCGACGGTGCGCGCTATATCGCTGCACTCGAAAAGGATATTGAGGATGCCGGCGTTGGCCGAATCGTTTCGGTCATTGGCCGTTACTTCGCGATGGATCGCGACACCAATTGGGAGCGAGTGAAGAAGGCTTACGATTTGATGGTCGGCGGCGTGGGTGCGCGTGCGAACGACGCACAGCAAGCTGTTCGCGACTCCTACGACGCGAATATTGGCGACGAATTTGTTGAACCCATCGTGATCGGAGATCCGAGCGAAGGTCGTGTCGGTGACGGCGATGGTTTGATCAGCTTCAACTATCGTTCCGATCGCGTGCGTCAATTCTGCATGGCTTTCGGACTCGATGACTTCAGCGGCTTCGACCGCGGTAAGCGTCCTCAAGTTGAGATCGTGACGATGACGCAGTATCGCGCCGACTTTCCCTTCGCGATTGCCTTTCCGCCGCGCGAATTGAAAGGTCTGTATTCGGAAATTGTGAGCGCCGCAGGCCTTCGGCAGGAACGAATCGCCGAAACCGAAAAGTACGCGCACGTCACGTTCTTCTTCTCGGGTGGCAAAGAAGAGGAGCTGCCCGGCGAAAGCAGAACCCTCATACCCAGTCCGAAGGTGGCGACCTACGACATGCAGCCCGAGATGAGCTCCGCTGGAGTTCGGGACGCGTTGATCAAGTCGCTTAAAAAAGGCGAGACCGACGTCTACATCGTCAACTTCGCCAACGCGGACATGGTGGGGCACACCGGCGACATTCCCGCTACGATTGCAGCCATTCGTGCCGTTGACGCCTGCTTGCAACAGATCGTTCCGGTCGTCACTGAGCGCGGTGGCGTGGTTGCCATCACGGCCGACCATGGCAACGCGGAGCAACTTTGGGATCCGATCTCGGGTCAACCGCACACCGCGCACACGACGAACCCGGTTCCGATCGTGATGTGCTCGAATGATCTGATCGGCGCCAAGATGCGTGGCATGGGGATTCTTTCGGACGTGACACCGACGCTGATTGACTTAGCAGGACTGAAGCGCTCGCCCGAGATGGACGGCGCTTCGCTGCTGCTTTGATGCGCAGCTTTGGAATTCCACCCGATTGCTTGCGTCACAAGGTTCTCGGTTGTCCGGTGCTCTCTGTCGAGTAACCCTAGCCCGGATTATTAATGAACCGCGAGGCAAAACGCCTCGAATTGGTTCCTGCTGGCACTTTGCAGATACTTGCCCCCGCAGACGACCTTGTAAGGTCGTCGAGGAC
>JBLINP010000236.1:0-7683 GCA_047639415.1 Planctomycetota bacterium | reverse complement strand
CAACATCTCAATCTCGCCGCTCGGACATCCGATTCGCATAGACAAAATTGGCTTGCGCTCGGTATCTTCCCCGCACGCAAAATCATTCTCATCGGTCGATCGAAGGATCGCATCGCGGTCCTCGAATTAGGAAATAAGTATGTTGGCATTGGTAAGCAGAATTGTTGAAGAAACGACAGGGGCTGATGATAAGGCGCCGGCCTTCGAATGGGGCAATTTCGATGCCTACGTAAATAAAGCCGCCGAGCTTTTTGATGCGCATGGACTCAACGTAGTCAAAGCCATTGCCATCTACGTGATTGGCAAGATGGTCCTCAAGATTGCTCTGGGAATCATCGGCAAGCTGATGAGCAAAAAGGGACTCGACGAGACGTTGAGGAATTTCCTCGGCAACATCCTTCACATTGCCGGTATGGCCATGATCGTGATCACGGCACTCGCGCCTTTGGGAGTGGACACGACCACGTTTGCAGCCGTACTCGGCGCCGCCGTGTTTGCCATTGGCTTCGCATTGCAAGACTCGCTCTCGAACTTCGCATCGGGCGTCATGATCATCTTGTTCAAGCCGTTCAAGATCGGTGATTTCGTTGAAGCCGGCGGAACCGCAGGTGTCATCGTCGAGATCAGCGTGTTCTGCACGATTCTCAAAACCGGCGACAACAAGAAAGTCATCGTGCCCAACTCGGGCATGACTGGCGGCACGATCATCAACTACTCAGCCAATCCGACGCGTCGCGTGGACTTGGTCTTTGGCATTAGCTACGACGATGACATGGCTAAGGCCAAACAGATCATGACCAACGTTATGGCCAAGGACAGCCGAATCCTTGCGGAACCCGCTCCGACGATTGGCTTGTCTGAGTTGGGCGACAACAGCGTCAACTTCGTCTGTCGCCCGTGGGTCAATAGCGCCGATTACTGGGGCGTCTTATTCGATCTCAACGAGAATATGAAAACCGCTTTTGATGCGGAAGGTATTAGCTTCCCCTATCCCCAGCGCGACGTGCACATGCTCGAAGGCAACTAAAAGCTTTCAAGCGTCACTCAATCAAAAGGCCGGGCCGTCTATGCGACGGTCCGGCCTTTTCTGTGTCCGGAAACTTAGACTTAAGAGAAGCGGGAGGAATGGATGTGCAGGGTTGTTGCAGCGATCTGAGAATCACTTAAACGGCCGGGGTTGGGTTGCCAGGGAGAGAGGCGATTGGGAGGGAGAGGAGCAGCTGCGGGCTTCGAGGGATGAGGCGGAGCGGAGTTTGAGAGGAAGGCGCTGGGCTTGCTAGTGAATTGGGTCGGCGCGGTTGTGCGGGCCAGGGAATTCGCTGGGGAGGAGTTGCATAGTGGCGCACATGATTAGGAAGGAGCCACTGGCATGCAGGATGGGGAGAGGCTTTGCTTTAGTTGAGCGGGCGTATCGATAGTGACCGGAGGAATAGCGGTCCCACTGACCGGCTGGAATCGGGATTTGATGCTTGCGCGCGTTTTGCACGACGTAGCGCAGGGCTTTTTTGATCGCATTCCAACCGCGAACGACGCGGGCGTGGAAGCGGTCGGCGAAGACTTTGCCTTCGCGATTGAAGAGTCGGTTGATCGTTCGGGCTATGCGAATGTTTAGGCCCTGCATGCCGCGACGGAGGGCTTCGTTGCTGCGAACGTAAACGAGGAAGTGAAAGTGATTGCTCATCACGGTGTAGGCGTTCAGTTCGAATTCGAAGCGATCTTTGGCTTTGATGAAGCATCGTTCGAGAGCTTCGATCACGTGCTTTTGTCGCAGATTGGGAATGCCGCTGCGAAGTTTGACCGTTACATGAACGCCATGGGAACCGGAGACGGAGGGCCTAGCCGAGTGAAGGACTTTGCCATACTTTGTTGCGAGCTTGGGCTCATCCGGATTCACGTAGGTTGGCTTCCCATTGGATACAAACCGGCTGTTTAAGTTCGAGCTCTGCCGCGCACCACGTTTTGCCGTCACGCGGCCGTTCGCGTTCGCCGTCGACTTGGAATTGGCGTTCACTTTCGCGTTCGCGGTCGGCTTCGGCTTCGGCTGCTTTCGCACATTCCGATTAGTGCCATTCTTCGGTCGACCAACTTGCCGAGTGACTGTGCGAAATTGACCGAGGGAAAGTTCGGGAACGAGTGAAGTTGAATCCATTGTTGCGAGCCTTGCGTTCATGAATCCGTGTACGGATTAGTGCCAAAAACATGACAATCAAAATAGACTAAACACACAAATAAGTGCCGTTTTATAGCTCTATTTGGCAATTCAAGGCCATTGCAACATGGCTCAATCCAGGCCGACCGGGCAGATCAGTCTATAGCTCAATAGCTCAGTCACTGGATCAATTTCCGGCACTAATAATCCATCGACACCAGCCGCCCCGTTCCAAGCTTCGCAACTCCACGCCTGCGTCCAAAGCCAATCACTACCCAGCAACTCCCAATCTCCATCACCCACTAAACTCCCTCCCAAGCTCCCAAGCTCCCAAGCTCGCAAGCTCGCAAGCTCATCCCCCTCTCTTCCAACCGCGCAATCCCGCGCCCGACTCCCAAACTTCGCAATCCTCCGCCAACTCCCTACTCCCCCCGTTTAAGCGTTCCTTCTCTCTCGCTCTCGAAAAACGCCCCCCCCCTGAGCCTGGTGACTTCCTCGCAGACATTCACTTTCCCCGCGCTGAAAGCGTCCAATCCCCTACCCCCCGACACCAACACCGACACCGACACCGACACCAATCCCGAGATTACTTCCGCTCCTCGTCCGTCAAGATTCCACTAAGGGTGCACGATTCCCCATTTATCTCCACCAGCAATACGCGCTCAAAAACCTCTTTGCGCGCGTATTGCTGTCATTCGCCGCGTTTGACAGTCTTAGTCGCGCCCTCATCCAAGAACCGCGCCATTTGCGCGAACATGCGAGCCAAACGCTTTTGATCTTCTTTACGCGAGAGCATGAGCTCTTCACGAATCCCTTCGACCTCTTCGAGAGCGGAAACTCGCAACTCGTCGTGCGCAGCCGCTGCTTCGTCACGCAACTCTTCAAGGCGAGTCTCAACCGCAGCTGCTGCCGACGTCAACTTTCCAGTAATCGCCACATCGCGACGATCACGTTCCTCGCGTTCTTCCGCGAAGTTGTTCGCGTTCAATTCAGATTCAACCGCTAAATCTCTCTGCATCGAATCCAAGCGCTGTTTCATATCCGCGCGTATCGAATTCAGTTCGCGAGTAATGCGCTCTTCAAGACGCTCAGTTCGGCGATCTAAGGAATCTAGTTCGTTGCCGCACAATAGATCCCGTACTTGCTCCAAGCTTGCGCCTGGCTGCCTCGTACCTGTCAATGCGCCAGCCGCTGCGGCCGTTCGATCTTCACTTGAGCTCACGTTTTGCCTCGTGGTGTTTATTCCCTGTTGATGTGAAACCCCCAAGCGGGTGATTCCAACTCTCATCCTAGTAAACCGCGGCAGGTGCTGAAATACCCTGCCGAAAGGGATCAAGCCAGTCTTCGAACGATTTAGAACCCCACCACGACAAGCGCGTTACAGCAGGATTTGCGCCCTTAATCGTCCGAGGGCGTTCCCACTTTTGAAGACTCTGAATCCACATAACCAAGCCCCCTCAAGACATCCAACTCAGCTTCGTCGAACTCCGTCCGCTCCAACGGTCGGGCGGCTTTTGTAAGTAGCGTTCGCCGCTCGTCGAGGAGCTTTTCGAGCCGCAATAGCTCTTCTGGGCGTTTCTCGGCCAGATTTATCAATTGCTCCACATCTCGGCCGAGCTCATAAAGCTCCAGCTCACCGGACATATCATCGCGGATAAGTTGATAACGCTCGCCGATGATCGACTTCTTGTGACAGGTCCGAAGCCCCGGCTGTCCTTCACTCACACCTAAGTAATCCACCTCACAAAAGACCGGTTGAAAGGTTTCTCCTCCACCAGGCTGAAGCAAATTTCGCATGGAACTCCCGGTCCCGAATTCGCCTTCGATGTTTAGAAGATCGAGAGCCGTAGCAGCCAAATTCTCAAGAGAGACGGGCTGTTCGATTTTCAGGCCTGGAGGTATTCCGGGCCCGCGCATCAACAGCGGTACTCGAACCAGCTCACGATAGAGCGATTGCGTGTGCCCTAGCCAACCGTGATCGCGGAACTCCTCACCGTGATCTGAAGTGAAAATCACCAGCGTATTTTCCTCCACACCTAACTTCTTTAAGCGTCGCAATAAGCGCCCAATCGATCGAGTCGTGAAACGCACCTCTTCGTCATAACGGTCATTGAGGAACTTGAGTTCCTCGTCAGACATCGAGTCGAGCATGCGGCGCAACTGACCGATTCCATGACTGCCATCCAGTCGCCCGGCGACGGGCTCGGCGTAGTCAAACTCCGCGTGATCACGATAGTCGTAGTGCGGATCGAAGTAGTGCAGGAAGAGAAAGAAGGGACGCTTTCGTTCATCGTTCGCGAGACGCGTCAATTCGTTAGTCGCCTTCTCGGTCAACATCGCACTAGTAATCAACTTGTGCCCGCGACCCAGCTCTTCATCGAACGACTCGAAGCCTTGATCAAATTGAAAGCGCTTGCCGATCAGGTGATGGCTCACCACCGCCGAAGTTGCATAGCCCTTCGAGGCAAGACGCTCGGCAAGCGTTTCAAGATCTTTTGCGAGCAACGCATCCGTGTTGGTAGCGCCGTGAATGGTCGGTGGCAGTCCTGTGAACATCGCTGCCACGGAAGGCATCGTCCAAGGTGCACAGGCATAGGCTTCGTCGAAGATCACACCTTCGGCAGCCAGCTTTGCGATGACAGGTGTCGGCCGATCGTGACCATAGGAGTCGAGCCGGTCGGCACGCAGCGAATCGACAACGACCAGCAAAAGATTCGTGGGGTCCGGAGTTGGCGAACACGATGCGCCAACGAACAGACAAGTCGCTAGCAGAGCCTGGCAGGCGTAAGTCTTAGCGTTGCTAGAAGTCATCATTGCTCGTCGCCCTCACTCGTACTCAGTCCAAAAATTTGAAGTCTGGGGTTACCCATATGAATCAATCGAGTTGTCACTCGGGGAACTTGATTGCGGCCGAACTCGGCGACCGTGGTTAGCTGCTCTAGAGGTTTCATTTGTTCGCCAAAACTGCGTGCGAATCGCGTTCCCGGGACGAGCTCGGGAACGATGAAAAAGACCGCCTGGCCCGCGTAGACTTGATTCATTTCCGGAACCACAAAATCGGAGAGAGGTTTCTCAATCAATCTTATCCGAGTGCCCTCGAACTCGGTCAGCTTGAACGGGGAGACGTCCATCTGAAGCTCGTCCGCGATGTACACCTTCAAGTCGCGTTCAACATTTTCTTCAACCCAAGTCAACGCCAGTTTGCGACTGTCGATCTGAACGCTGTAACTGGTCCAAACCCGCTGCCAGGGCAAGCCAAAGACCAAAACGGCAATTAAGACCAGCGGTCCCATCAAGCGCTTCCAAGCCTGTTCCGACGTGCGGATCCTTGCTCCCGCGAGCGAAACGATGCCCATCCCCGCCGCGATGGGCGCGAGCGCGTAAATCGAAGTGAGGTTGCGCGGGAAGTGCACTCTCTGCGTACACAGAAACAGAAGCAGCACGACTGGAAAGGCTAGAAAGAGAATGGCTGCCTTTCGATCGCGCTTCCACATGATCACCAGTCCGTACAGCATCAATCCCAAACCACCGACGCCAAACTCTTTGATCAACTGACCGCCGTAATACAAAAACTGCTCGATGCCCGGCTCACCCTCGCCTCCGACGTGTCCCTCTGAGTAATGATCGATTTCAAAAATCACCTGGGTTAAAAAGAGATCGCGATCGATCAACGCATAGGGCGTGGTCACCAAAAAGGCCACGATGGTCGCCAATACGATCCCAATCGCGTTGCGGGTCAAGTGCTCGCGTTGCTCGCGATCGAACAACACGATGGCAAAGGGCAGGCCTACCAAGCCCAAGTAGTACTTGCTGCCCACTGCGAAACCGACGAACAAGCCGGGCAAGAGGGCGCGGTACCAAAAGTTCGTGCGCTCACGCGTGAAGAAGAGTGTCGTGATCGCGGAGAGGCACACGACCGCTCCGATGATGTCTACGTTCAAGTACATCCACGACTGCAGCAAGAAGCGATCGGAAACCAGTAGCAGGAGCGGCGCGATAAATAGAAGCGCGGGCTCCCGAAAGGCGCGCACCGCCAGAATGCCGGTCAACATCACCGTCAGAACGGAGAGCGCCGCGAATAGGAAGCGCGCGGATTCGGGCACTTCGGGATAGGTATAGAACGGCTTGCTGACACGTCCGATGACCGCATTCCCCTCCTCGTCCTGCGCTTGGTTCGTCGCGAATGCGAGAGCGGTCAGATAAATCGGAAGTGTCGGGTATTTGAAGAAGTGCGGACTCAAATCGCCTCGCTCGACCATGCCCGCCGCGCGCTTCATGATCAGCGCTTCATCCGTTTGCAGCGGATAAGGCGAAGTGCGCTTGATAAAACTGACACGCGGAACGACGGCGGCAATCGCAACGCACAGGAACAGCACTTTGAAAATCAAGGGAACGCGCACGCCGAACAGCCTAACAGCGCTTGCCGATCAACGAAAAAGGCGCTGCTGAATTCTCAGCAAGTCCAGAACTCGCGGATGGGGAGCGGTTCGCTCGATTGGTTCGCAGCTGCTTAGGGCTGCCAGCCAAAGTGCTCGAGATCGATGCGTCCCGCAGGACTGAACCCGACGCCCTCATTTTCCAAACGTTTGCGTTGCGTGCCAGAAGCACTGGAGCGTGGCGACAGTTGGCCCGCCGCATTCACCACCCGGTGCCAGGGCAGTTCCGTTCCCGACTTCAATTGGCTAAGCACCCGCCCTACCAGTCGCGCCCGTCGCGGTAATCCAGCCTCTGCTGCAACTTGTCCGTAGCTCGCAACGCGCCCACGTGGAATGCAATCCACCGTCGACAAAATCCGATTGCGTGAGTCGAGCGCTGCTCCAGCAGCCTTTGATGATGGGTTGACCAATGGACATACAAGGTACGCCTGGTCCCGGAAACAGCAAGTCCCCCCGACTTCCGTTCAACAGATCGTCATCAAAAGTGTCGAACTCTACTGGAAACTGGCCAGAGCGAGGTCCGAGTTGTAGTTCATCGTCGAGCCTCCAAGTATCTCAGCAAACTGAATCTCGAGAGCACGTGCCTGCGATTCGAACTCCTGAACACTTTCTTGGAAATCGGCTTCCATCCGGCCCAACTCGCGACTCCAGTTCCGACGCAGTTCATCCCGAGTTCGAATCAGTTTTCGCAAGTCACCTGCCGACGCACGCCCGATAAGCTCGTCACCTCCAAGCCCGTCGTTGGCGAGAGCTTCCCAGCCCGCCTCGATGACTCCGTGTGCGCCGGTGATCTCCAACCCGCTGCCCTCCGTGGAATCCTTGCCGAGGGAGAGCACCGCTCCAACGACCAACAGGACGACCAGAAAAGCCGCCGGGTACATCTGCTCTCTCTCAATATTTCTTATCTTCATACCCCCAATTTAGCCCCCAATTATCAAGGGAAGATCAGGACCAGGCCAAGCCTCGATTAGTAATCGAGCCGCTAGCCCGGATTATTCATGAACCGCGAGGCAAAACGCCTCGAATTGGTTCCTGCTGGCACTTTGCAGATACTTGCCCCCGCAGACGACCTTGTAAGGTCGTCGAGGACGCCAGTAT
>JBLINP010000235.1:0-7722 GCA_047639415.1 Planctomycetota bacterium | reverse complement strand
ATCAAGTTATTGCGGCTATCGTCACCGGTTTCGTAACGCTGCGAGCCCATTCGGTGTGCAACCGAGTTGACGGAAAAGGTCACGTGGTAGGTGACCACAGTCGAAATACAAAAGCCCCAGACCAAGAGTTGACCACCGCTCGTCTCCAGTCCAGCACCAGCGGCCATTTCGCCCAAGAGATAGAAGCCAACGAATGACAGCAGCGGCACCAAAACGTCGAAGCGATCGAGAAAACGCAGTTCCTTGAAGCGCATCAAGTCCGGCACCAATTCCTGACGTGGCTGGAAGTTGGCTCGGCAAAGGATCCATCCCATGTGGCTCCACCAAAAGCCGTCGCGAGCCGGCGAGTGGACGTCACCCTCCGCGTCGGAAAACCGATGATGAGCTCGGTGATGCGAAGCCCACCAGATCGGGCCGCGCTGAATTGCACTCGAGCCTACCACTGCGAACAGGAACTGCATCCATCGCGAAGTCTGAAAGGAACGATGTGAGAAGTAGCGATGATAGAAAGCCGTGATCGCAAACATGCGGATCGCGTAGGCAGCGCAAGCGACAACAACCGCTGTCCAACTCCATCCTACCGCAAGAACCAAGAGACAACTGGCGTGCAAAATCACGAACGGAACAACGCGTAGCCAATCGATCTCGTGGGGATTGCGTTGCGTATCACGCTCGTCTTCCGCCCACGAATCGAGCCAGCGTATGAGGCTCTTCCACGCACCCGGACTTGGCGTGGCAACGGTCGCATCGCCGTTCACTAACTCACCCGCTGGATCGGCCGAAGCCGCATGTGAGAGACGAACCACTCTTGACCGTCCGCGTAGTTGAACAACTCCGCGCAGGAGAGGAAAAAGACGCGCCAGCGGTGATACCAACGGTTGGCTTCCGATTCCCCGTAGGTCTTCGCGAAGATCTCGAGCACCGCAGCTTTGTTCTTCTCGGTATTGCGCAACCAGTCCTCCGAAGTACGCGCGTAGTGCGTGCCCGAAACGACCCAGCGCTCTTCGACTTCGAGTGGAATGTCGAGCTGATCGATTAAGTCCGGACAGGGCATCATGCCGCCTGTAAAAAAATGCTGGCTCATCCAGTCCGAGTCGTCTTGAACCTCGAACGGATAGGCATAGCGTTGGTGTGCAAACACGTGCAGGAACAAGCGACCGTCCGGCTTCATCCAGGCACTCACGCGCGTGAGCAGTTCCTCCCAGTTGCGCATGTGCTCAAACATTTCGACCGAGACCACTCGGTCAAACAGTCGCACGCTCCGAAACTGGTTCATGTCACAGGTCAGGACCTCGACGTTTTTCAGCCCGCGCGCGGCCGCCGTCGCCATGATGTGCTTGCGCTGTGGAGCGGAGTTGGAGATGGCCACGATGCGGCTGCCCGGGTAATGCTCGGCCATCCAAAGCGTCAAAGAACCCCACCCGCAGCCGAGTTCGAGCACGTCCTGTCCGTCGACCAGCCCAGCGCGCTCTGCGGTCAGGGCGAGCATCGCTTCTTCGGCTTCGTCGAGCGTCGTCGCAGCGTCCGAGTAGAAGGCACTGCTGTACTTCAGTCGGCGTCCGAGCGCGTACTCGAAAAACTCGGGCGGCACTTCGTAGTGTTGTTCGTTGGCCTTCTCCGGAACTGGCGCGACATCGCTTTCGCGCATACTTTTCACGAAGCGGCTCAAGGCCTGATCGCGATCGGGCTCGAAGATCGAGCGTTGTTCGCGTAAGCGCTCACCGAGCAAACGACGGATGCCCTGACGGATAAGTGGTTTCGGAACGTAGCCACGTTCAACCAGTCGAAGAGCAGTTTTCATGAGATTGTTGGCTGCTGTGCAGCGCGCTTGGGAGGACCCGGAAAGAAAGCGTTGGTGGTGCGTTGATAGTCGCGGTAATCGTCACCGCGACTGCGTAAAGACTGTTCTTCAGTCGGAGGAATGCCGGTGACCTTCAACACGAGGAAGAGCATCAGGACCGGTGCTATCCACAAGCTCCAACCCCAGTCGAGTCCGATCCCAAGTACCGGATACACCAGCCAGTTCAGCCACTCGAAGAAGTAGTTGGGGTGTCGCGAAAAAGCCCACAGCCCAGTGCGACAAGTGCGTCCGCGGTTCGCGGGCTTCCTTCGCCAAGCATGCAACTGGCGATCCGCGAGGCTTTCGCCGCACAGCGCTACGAGCCACAACAAGCCTGCGAATCCGTCTTGCAAACGCCAGCCGGTTTCGTCGGCGGTACACAGCAGTAGAAAGGTCAGGGAAAGCAGGACGGCCAGCACGGCTTGGGCTTGGAAGAACCAAAAGGTAAAGGACTCGAAGTTGCCGGCCCAGCGCTCGCGCAAAATGGCGTAGCGGCCGTCTTCGGCTTCGCTCGTCACGCGTTGGAATAGATGCCAAGTCAAACGCGCGGACCAAAGTCCCGCGAGTACGGCGACCAGCGCTCGCCGCGGGCCCCACCCGTCCGCGAGTGCCGCGTAGCAGGCAGCCATGACTCCCAGGCTTCCGGCCCAAATTAGGTCGACAATGCCGGCGTTCTTGGTGGAACGCTGACGTCGCCAGGCGAGGGCCATGATGGGAAACAGAGCCGCGAGGGCGATCAGCGGCAATGTTGAATTGGTGAACACGCGGGGAGGTTCGTGGAAAGACTCCTGCCGGATGCATCCAGATAGGATCCCCCACCGAAATGCATGAAAATGACGACAAAAGTACAACCTCGCATTTCTACGATTCGACGACTCGCCCCTTTCCTAGCCGTGCTGGTGATTGGGACCGCCGTGTTTCTGATCGGTGCGTGCAGTTCTCTGCCCAAAAACGAGCTCAACCAGCGCCTGCGCGCGCTCGGGAAGAACGCTCCGCTCTGCGAGCTAGAGCGCCTGAGCTTTACCGCCGATCTGGGGGATGGCCCGCAGCAGTGGGAGCTGGTCTACCATCACACAGAAGCGACGAATCCTGTGGATTCCGTCCCAGTCGTGCTCGTCCACAACACCCCCTCAACGCTCTACTCCTGGACCGAGATCATCCTAGGCTCTCCCGGTGACGCCGAGCGTCCCGCATTTGCAGGCCTCGGTGTCGAGCGCGACGTCTACGCGATCGAAATCATCGGCCATGGCGTCGCGCCTGGTGACGCCTCTCCGACCACCTTCGAGCGTTGCGCACGCTTCGTCACGGCGGCGATACGCGCCTTGGAACTCGAGCGCGTGCACCTGGTGGGTTCCTCCTACGGTGGTGAATTCGTCTGGCGCGCCGCGCTGAACGAGCCCGAATTGATTGAGAGCCTGACCGTGATCGATTCCTCGGGCATCCGCCGCCGCGATGGCGATTGGCTGCCGGAAGAAGTCGTGATGCGAAACAATTGGTTGGCGAAGATCGGTTGGATGATCAACTCGCGCGAACGCGTCGAAACGGCGCTCGCGCCCCACTTTCGAAAGCTTCCGCCCGACCGCGTCGATGAGTTCTTCCTGGTCTGTGAAAACGCCGCAAATTGGAAGGCCATGATCGACCTCGTGATTGACGAGAACGGCGACCGCGAGAACGAACTCGGCAATATTGAGCCGCGAACTCTGGTGCTCTGGGGCGCCGATGACCTGGCTTACTCCCTGGAGTATTACGGTCAAAAGTTTGCGAGCGAAATTCCGGGAGCCGAATTGGTCGCGATTCCGAATTGCGGACACTACCCCCAAGAAGAACGACCGGACGAAGTTGTGCGTGTGCTCTCGCGCTTCTTCAGCGGCTTGAAGAACGCCCTGTGATGGCTTGGCTCAAGCCACTCTGTTTGTCGGCGTTGACCTCAATCAGCGTCACGACCGCCGTCGTTTCCGCGGCCAATCCTGCAGGAGATCCGCAGTCCTTCGAGGTCCTGCCCGCCCAACTCGGTTGGGAGGAGCTCTCACCCGAAGTGTTCGACCGCGCCTGGATCTTGCCCAGCTCCCGAACAACGCCGGGGCGCGACCTCCTGCAAGAAATGCGCGACCTGTTGGACGTTCAGTTCGATATTCGCCACCCGGATGGGAGCCCGCTTCGTTGTTTCGGCGACGTCGTGGTCGCCGCACGGAGCATGGCCCCCGAAGCACGCCAGGGTTGGTTGGCGGAACTCGTTCAGACCGCACCGAAGTTGATCGCCGATTGGGGCCTGGGGATGAACGAACTCCTGCTCGACGAGCAGCTCCAATCCGCTCGCTGGAACCCTTCAAAAACGAATCAACAAGACGGACTCTTGCTCGCTGAGACTTGGGATATGCAAGCGGAAGGTCCTCCCTGGAACGACGTCGGAGTGCGCCCGCTCATGGAGCAATCCGCTGCGCTCGTCTTCGCCGACCTCGCCAGCATTAAGGCAATAGAGAACGATTATCGCGCCTATCCGCAGAATGTGGGTGCGGACTACGAGGAGATCTTTCCCGTGGACGGCAGCTACTTCGTCGGTGCAGACCCGACCGAGCGCCCGTTTTCAGCACTCACGATTCGCTTTCGCTGCGACTTGCCTTTTCCCTTCTCGGACTACAGCACGCGCCTCCATATCCTCAACCAATTCGACGAGGCTGATGTCCTCTCGACGCACATCTATTCGACCAGCGAAGACTTCTATTGGTTGGCAGGCCGCGACGTCTTCCTACCTGTGGTGACTTCGAAAGATAAGTGGGTGGCCTTCCTGCTCATTCGACATTTTGGCTTCGACATGGATGGCGTTCCCGACAGTTCGGACAACCGACGCGAAGCGCTGCGCTCCTCAGTTGGAAACCTCAAGCGGAACGCAGAACGAACCTATCGCGCCGTGCAGTTGGGGAGCGGCGCTCCGAGCAATGAGCTCCAAATCCTGAAGCAAGTACGCGTTTTGGGGAGCAAGTGAGCCCGCTTCGAATGCCTACCACCTACATCCCTCTCCATGACTGCTAGTCCTCACTCGCAAATCTTGATCGACTTCTCCAGCGAGAAGGAGATTGATCGATGGTCCGCTGCCGACGACGTCGTGATGGGCGGAGTGTCTTCGAGCCGCTTGGTTGCAACCGCTTCAGGGACGGCGCTCTTCACGGGCAACCTCTCCCTAGATTCCGGCGGTGGCTTCGCCTCGGTGCGTTCCAATCGCGCGTCACGCAATCTAATGGACGCACAAGCGCTGGTCGTATGTATTCGAGGTGACAGCAAGCGCTACAAGCTGCGCCTACGAACGACTTACCTCTACGACGGCGTTTCCTATCTCGCGCCTTTCGAAACTGAGTTCGATACGTGGAAGGAACTCACTTTCACTCCCTCTGACTTCGTCCCCTCGTGGCGCGGGCGTCCGGTAAAGACTGCGCCCGCTCTCTCATTCGCGGATGTGCAGAGCTTCGGCCTCCTGATCGCGGACCGGCAAGCAGGAGCCTTCGAGCTCGAGCTCGCCTGGATCGCGAAAGCGTAATCACCCCAGAGTCACGCGACACATGATTGCGTCACACCACTCGCGCTTTACTTCGAACTCGCCTCGACCAGTCGAGCCGCTTCCTTGCCGAGTTCGAGCAGCTTGCCCGCTGAGAAACCGCGGTCGTGGAACCAACGAACGCGACCTTCGGCGTCGAGCAGAAGCACGCGGATATTCCGCGGGCGCTCGTTGCCGGTAAGTTCGACGATTAGTTCTGCATCGCTGCCGTAAACAGTCGCCACCGATTGCCAGTCCTCGCTGGGGATTCCCTTTCGCATGCCTTCGTCGATCGTCCCCGCCAACATAGTCGGAAAGAGGCCGGGGATCGTGGGCACTTCGAGGATGCGAACCGGAGGCGTCGCCTGCAAAAGCCCGATTAGCCATCGATCCGCGTCGAATTGCGCATCTTGGACGTAGCCGAGAAGCAGAACCGTCGGCTCATTCAGCGGGAGCGCCAGCTTCTCGCCGGTGAGCGTCTCGCCGGTTACTTCGGGAAAGCGCTCTCCGAGAACTTCTCGATTCGGGAACGTGGAACTGCAAGAGCTGACAGTTAGCAGAGCGGCGAACGCAATCGACCCGAATAGTAGGGTCAAACCGCGTGCCTTGGAGGCTCGCGAAGATGATTTAGAGTGAGCGATGTTCATGATTGAATGGAGATGAAGTTCGGAACCCGAGGTTGAGTATCTAGACGCCAGTTGGCGCCGGTTGCGGGATCTTTTTGGGACTCGCGTAATGCTCGTCGTCCGGCAGCAGCTTCGCCAGTGTTTCATAGCGATGATCGAAGATGCGTCTCAGATCTCGACCAACGAAAAGTCGGTCAATGAGGGCTCCTCCGAGCACCGCGTACTCCACGTAATCGGTGACGACAACTCCCTCTTCGGTCTCCCGAAAAGAGTGACGGTGCACCCAGGAACGGTACGGGCCTCGCACCTGTTCGTCCACGAATCCGAAGGGCGGCTCCCAAGCCGAAATCAAACTTCTCCAACGAATCGGAATCCCATGCACCCGCAGCCGATAGTCAATCGTCGTGCCTGCCTTCATGACAGGAGAAGAGCTTCCGAGGACGCGGAAACGTAACCAGGAGGGAGTTAGGGCTTCCAGGTTCTGCGGGGCGGAAAAGAACCCAAACACATCTTCCAAGCTTCGTCGAACCAGCTGTTCACGCCACAGAGTCAACGCGGGCTTTCGAGTGGCCACAGGAGTTACCGTGCCTCCCCGAGCGCCGCGCGAAGCGCCCCTTCGAGGAGCGGCTCTTCAAAGACGAAGCCCTTGTCCAAGAGTTCTTTGGGATGGACTCGAAGGCTTGCAAGCAGCAGCTCATCGGCCATCTTTCCGAAAGCAAGTCGCGCAGCAAACGCGGGCATTGGAGCAATGGTCGCCCTGCGCAGGACTTTGCCCAATGTCTTCGTGTACTCCGTATTGGTAATCGGATGAGGCGCCGTCGCGTTGACGGGTCCCTCGAACCGATCGTCATCGAGAACCTTGCAGATGATCGAAACGAGATCATCCAGGAGTACCCAGCTCATGTACTGTTTGCCGTCACCGATACGGCCTCCAAGTCCCAGCTTGAAGGGCAGCAACATTTTTTGCAGCGCACCTCCATCGCGGGCCAGAACCACTCCAATTCGCAATTGGACGACTCGAATGCCGGCATCTCGCGCAGCTTGGGTGGCTTTTTCCCACTCGTCGCAGACCTCGGCCAGGAAGCTGGATCCCACGGGGCTTTGCTCGGTCAAAAGCTTGTCACCGCCTTCTCCGTAAAAGCCGATCGCCGAGGCGGTGACGAGGACGGACGGCGGAGTCGCCAGTCGCGCCAAGCTTTCGGAAAGCAGCTTGGTTCCCTCGACTCGACTCGATCGAATGGCCGCCATCTTCTTTTGCGACCAGCGACCGTCGGCAATGTTTTCGCCCGCCAAGTGGACGACGCCTTTCGCTGCGATCGCGGACTCGTCGATCGTTCCAGCTTGAGGGTTCCACAGCACTTCGCCGTTGGACGGCACAGATCGGACAAGCTTGTTCGTCGCTTGCCCTTGGCCTGTCAGCCGCTTCAGTAGAGCTTGCCCTACGAGCCCGCCTGCGCCACTAACGAGAACAGTGTCGTTCTGCTGTGTGTTCTGCATCTCTAGTTCGGGACGTTTTTTTTGCTGGGTGCGGTTGATCATTGGATTACTCGTTGTTTCAGAGGTCTTCGTTGAGTCACCCAATCTGGATTCGTCTTTCCCCTTTCTTATGCGGAATAAAGTCCGGATTAAAATCTTTCCAGAAGTTTCGACTCGGTTGCATCCGCTCTAGGAGCGCCAGCGAAATGCCTTTCAACAACGATAATTCGATCACCAACAACAAAAAGTAA
>JBLINP010000234.1:0-7780 GCA_047639415.1 Planctomycetota bacterium | reverse complement strand
AATAGCCACATTTGCTGGCCAACTTGCGGATGGTTTCGTCCATGGTGAGTTGAGCTTAGCGTCCGGGCGCGATCGCCGCGCCCTCCGTATTCTCTAGAACCAGTAGACAACGTTCGATTGTGGGCTCTGGTGAAACATTGCCCTGCATGGTCGCCCGCAATTCCAGGCAACTATCAATTTTCGATTTCAAGGCGCTCGCCGTGGTCGAATCAAAAGCTCCCCCGCTGAAACCGCCTTGGCTAGCGATGTCGCGATGCCTCAACTGATCTGAGCTGAGCCCCTCGGTCAGACGCAGCCAGTCGCCGAGCAACCCTAGCAACACGTCGAGTGCCACGCGCGCGCGATGTCGCCCCTGTGCTTTGGGCGTCGAGCCGATGAACTCGCCGGGCAACTTCCAAAATTCAGCCGCCGCTTCCACAGCCCCGCGCTGCCCCTGCAGAACGGAGAGAAACAGGGCGCGCATTTCGAGGGCGCCTTCACGCTTGAGCCGCAGGGCCTCACCAGGCGCTCCATTCGACCAAGCCGCCAAAACTAAAGCCTCCGCAAGATCTACACCCTTGGAGATGAGGAGCCGTTCGGTTTGTTCGATCGGCAAATAATCAAAGCGAATCTTCACACAGCGACTTTGAATCGTGGCGAGCAAATCGCCGGGCAGGGACGTTTCCAAGATGAGCAGCGTGTGTTTGCCGGGCTCTTCCAACGTCTTGAGCAAGGCGTTCTGAGCCTCTTTGTTCATCCGCTCTGCTTCGCGGATAATCACGATTCGCCAACCATCTTCGACCGACACCAAGCGCAAGAAACCCTCAGCACAGTCTTCATCACCGTCGCGAATGGCGATGCGACTCAGCGAAATGGAAAGTGAGAGAACCTTTTTGGAACCCGTAGCTTCGAGAGCCTCTTCGACCGCGTCGATCAGGTAGAGGTCGGGATGATTGCCGCGACGTTCGCCACTGCGAATCCGTTTGCAGGGCGGACAAGTGCCACAGGGTGCACCGGGTCCTTCATCACAAAACAGACCGCTCGCAAATCGCAGCGCCGCATTGAACTTCCCGATGCCGCTGGCGCCCTCGAACACGAAGGCATGCGGCAAGCGCTTCTCGGCCGCTGCATTCCAAAGCCCTTCTAAGGTCGCTTCGTGAGAAATCAGTTCGTCAAGAATTTGCATGCGCGCAGACCTCCGACCAAATTTGTTCCGCGACCGTATCGACGTCGCGATCGCCGTTAAGCATGACAACGCCTGCGCGCTTCGAATATCGGCGATAACCCTCTGCAACCAATTTTTGAAACTCGTCGCCGCGATCCTCCATGCGATCGGTGGCCTCTCCGCGGCGCGCACTCGCGACACTCACTTCGATGTCCAAAAGCACAATCAAATCGGGCATCGGATCGGAGGCCCAATCGATGAGCAGTCGATCCAGTTGTTCAAGGTCTTGTCCGCCGGCTACGCCTTGGTAGGCGAAGGTCGATGAGTGAAAGCGTTCGCAGACGACATCGCGACCGGCAGCCAGTGCCGGTTCAACGCACTCATCGAGCATGGCGCGACGGGCGGCCGCGACCAGCAAAACTTCGACCTTGGCCGAAAGGTTGTGTCTTCGCGACAGAAAAATTTCACGCAGCTCTTCGCCGAGCTTTGAACTACCCGGTTCGCGCAAATGGAGAGCGGACCGGCCCTCGCGCTCGAGTCGCTCCACAAGCATTTTAGCCTGCGTGCTCTTCCCGCAGCCGTCGACTCCATCGAGGATGACGAATCGTCCGCGTTCACCGGTAGCGGGCGGATTGGAGCTGTGTGGCGTACTGGAACTCATAGCGCCCCATCGTAGCCAGCGAGCCGTTCATCCGGCGAATGATCGGCTCGGTTTCCACGAAGCTTTAAAAGGCTGCCCGCCATAGCGATCAGCACCGGCGCTCTCACTCGAGCACCTTCACATCCCGAGCCCCGGCCTCACTCCGTTCGACTGGAGCTTCCGTCAAGTTCATCTTTCGAAGCGTCCTTCGCCAAAGCGGCGGCGGACTTCTCGCGCCAGGATCGAATCGTGCTGCGCTGTTCCGCGCGCTCCGCGGCAGCTGCTCCTGACAGACCGAGCATCTCGTCCAGTTTGGCCGCGCCATCTTCAGTCATTCCGAGCTCCTGGTAAGAGCCGCCCAGCCCAAGTAGTGCATTGGCCATCTCAACTTCGGTCACGGGCTTGCCGCGATAATTTAGGACGTCCGCATCAAGGTGCGGAGGAACCAGTAGCGCAACATCGAACTCGCGTAACGCTTCGCGATGTCGCCCGGCCCTTGCTAAGGCTTGTCCCCATTCCAAATGCAACTTGCGAGAGAAGGGATCGACGTCGTTGATTTCCGAGAACCGCTGTGCGCTTTCCTCATAGCGTTCCTGTTTGCTCAACCATCGCGCGACGATCAATCGCTCTTTGCTGTCGCTTGCGTTCCAACCGAGCCATCGTTCGCGCGCCGCCATGGCCAATTCGGTTTCGCCGCGCGCTTCATGCAATTGCCACTGACTCGCCTCGGCCGACAACTGCTCGTCGGAATAACCGGGAAAGGCGAGTTCGGCAGCTTTGAATTGCTCCAACGCTTCCGCTTGCTCGCCCGCTTGCATGGCGAGCATGCCGAGCAGCATTCGCGATCTAAAATCCTCACCGCCGGCTTCGAATCCCTGCTCAATCAATCGTTTCGATTCCGTTTGATCGCCTTGTTTGAGAGCGATTTCTGCGCGCAAGAAGTACGAGCGTGGAGTCGGCTCCATCGCACTCACCGTTCGAAGAGCTTCCTCTGCATCGATGCGTTTTCCGATTTGCCAGCTCGACCAAGCGACGGTTAGCCAGTCCTCGCGCCACTTATCGCGAGCGGCTTTCCCCTTGGGCGGTTGTTCGCGCAGAGAAAGTCGCATCGCGCGGACCGAAGTTGGAACCCAGCGAGGTTCCAATCGCAGACCCGCCAGTTTTGTATCCACGAACTTCAAAAAATCCGCGTCCATCTCCTCGGGCGTCAAGGCGAAGACTGTGTCGAGAGCGGCGTCCAAATCCAAACCCTGATCGAAGGCTTCGAGCAAACGCACCATGGGTCCAAAGCCGTGCTGATCGATCAACATCTCGCACAACAGCCCACCCTGGTAATAACCAAACAGAATGCGCGGCCCGCGGAAGGCATCGTTCAATTCGCGCACGGGAATGATGTTTCCATTCGCGCGCGCATCGAGCAAGTCGCGTCGCATGTTGCGCGTCCACGAGGGGTCGCGCGCTTCCTCTTCCCAAGTCGCTAGACCTTCGGTGATCCAGCGCGGGCAGCGATTGTTCGAAAGCCCCAAGTGAATCACGTGACTGAACTCGTGGAACGAGGTCCGTGCCCACGAAAATTTACCGCGCATTTCAGATAGCGGAGATAGCGCCGTCACGACCGGTCCGAAGCACACGCCGGTGGCCGGAAAGCCCTCAAAACCGGTCGAACGCGTCGAAAAGTCCTGATGCTTGCGGAAGATCTCGATGCGCGTATGTCCCGGAGTATGCCCGTAGCGCTTCGCCAGTTCTTCACGTGCGTCGGCATAGAATTTTGGCAGATAGACGTCCAAAACAGCCTGCGCATCGGGACGCCATACAAAGGATAGTTGGTCGTAATCCGCGACCACACAATCGTCGCGGATACGCTCCAAAACCAAACGCATATTCTTGCGCCACGCATCGAGTCGCCCGCCTGAGACTTCTTTGGAGCGATACAGCGCTTCGAGCGCCTCCGTTTCCAATCCAGTATTCGCGAGCGCTCTGCCCAATTGCGTCCACGCCTGCGGGTCGCTCCCGTCGATCGCCACCGACCGCTTCAAAAATGGCACCGCTTCGGCAAACCGATACAACTCGCACAGGTGACGACCGACCTCTCGATGCGGTCGCCCATCGCGCGGATCCTCTTTGGCAAGCTCCGCCAAAATAGCTTGGGCCTCTTCGCGGCGGTGATGCACCCAGTTCAACGTCGCACGTTCCGTGCGAACTTCCCTACGCTTGGGAGCCAATCCTTCCAGCTTGCGAATGTGCTGCTCTGCCAGCGGCAGCCGACCTGAATCGAGCGCAGAAGATGCGGCCGCAAGTCGCACGTCCACGGAGTCCCCGTGCAAGGTTAAAAGGTCGCGCAAGATCTCTCCCGACGAGTGCCGCTGCCGCCGCCAGTTGTAGCGATACAACTCCAACTGCCCGAGCAACGCCGGTTCGTGCCGCGGGTTGAGTCGCAACGCTTCTCGATACTCCTCCGCCACCGAATGTTTGTTGCCCGTCGCGCTTTCCACTTCGCGATAGACTTCAAAGAACAGACTGCCGAGCTCCGCATGCACATCGGCTTCACCGCGGCCGTTTGCTTTGCGCGCCGTTTTGTCCGCGAAAATCAAAGTTTTCGAAGCGCGCTCGTACCAACCAGCCGCTCGTTCGCAGCGCGCCTTCGACAGCAATCTTTCCCAATCGCCATCCACGTCTGCGCGTGCACCGACGGCCCAAAGGTCGCGAGCCTCGTCACGACGACCTGCGCTGTAGAGCGCGCGCGAAAGCCACCATGCGCTCGTCGGATCGCTTTGAGGAGTGAGGGCCGCTCCCACGCGTTCCACCACCGCCAAGGCGTTCTCGTGCTCGCCCAGCTCCAAGTAGAATTCGATCCGAGCGCGAGCCACTTCTACGAGGGCGACCGCATCTCCGGCTGTTTCCGCCAGTTCAAACGCTCGCTTCGACTGCTTTTGAGCCGCTTCCACGAGATTCCTGTCGAAATCGCACCGCGCGAGAATAATGAGCGCGAGGTAGTCCTCCGGGTCATCTTCAAGATGCGTGGCCAGGATCCTCCGAGCCGGACGCAAATCGCCGCTACGGCGCAAGCGGTCCGCCTCGACGCGCTCTTCGGCAAGCAGTGCCGCCAGCTCGAGATCTTCGTCATCCGCCCAACTCGGTCGCCCAATCGACAGGCTCAAAAGCCCCAATATCACGACCGTGATCCAACTTGGTTTCCCGATGGTTCGCCTTTCCATTTGCTCGCTGGCCTTCACTGCTGTATCCACATGGTCATGGTACGGCTCACGCGCCCCAACGCGCGAGGTGGTTGTTGATGCTTACATCGACCTCACTTCGCAACCACCTTGGGCTCCTCTCGGGGATCCTGGGCATTTGCGTGCTATTAGGAGCGCTGAGCGGCTGTCAAACCGGCAACTACACCCCGCGCACCTATACATCGTCAAGCTCTTCCAAACCACGCACGACTCGGAATCAGACGGCTCCGAGCTGGCGTTTCAAGCCGCTTTCGTGGGAAAAACTTGAGAGTATTGAGAGCTGGTTGAAGGGCGCCGGACGGCGGGCGGACTCGGCACTTCGAATTGAAGCCGAATTTACCTTGGCGGACGGCCGCTTGACCTTCGCGACCCGCGACAAGTCCCAACTGACCGCTTCTACGTTGGCGACCAGGCTCGACGCCGCCACCGCTGGTTATGGCCGGATTCTTCGCTCGAGCTCGTCCACAGCGGTGGACCGCCAGAAGGCCCGCGAAGCTCTGCACCGAATCGAAAAGCAGCGTCCCAGCGCGCCGCAGGCATTAAACGTCATTCCCCGCGCGCATTGGAAGCCCGCCGCTCCGCGCCCTTCCAACCTGACGCGAAATTCGGGAGCTTGGAATCGAGTGACCGTCCACCATTCGGCCGAGTTGGCGGGAGTGCTCAGGCACTCGTCGCAGACGGAATCCGCGAACGCCATTCACAAGATTCAGAAGTATCACCAGAACACGCATGGCTGGGGTGATATCGGATATCACTACTTGATCGATCCGAGCGGCCGCATCTTCGAAGGCCGCAGCCTGCGCTGGGTCGGTGCCCACGCTGGTGCCAACAACAATCCCCACAACATCGGAATCTGCCTACTTGGGGATTTCGATCGGGAAGCGCCAAGCGGATCCGCCATGAGTTCATTGGAGTCGCTCGTGGCCCATCTCCGTACGAGCTACGGAATCTCGGGCGAACGCGTCTACGGGCACGGCGAGCTCAAGACCACCGCCTGTCCCGGACTGCATTTGAAGTCCTGGCCCGTTGCCTATCGCTCGAGGGGGCACAGGGGACGCACTCTCGCGGCTCGGTAGGGCCAGCCTCCGGACCCCCGCTCCCCTTTCGAACTGCCTGGCTTCCGTGTTGATGGCTTCGAGCTAAGTTCAGGCCGAGTAGCAGACTGCGTCGCTTCAGGTCTTTGGCAGGCCCTCGAACACGAAATTTGCGCCCAAGTGAAGCCGCAGAAATGGGTTAGCGCAACGGATCAACACGCATGCCAGTCAGTTCAGTAGTTGCTGCAGCGTTTGGCGGAGGCTGCGCTCGAACCGATCGGGTGCTTCCAGCATCAAAAAGTGACCGACGTCCTCCAAAATGATCGCGTCGAAATCTCGAGCCACGGCTTGGGCCGCTTCTAACTTCGTGGGACTCATCGCAGAGTTGATACAGCGCACTGGAACCGGACAGAGCGCGAGTGTCCTCGCCAAATCAAACTCGGGGAATGAGGTCATCAACCCAGCGGCGACCTCAAGCGGAGTCGCATTGGCCGTCGCGAGCACGCGATTCATCACAGCTTGATCTGCGTCCGGTAGGAACGTGCCCTCAACGCTTTGCGCCCAAAATTTCGCGTAATCAAGCGCCATCGCATCCAGGTAAGGCTGAAACGTTTCCAGCGCGATCCGCAGCTCGGGATCGTGAAGCGCGTCCACGGCAACCACCGCTTCGATTCGATTCGGGAGCTCTGCTGCCGCCATAATCGCAACTGGCCCCCCCATGGAATGGCCCACGAAAATAACCCTCGATAGGTCGAGCCCGCGGACCAGAGCAACTACATCGCGAGTCATATCGGGAAGCGTCCAAGAACTTCGATCGACTCCCGATTCGCCGTGCCCAGCGAGGTCGACCGTGATCACGCGATACTCGCCCGAGAAGCGCTCAGCTTGCTCCGCCCAAAAGCCGCGTTCACAGCATAGGCCGTGAATAAAGAGCAAAGTGGTGTTCGATTCGACGGTGTCACGATCGTCGTAGGCCAGCGCAAGGCCATCAAAGGACTCCATCCAAAGCGTTTCTCCCCGTGGAGCCATCGGCTTGGATACGGCGCAACTCTGAATCCCAACAACGCAAAAAAGCAGGCTCGCTAAAAGTTGTGATCTCATAGAAGTCGTACTCCGTGAAACTAGATGAGGCGCCGTCTCACTTCGCGAGCTGCTTCTCAAGCTTCGCCCAAGAATCCCTGAGAGCGACGGCTCGATTGAGCACGAGTGCACCGGGCTTAGAGTCTTTTGAATCGGGTATGAAGTAACCGCGACGTTCCAACTGAAACGGAAGCTCTCCTCCGCATTCCGCGACTGAAGGTTCGACTTTGGCCGCCATAGTCTCGAGTGAGTTCGGATTGAGGTTGTCTGTGAAATGACCGCCCTCTTCCACTTTCATCGGCGCCGCTTGCGCGAACAAATGATCGTACAAACGAACTTCGGCGTCGATCGCGTGAGCCTTGGAAACCCAATGAATGGTTCCGCGCACTTTGCGACCGTCGGCCGAATCCCCACCTTTGGTTTCCGGATCGTAAGTGCAGCGGATTTCGGTGACGTCACCGGTCACGGGATCCGAATCGAATCCAGTCACCGTGATGTAGTAGGCGTATCGAAGACGGACCTCTTTTCCGGGCGCCAGGCGATGCCATTTACGCGGTGCTTCCGCGCGGAAGTCATCGGCCTCCACCCAGATCTCACGACCGAATGGAACCTCGCGTTTTCCGGCGCTTTCATCTTCAGGATTGTTGAC
>JBLINP010000233.1:0-7819 GCA_047639415.1 Planctomycetota bacterium | reverse complement strand
GTCATAGCTAAACTTCCGGCCCTAATCGTCCATCGTCATCAGTCGATCGATTCCAACCCTCGCAACTCCACGCTTGTCGTAAGTCCAACTCAACGCCCGCGCCTGTCGCAAGTCCGCGCCTGTCCCCAAAGCCGCAACTCCACGCGTGTCTTCAAAGCCAATCGCTGCCCAGCAACTCCCAATCTCCATCACTCGCTTAACTCCCTCCCAAACTCACAAGCCCCCTCAAACTCAAACCCCGCCCTTCGCAACCCCGCAATCCAGCGCCTTTCTCCCAAACTTCACAATCCTCCGGCAACTCCCTACTCCCCCGTTTAAGTTCTTCTTCTCCGTCTCGGGAAACGAATCGCCCCCGAGCCTGGCGTCTTCCTCGTGTGCATCGAGCTTCCCCGGTGACAACGTTCAATCCCCCCTTGTGGGTCGAGAAACCTTCTTCTTCTCGACCGTCAAGCTTCCACTACAGCTACGGTAGCGTCTGACTCCCACAACGCCCTGCTACTCAACATCGCTCATAAAATCCGCCACGATCTCGTTCTTGATCAAGAGCGCGTAGTCATCGGCCCGCATTTCTCGATAGCCGAGCAAAACCGATTCCACGCCCGCGAACTTGATCAAAATTTCAGCAGCCTCATCCGCCATGGTTTTATCGCCTAGACCAATAATCGATTGGACCAACCACTCGATTGCGCGCGAGACGTTGCCTTTCTCGTACTCACCGCGCGCGAATCGCAGTTGTTCGTGGTGATACTCCTCTCGCGTCTCGATGAGTTCGTCGACGAACTTGCCAAGTCCCACGCGCTCTTCGGCTGTCTCGGCCTTGTCGCGATAGCCTTCGAGTAAAGCCAAAGCCTGGCCGAAGTCTTTGGGCCGCGTATCGGTGTATAGCTTCGCTCGCCACATCACATCGGCGTATCCAGGGGGCTGATCCAAACCGGTCGTATTGGCAAAACGACGTTCCTGCCGCTCGACCCAACCAATCTTGGCATGGTTTGGCCAACGCTTACGGAATTCCGCACAGCGCTCGAGGAACATTCGCACGCGCGCCAGGTCAGGAGTGCCGGTCAGATAATACTTTTCGTAAACCTCGAGATTGGGCTCGAACCACTTGGATCCAACAATCTGTTGTTCCTCTTGATTGATCTTGGCGAACTCCGCTTGGATGCGTTGCTCAACTGCTTTGTAACGCACGTTCTCTTCCGCCGTCAGCCCAGACTTCACCAGCTTGTCCAAATGATCTTGCGCAACATCTGTATTGAGTGCGTCCATCATCTCCTCGGCTTTGCGAAGATGAAAATGCGCGTTGGCTTCGTTGGCGACTGAATTGCTCTTCTCAAGTTGTCGATTGAAAAAGAGAAAACCCAATCCAACGATCGCCAGAATGATGCCCACGATGGCAACGGCCGGCAGGCTGCTTTTCGACCTCGTGCTGGTTGCTCTGCGGCTCGAACTCGTCTTGCTTTTCGTTGTCGAGCGAGATTGAGGCTTGCTACTCGATTTCGAAGACGAGCGCGGCTTCGGCTTGGACGCCGACTTCGATGAGCTAACGGGTTCCGCCTCGACAGCCTGCACAATCGATTCGTCAACTTTCCAACTGATCCGTGCCTGTCCGATTCGAAAATCCTGGCCGGGGCCAAGGCGTGTTTTCTTTTTGAGATTCACACCGTTGATCGTTGGAGGGGTCACGCCAGGCAGCGGCTCGATGAGCAAGTTCTCATTCACGCATTCGAGGTTCGCGTGATGCCCAGCCACATCGGTAGCGTTCAGTCGAAGATCGACAGACTCACCGCTACCAACCGAAAGCGTGCCCTCGCTTATGCGAAAAGCCCGTTGTTCACCATCTTCAGTAATCGTTAGAACGCCCATCGTACTCCTCCAAACGAGTTCACAGATAACCCGCGACAGCGGGGACTAGCTAAGCAACCGAGGCGACAAATCTCGCTTCTCAATCACGCCATTCGACAACACCACAGCACGCTGAACCTCATTCTCCAATTCGCGCACGTTTCCGGGCCATGACCAAGCTTCGAGCGCTTGCATAGCCTCTTCCGAAATAACCGTTCCCCGACCGTGTTCTGTGTTCATGCGAGCATGAAAGAACTGTGTCAGTAAACGAACATCCCCGACGCGGTCGCGGAGAGCGGGAAGCGAAATCGTGATCACGTTGAGACGATAGTAGAGGTCTTCGCGGAAGTTTCGCAAGCGAGCCTCGCTGGGTAGATCTTTATTCGTCGCGGCCAAGACGCGCACGTCGACCTTGATCATCTTGTTCGAGCCGACCGGGCGAACTTCGCCCTCCTGGAGCACGCGCAGCAACTTGGACTGCATGGGCAGCGGCATATCACCGATCTCGTCGAGAAACACCGTCCCGCCATCCGCGGCAAGAAAGTGTCCGTCGCGATCGGCCACGGCGCCGGTAAAGGAACCGCGCACGTGACCAAAAAGCTCGCTCTCTAGGAGTTCAGCCGGAACCGCGGCGCAGTTTTCGGCCATGAAGAGTTTGGTCGATCGTGAGGAGTAGTCATGCAAAGCACGCGCGACCAATTCTTTGCCCGTGCCCGTTTCTCCCAAGATGAGCACGGAAACGTCGTTCGGCGCAACGCGCTCAATCAGGTCGAACACCTGTGCCATTTGTTCGCTGGCACCGACGATTCCGAAGCGCTGAGGGAACTCAGTGATTTGCTCGACGCCACGAGTCTCTGCCGATTGGATCGTTCCAAGCGCGTCGCGCAAGAGTGGTTGCAACTCCGCCAAAGCACCCGCCGCTTCGGCTTCCTTCAACAAACGCTCAAACCGCGCAATGTACTCCGCTGCGTCCGTCATCGCGTTTCGATCACACGCAACTTTGCGTATTGAAGCAACAAATCCTTGCGCCCAACGCCACTAAAACTCACGGCAGCGCGAGCATTGATTCCAGAACCACGCAGGCTCTCGACCAATCCTCGGCCGAAGTGATCGTGCTCGACCCATGCGCCAACTTTCAGCGCTGCGTCGTCCTGCGGTGCTTCGAAAACGCCGAGCATCTCATCCTCGTCCGCCTCCGTTCCGCCGCCCTCCAAGAACTCCGGGGGGATCTCGTCAAGGAAACGCGATGGTGTGCGCGGCAAAGACTCACCGAAGTGAAAACGCCATTCCGCGCGCGTCATAAACAAGCGCTCTTCGGCCCGCGTCATACCCACGTACATCAAACGTCGCTCTTCCTCGATGCCTTCGGGATCTTCCATGGAGCGCGCGTGCGGCAACAGCTCCTCTTCGAGCCCAGCGATAAACACGAATGGAAATTCGAGTCCCTTGGCCGCGTGCATCGTCATCAACGACACCTTCTCGGTGTTCTCGTCGTAACTGTCGATTTCACTGACGAGCGCGATGTCCTGCAAGAACCCGCGCAGCTTGCCTTCGGGGTTTTGCTTGTCGTACGTCTCGGCGTGCGTCCGCAATTCGTCGACGTTCTCCTCGCGCATCACCTGATCCGCATCGGGCAACTTTCCGAGGTAGGCGTAGTAATCGAGAGCGCGCGTCACTTCCTCCAGAGCCTCAGATGCACTCAGTTCACCCAAGTGCGTCAGGTTCGCAAAGAACTCGGAGAAGGCCGTCAAGCCAGTCTTCGCGCGTCCGCGAATGGCATCGCGCGCTTCTTCCGATGAGGCCGCTTGCAACAGCGACAGACTGCGATCGCGAGCCCAGGCCGTGAGCTTCTCCATGCTCTTTGCTCCCACGCCACGCGCGGGAACATTGATCACACGCGCGCATGCCACGTCGTCCGCCGGGTTCACAAGCAAGCGCAAGTACGAAACCAAGTCCTTGATCTCGCGCCGCGCGTAGAACTCGACACTGCCAATGATCTGATACGGCACACCGGCCATACGCAGGGCCCGCTCGAGCGCGCGCTGCATAAAGTTCACGCGATAGAACAGCGCCATCTCGTCTGCCGTCCGCCCGCTCGCCATCAGCGACTTGATCTGCCGCGCAATCTCATCGCCTTCATCGTTCTCGTCGGCGCACGCCATTACGAAAACCTTCTCCCCTCCCTCGCGCTCGGTCCACAGGTCCTTTTCCTTGCGCCCGAGGTTCTTGGAGATCACACCCTGCGCCGCGCCCAAGATGTTTTTGGACGAGCGATAGTTTTGTTCGAGCTTGACCACCGTCGGTGCAGTGAAGTCTTTTTCGAAATCGAGGATGTTGCTCACATCCGCGCCACGCCAGGCATAGATCGACTGATCGGGATCGCCACACACCGCCAGGTTTCGGTGCTTGCCCGAAAGCGCGTGCGTCAACAAATACTGAACGCGATTGGTGTCCTGATACTCATCTACCATCACATAGCGGAAACGATGCGCGTAGTTGTCGCGCACACCCGGATGTTCGCGGAACAAATCGAGCGTCTTCAAGAGCAAGTCATCAAAGTCGAGCGCGTTGTTCGATCGCATCGTCCGTTCGTAAGCGTGATAGACCTTGTTCAGGACTTCCGCTTCCATTCCGGAAATGCCGTCGTCCATCGCTTCGGGATCGAAGACCGAATTTTTGCGCTCGCTGATCCAACCGCCCACCATCGCAGGACGGAAGCGCGTCAAGTCGTAGCCCTCGTCGCTGATCAAGCGCTTGAGCAACATGTTTCGATCCGACGTGTCGTAGATCGAAAAGTCGCGCGTCCAGGCGCCCAGCGTCTCGATGTCGGTGCGCAAAATGCGCGCGCACATGGCGTGAAAGGTCGAAACCCAAACGCCGCGCATCTCCACCAATTTCTCGATGCGATCGCGCATTTCTTTGGCGGCCTTATTCGTGAACGTAATCGCCAGGATTTCGTGCGGCCGAGCGCCAGCCACTTTCAACAACCAAGCGACGCGCCGAGTGATCACGCGCGTCTTGCCGGACCCAGCGCCTGCCAAAATCAGCAGGCCGCCTTCGCTGTGCTGTACCGCTTGCTTTTGAGGCTCGTTCAAGCCCTCGAGCAATTCCGCTGCGGCCGAACCGCCGACAGTCCCCTCGCCAATCTTCGCTCCACCAACTTTGCCGGCACCAGCGGCCTGAATATCCATCCAATCCATCGCGAGCAAATCCTTCTACTGATTAATCGTGCTCATCCGAGCAGCGGCGACTTCGTGCAGGCGGTCACGAACCGGTCCTTGCTTATCCAAATCAAGCGGCACTGCTGTCCATTGTCCAAACAAACGAAAACGCAAGTGATCACCGTTCAAACGCCACTCGTCCAATTCGGAGTAAGCGCGCGAATTCCAGCCCGCTCGCACACCCTCAGTCCCCGCGACACGATCGGAAACGCCCGGTCGAATTTGATGCACGACTAGCGCGATCACCAGCGGCACCATCAGGAAAACGATGTCGCCTTCCGTGTTCGTGAGCGCGTAGGCCCCCACCAAAACGAGCAGTAGGCTGCCGAACAAACGCCAGTGGCGCCCAGGCAAGCTCGACTGGATTACGTCGCCAACGACCGAGCTACCCTGCTGACGAGAAGTCAGTGCAAGCGCGAGCGAAACCGTTGCCAAAATGGAGAGGAACATCGAAGCGCCAGAGTAACAGGGAAGCGCTCAAAGCCGTACCGCTTTGGACTCGCTCTTCCTACAACAGGTACTCGACCGCGATTATCCCCAAAAAAGTTCCCGACGCGGTCCCCAGTGCTCCCACCAATATTCCGGGCAGAACCAAGTCTGGACGACCGAGACTGCGAGCCAGCGCAATCGCTGTGGTCCCGCCGCCGACATTCGATTGGCTAGCAACCGCCGCCATATCCCAGTCGAATCGGAACACGGCCGCCAACCCGAAAATCACCAAAGCGTGAACCGCTATGACGATGGCCGCGAAAATCCAAAGCGTTATCGCGAGCTCGCCGAGAATGTCCAGAGCGGCCAAATTGCACAGACAGCCAATCACGGACAGGAACATCATCACTGCGAACATGCCGAGTACGCGCGTGCCGCGCAGACGAGCGATCATCGGGAGTTGAGCGAGGGTCAACGCGATCACCGTCAAAACGATGGCTTTGGGAATCTTGACGGATTGATCGAACGAGCTCGAAAGGAACTCATCGAGCCACAGTTTCGATTCGCCAGAGAGCCAGTAACCGCCGGCACCCAACGCGAGCAAAATTCCCAGGTCAAAGGGATGCAAAGTTTCGGTGTCGTTCATTCCCCCCGCTCCGTCCCCACTGCCCGCCGTCACGTTGACGGTTCGCTTCTTCGGTCGTCCCGGCATGAACCGCCAAAGGATTCGCGGGATGGCGATCGTCGCGATCATGTAGAAGGTCGTCATGATCGCATCAACGGCGTTCACACCGATGAACAGCGATCCCGATTGTGTCACGCCGTATTCGGCAGCGATCAAATTCAAGTTCGCGCTTCCGCCGGTATAGGTTCCGACGAACATGCCGCCGATACCGCGCCAGTGCTCGCCGATACTATTCGCTCCGTCAACAGCCCACATTCCGACCATAACGCCAAGCGTCGTTCCCGCCGCGCCGAATGCAAAGAGCACCAACATAGGCCAGCCCGCTCGCTTCACATCAACAAGCCGAACCAACAGCAAGAGCCAAAAGACGCCGACGTAAACGCCGTACGTGAAGATGCCGTCGTAGATCTCAATGCCCGGTTCGTAAGCAGGAATGACGCCGGTGTTCGCGAACACAGCGGCGATCAAGATCACAACTAGCGCCGAGCCGACGTGACGCAGAATGGTCTTCCGAGCCAACCATTCCGAAAGGGCGACGCAGAAAGCAAGTACGGCAAGTATGTAGACGGGATCGCGTGTCATGCCGATGAGGTTAACGCGCTCTGATTGCCAAGAGGCCGCTGACCAGGAAGCTTTTTCCACTATTCCCCACCGTCGCCAACCTGCACCCCAAATGCCCAATACTCGTTGTTCCCTCCTCCTCCCGCCCATCGCCCGAACACGGGGTACCTTTAGAAGTCGCCAGCGAAGTCCCTCTTCCCGAACGACATGCTCGAACACTCAGACTACCCGTAGGCAGTAACCTGCCGGTTCAGCGGTGAAAGCCCGTCCGACCAAACCAAAGCAGCCGTCACTCTCTCCCGAGTGACGGCTGCTTGCTTTAAGGCGATACCGACCCGCCTTTCCGCGTACCCGAACCGTCGGGAGTACCGCGAAACCGTTGCTAGCTGACAGTTCGTCGTTTAGCAACGCCAAGTCGTTGTGCCAATACGAGCGGTGATGTGAACCGGAGTAGGCTCCATCGCCCTGGGAGTTTGGTCGCGAACCACTCGTATCCTTGTCCCGCGCTCAATTGAGCTATCCGTGCTAGCCTTGATCGATAGATCGAGAGGTCGGTTCGCATCATGAAGTTCGTTCCTATTGAACTGACTGATCATTGAAATCCACATGCACCCCTAAGACGGCTTCGCCTCACAGAACAAGAAAATGCGCACTGAAATTTCCCTAAGACGCTTCGTTACTTCGGCCCTGTTACTCCTCGCGTTCCAACAAAAGGGGATCTCCTGCACCTTTAGTGGAAGCTTGACGGGCGAGGAAAGGCAGGATTGTCGGGTGCAGGGCGGAAGCGAACGCGTCAGCGCGGGGAAATTTGGTGCGCGCGAGTAAGACACCAGGTTGGGGGGCGATTCGTTTACTACGAGAGAGAGGGAAGAATGACTTAAACGGGGGAGTTGGGAGTTGGCGGGGGAGTGTGAAGTTTGGGAGGAGGGCGCGGGGTTGCGGGGTTGGAAGGGGGGGAATGAGATTGGGAGGATTGCGAGATTGGGAGGGTTGCGAGATTGGGAGGGTTGCGAGATTGGGAGGGAGTTTAGCGAGTGATTGATATTGGGAGTTGCTGGGCAAGCGATTGGCTTTGGAGACA